>JBCBPQ010000005.1:0-97106 GCA_039820645.1 Cyanobacteria bacterium J06633_8 | reverse complement strand
CCTTCTTGAGCCAATGTTTCAGAAACAAACCCATTTCTCATAATTTTTTTGTATCCTTCCTTAGCCTTTTTCTGGGATGTAACTGCTTACTACCCTTCCGACACCACGTAGCTGTTTATAATATGACCGACTAACCTCATCTCCCTGTTCCGAAAGAAGGTCAATTCCAATACCATTTCGTCCTTTATCTTTACCAGAACTATGGATGTATTTACCTTCTCCCAAATAAAGCCCCACATGAGTTGCTTTTTGAGGAGTCCCAAAAAATATTAAATCACCATTCTGTAAACAGTTTGCATCAAAATTCTCTACAGTACAAACTTGCTTTAGAAATGGTTCTTGCTGGTAAGCATCTCTTGGTAAGCGAATCCCCACAGAAGCAAACGCTTTTTGCATCAATCCCGAACAATCAAAATTCGGTCCCACAGTACCACCCCAAAGGTAGTAATTTGGTTGTTGCATAGCTTTGTAAGTAAATGCGATAACTTCGGGTATCAGTTTCTTTATTTGGGCTTCGGAAAATGATTTAATTTGCAATGGTTCAACTGCTGGTGATAATGATTTCAGATCGCTTATTAACAACCAACCCGGATAATCATCTTCACACAAGCATATTTGTACCGCAGTTTGATTTAAAGTTTCTACCATTACCCGTAAATGTCTTCCTTTCTCAGCTTGAGTTGATAAGTCCTTACATTCGGGAGAATCGTAGATATTCAAATCGGCTTCAGTTACGTATTCAAGGTTTGCTTGCAATTCCTCTTGAGAAACCATAAAAATTTGTAAGTAAAAACACAACGAATTTTAATTCAAAATTGGACGACGACTATGTTTTTTAAGCACGACGAACAACTCGAACAACTAGGTAATCGTATTTTAGAGGCTACTTGGGGTAAATTTCCTACGTTAGCTCGTAACCAAATTGCCTTAACTTGGATTATTTACGACCCTCCCGCACCTGTAAATACTGGTGGTGCTTTAACTCCCAATGCTTTCTGGAATCATTCTGTACGCGGTTTTAATTATCGTGGTGGAGAAAGAATTTATCCGGCTTCTGTAATCAAGCTATTTTATTTACTTGCAGTAAATGAATGGCTGGAGAAAGCCATGGTTGAGGACTCAGAAGAGTTACAGCGAGCCTTGCGCGATATGATTATAGATTCTAGTAATGATGCTACCAGCTTAATTGTAGATGTATTAACTGGTACAACTTCCGGCCCAGAATTACCCCCTGGACCTTTTGAAACTTGGAAACAGCAGCGTCATATTGTTAACCGCTACTTACAATCTTTAGGCTGGGAAGAATTACAGACAGTAAATGTATGTCAAAAAACTTGGGGTGATGGACCATACGGAAGAGAACGGGCATTTTACGGACAGTTATTAGAAAATCGCAATATGTTAACAACTAACGCGATCGCGAGATTATTGCACGCTATCGTTGGTGGGGTTGCAGTTAGCGCAAAACGTTCTCAAGAAATGATGAATGTAATGAAGCGCAGTTTAAACCCCGATGAATTACCGAAAGATGCAGAAGAAGACCAAATTACTGGTTTTTTGGGCGGTAGTCTTCCCCAAGAAGCGAAAATATGGTCAAAAGGTGGCTGGACTTCTTCTGTATTTCACGATGCTGCTTATATTGAGATACCGGATAAGCGTCCTTATTTATTAATTGTATTTACAGAAGGGAAAACAAACGCTAAAAGTAGAGAAATTTTACCTTTTGTTTCTGGGCAAGTTATGGAAGCGGTGAGTAGTTTGGATTAGTCCAAATTATTTATTATGACGGGTTGTAGAGACGTAAAATTTTACGTCTCCCAACGGTTAAAGGAAAAACGAATCATTCCTGCACCTTTGATGCGCCGTTCAACAAAGATTAGTAAATCGTTCCTTGTCAATGTTTATTTTTGCGGAAATTGTTGGTCATTAAATTAATAATTCACAGAAATATAAACTCTTACAATAAATATCATCTAGGATTACTGTAGAGCCAGCCTCAAATAAGAAGCTGTCTTAGTTTTTAAAGTTTTTCTACCATACACCCGAATGTCACTTCAAAATACTGACAATCCTTTTACATCGCTCAAGTTTCGTTATTTGGTGTTGCGGTTTATAGTTGTATCCCTAATTACTGGCTTTGGATTATTTTTTTTGGAAACAAGTGGCGGCTTAAAATTAAATCAGCAAGACTCAGTCATAACAATCTATATTGCCCAGTTTGTTTTACTTTGCGTTTGGTCGGTAAAAGACTTTAGGCGCTTGAGAGCTAAACTTAAGTATGTCCTAGGCGATTTTCCAAAAAACTATAATTGGCTGTGGTTAGGGTGGTTAGTTCCACTAACTATAATTTTTTCCCTTAGTACGTTCATAGTATTATTTTATTTACTCTCATTAGCAGCACCGAATTTTGTCGAACAACTCCTAGGCAATGTTGCTAATAGTCCAACTGTTGAAAATTCTAACTCTTTCGCATCAAATCTGCTGGTAAGTCTTGCATTTTGTATAGTAGCGCCAGTCACAGAGGAATTTCTATTTAGAGGAATTATATTACAACGTTGGGCTACTAAATGGGGAATCCGTGCGGGCTTGTTATCCTCATCATTGCTTTTCGGCTTTTTACATCCCCAAAATCCCATTGGATTGACGTTGCTGGGAATCATTCTCGGAGTGCTTTACATAAAAACGCGCTCTCTAATTGTGCCAATTGCTTTTCACGGGTTAAATAACATTCTAGCTCTATCATCGCAACTTCTACCTCGCGATTCATCCAGTTACAAGCCAGCAGAGAGCCTGCAAAATTTAATTAATTATTGGTGGCTTGGTCTTTTACTGATGGCAATCTCATTACCCTTTTTACTGCGCTTTATCTGGAAAAACTGGCCTCGTAAAGATACAATAATTCCTTATTTAAGCAATGCTAAAAAATAAATAATAACAGTTTTAACTTACACTTGAATTGAATAAATCTTCACCCTCGTGCCCAATTAGCCATACTCCATGCCTAAATTTTAAACTTTCTTCGGAAACACATAACGTGTCACCCAGATAGTAAAAAATGGTAAGAAAATTATATGGACTAATAAAACAGATAAAGCTATACCAATCACTTGCCAATGTTCTCCTATCATCAGGGTCAAACTGTTAACAGTCTCAGCATCAAAAATAGTATTGATAATAAATTCACTGCTAGCCCCTATTAATAATAAAACACCAAATAAACCAGTAAAAATTACGTTCCACCATAAATCTAAATGAGGTTTACCAATAGCAATCAATAATTGAGATGCTGCATTTGCAAAAGGTCTAGGAATTGCTGACAAACAAACTATTATCAAAATAGGTATGGCTGGTATCCATTTCTCACCAAAAACGATGGGAACGTATATGGGAGCCAAACTAGATTGCAGTAAAACAAAAGGAACAATTATCATCGCAATAGTTCTGATGCTGTGAAGATAGCGATGTTTGAACTCACTCCATTCCATACGAGCTTCACATAAGTGAGGCAACATCACCGAACTAATGGCATTGATAATACTTAAACTAATTCCTAAACCAGCATTAAAACCGAAAAAGTAGATTCCTAACTCTTCCACGCTTATTAATCGTCCAACTATCAGATAATCTAGATTATTTCTTAAAGTTTTAAGTAATCCCACACCCAAAATATTCTTTCCAAAACTTAATATCTCATCCCAATATAGTGTTGTAAATCCTTCTTGCTGTCGCCAAGAATGATATTTGTAATATATGATTATTTCTAAAGGTGCGACTAAAACTATAGGTAGAGCAAACGCCCATACTCCCATACCCATAACAGCAAAAATTGCTGTTAACACACCAGAAATAGAGAATTGAATAGTGTCGGTAAATGCTATGACTTTAAAGCGATTTTCTCTTTGAATTAAAGTTTTTTGGATACCGTAAATAGGCCAAATTAAATAAGCTATTCCACTAACAATGATTGGAAAAATAATCTCTTTACTGCGATAAACCGAAGCGATAGGGAACGATACAATAGCCTGAATCATAAATAAACTGGCAAAAATTACCCAGTTTAACCAAAAAGCAGAACTACATAAATGCGGCAGTTCTTTCTCCTCGGCTTGGATAATCTTTGCGCCGATACCTACATCAGCGAAAGTAATTGCAAACTCGCGTACTGCAAGAATGATTGCTCCCAAACCATAGTCATGGGGAGTTAAATACCTCGCGGTGATGACTACTAGTCCTAAACGTAGGACTCTGTAACATATCTCAGCAATACCTAGCCAGCCAAGATTACGAATAAACTGGCTAGATATTTTTTTATCGATATACCTGGTAATTGCGTTTAAGGAATTCACCATTTATGTTGATGGAAATTTATTAAATTTTGATACTTAAATAATCCGCTTGTTGCGATTAATTAAGACTCCATAGTGTTGGAAACTAAACCCAATATATTATTACGTCCGGCTTCCAATTCATCCAATGCTGTCGAAAGTGATGGACGAACCGTTTTCCCGAGTCCGACAACCATCAATATTCCATCGGCATGGGTAGCTAAAATACTGGTGTCTAAACGTCCCAAAATATGAGGAGTATCGTACACCACTAAATCAAAATCAGATTGCGATCGCATCACAAAGTTTCTCATCCTTGGTGAAGAGAAAAGCTTTGCCGGATTGCGCGGCATCTCTCCTGCAGTAATCACAAATAAGTTTTCCTCTTCATGAGATTGTCCGAGTGTATCGTTTAAATCTAAACCTTGAGAAAGTATTTCACTTAATCCTTGGGTATTTACCAAACCTAAACTGTGATGTACTTGAGGATTCTGTAAATTTGCATCTACTAAAAGCACTCTTAAACCTGCTTCTGCGGCAGTTTTAGCAAATGTTGTTGCAACGGTTGTTTTGCCTTCTCCCGGATTTGCAGATGTGATTACCAATGAAGCAATAGGGGTTTCTTCTTTTAAAGCTTGAATTCTAGTATACAAAGAGTAAAAAGCCTGAATATAAGGAGATGCTCCGTACTCCTTATTGCGTCTGTTTTTATTTACAGGAATTAAAGCCTCCTCTTTTTTAAGTGTATAGACTAATTCCTTGTCAGCAGCAGGCAATAGCTTCAATTCTTTTAAGTAAGGAATTGTCGCTAATAAGGGTAAATTCGCAGTTCGTTTAACCTCTTTTGAATCGTGGAAAACATTCTGAGCATTTTCTAGCATAAAAGCAGCTAAAATACCCAAAAGTAATCCTCCTGCTCCTCCCAAAATAATATAGAACTTACCCTTAGAAGCGTCTGTTGCATATTCACCAGTTTTGTCTTTTGGTAACCTTGGAGACATAATTAATTCCCAAGGTACTTCCTGCTGTGCGGCATCCACTCTCAAGGCTTCTTGTTTGGCTAAAAGCTGTTTGAGAGTATCGCTAGCAACTTGTAATTCTCGCTCTAAATTGGCATATCTACCAGCAACTACTGGATATTGTTTGATTTGTTGGTTTAATTGAGCTAAAGCACCATCGGTAGCTTTAATGCTTGCTTCTAATAACTGAATTTGATTTGCAGTTTCAGCCATCTTTTGAATCAAGTCGCGGCGCACCGAATTTTGATAAGTGCCGACTGGCGAGTTGAGTAAGCTATCGGAGACTTGCCCGCCCAAAGCCAATTGAGCTTCTCGCTTTAATAAAGGTAATAACTTTTGACGTTGCTGCCGTAAAGATACCATTACTGGATTAGCATCGCTCAAACGTACTGAATCTGTAGCAATTTGAGCTTCTATATCTCGAACCCGCTTCAGAATTTGTTGATACTGGGGTGACTCGCTCAAAGCTGAAGCTGCAATTGCTGCATCTTGCGACATTCCTAACTGACTTTCTAAGGAAGCATAAAGTGACTTGGCTTCTGCAAGTTGTTTGCTAGTTTCTATCTTTGTCGTTTCAAGTTCATCAACCCTAGTAAGTAGCTGCTTCCCTTGAAGCTCGGGATTAAACAAACTGTAATTTTGCTGAAACCGCTGCATTTCTCCTTGCAAAGTACTTACTCGCAATCGCAATTTCGGAATCTGTTGCTCTACAAATTTGATTCCCTGACGTAAATTAGTTTGCTGTTGTTCGAGACTGTACTTACGGTAAGCTTCAGAGACTTTATCTAAAACAAATAGGACTTTTTGAGGATTGGAATCCTTGTAGCGAATTTCTATAACTCTGGATTCTATTTCACCTTGTGCAAGACGACTGATGTGCAACTGCCCGTCTTTAACGCTGCTCGGGACTTTACCAGCTTTACTACCTCCAACTAATTTGCTGTAGGTAACCCCTGGATATTTGGACTGAATTTTTTCAACTACGGGTTCTATGATATTCGGACTTTTCAAAACCTCTACTAAAGCCTGATAATCTAAAGCCGTATTGTTTTGTCTAGTAATTCTGTTTACATCCTGTTGAAGAGTTTGAGATAGTAAAACCAGCAGTTCGCTTTCCGAATTTCTTAAAGGTTCAACTAATAATTGGAATTTACCTTCATACTTGGGAGCGCGACTGGAACTATATATAAAAGCCCCTGTGGTTGCGATTACTGCTAGGCTAGCAATCAAAGCTGCTCGACGACGCAACATTGAAAAAATTTGACCAAAACCAATATTTTCTTCTTCAATATTTGCAGGTCTTTTTAATAACCAGTATGGTTCTCTCGCTAAAGATGTGGTTTCGTTCAAAGGCTGCAAATTGTGTTCTTTTGCTGGCATTTTTGTTTCCATTCAAAATCCCATGTAAAACAATTTAATATACAGTTTCGGTTAATAAACAAGTTGTAAATAAGTTTTCAGTTAACTTAATTGTGAAGATAATTATAATACTAGTTATACAAGTATTAAAAACTACTTGCCTGTAGTATCCTTTAGTTTAATTAGTTAATACAATGTTAAAAATAAGATGTCACATCATCAGTATTTCCTACTTATTACCTCTCAAAAACTTCTAGTAATATATTGCGACATATATTATTTGCAAATTCACCAACTTGGCAATATCCTCAACATATCTCGCTTCATCGCAAATGGACTCTAATTAATAAAAACTTTACCAAAATAAAACTTGCCGATGAAGATTAAGTGAAATCTTCGCGAGTTTTTATCACGAAAAAAGTGAAAATACGGATAATTATTTCAATAATATATTCAGTAAATCAAAAATGTTATGAATGTACTAAACCTTAAAGTCTTTACTATATATGAGCTTTAACAATTTTACATATCAATATGTATGTTTCAGATAAAGTGTTATAAATTTAATATATATGGCTATGTCAACCAAAATTACTCTATTGACAAAAGCTAATACTTGGTTCATTAATTGAAAAACTTCATCAGTTATTTTGCTGAAAATAAATTATGAAATTTAACGATACCTTTAAAATAATGGTATTTCATTTCATAAATAATTAATATATTTAGGAAATATATTCGGTATGCCAAAATTGCCAAAGCTAGCCGAACAGATATTTGTTGTATTCACTCTTTTTCTTTCTACAAGTGCTTTAATACCCGTACTTATAGAAGGAGGTAGTGGGAGTATAGGTCAAGACTCCTATAGTCCTAAATTTTTTATGTTAGTTTATACTATTACTTTCTTGTTAATAGTTAAGTATCAGAAAAATTTTGTACGTGCTGCACAGAAAAATATTTGGATATGGGTATTCTTAGGAATTGTCTTAGCCTCAACATTATGGACTGTTGCACCTGATATTACTCCGCGACGTAGCATTCTGCTTTTAGGAACAAGTCTATTTGCTGTCTATATGGCAATGCGGTTCACTTTAAGAGAGCAGTTGCAGTTATTAGCTTGCGCGCTTGGCATAGTAATAATACTGAGCTTTATGTTTGCAATAGGACTGCCAAAGTATGGATTAATGACAGTTCAAGAAGGAGGGATTCATGCCGGTTCTTGGCGTGGAATAATGACCCATAAAAATATCTTGGGTCGATTGATGAATCTGAGTACGATGGTATTTTTGTTTGTTGCCATGAGTAATCCGATTCAAAATCCTAGATATCGATGGGTTCCCTGGGCTGGGTTTATTCTCTCTATTGCTTTAATCCTACTTTCAACTTCCACGTCTTCTTTAGTTGTTTGTCTATCTTTGATGGCTATTTTGCCTCTTTACAGAAGTTGGCGACGTAATTACAACCAGTTAATCCCTTTAATGATTGCATTGATACTTACCGTTGGAAGTATATTGACTTTTTTATTAGATAACTTACCCGTTGTTGCCGACGCATTTGGAAAAGACATGACTCTAACCGGACGTACCGACATCTGGAGTGCAATGTTCGATTTAATCTGGGAGCGTCCTTGGCTAGGGTATGGATTTAATGCTGTCTGGAGAGATTGGGACAGTGAAATAACTGCTTATCTTTGGCGTACTTTGGCATGGGAATGTCCTTACGGACACAACGGTTTTATGGATTTATTCATAGAGTTAGGAATTGCAGGTTTAATGGTATTTATATTGAGTTTTATTACTACTTTTTTTAAAGGAGTAATGTGGTTGCGAATCACTCAATGTATAGAAGGAGTCTGGCCTTTAATGTACTTAACTTTTTTAGTTATGTACAACATTAGCGAAAGCACCTTGGTCGAAACAAATAGTATTTTTTGGATAGTATACGTTTCTACTGTCTTTTCTTTAGCTATAGAGTACCGAGAAGCTAAAAAATATCAATATCATCCTTCTTTTATAAAGCAAGAATGGATGAATTTAAAAGCATTTACCAAACATAAATAATTTGATTCATCGAGACAATATAGATAATGAAAATTACTTTAGTATGTCATGATATACCCTATCCTGCGATTCACGGAGGGCGGGTAGATATGTGGCGAAGAATAAAAGCTTTTTCTCAGATTGGCGTAGATTTACAGCTTATATGCTGGTTTGATAAAATTCCGCAACCTGAAGAAGTCGCTGAAATAAAAAAATATGTCAGTTCTACATATTTGATTCCCTTCAAATATGATTTATGTACTAAAGCTTCTAGACTTTTAAATCTGTTTCGTTACCCTCTAGAAGTCACTTCTAGGCTTATAGAAGCAGAAAAATTAAATCACTTAGTTTCAAAAGTTCGTACTTTTAAACCTCATGTAATTTGGTTAGATGGTATTCACGGAGGAGATATAGCATCAAAGCTCAGCCATCATTTTGACATCCCGATAGTGACTCGCACTCATAACATCGAGCATTTGTATTACCAACGATTATTTGCTTCTGCTATTGGTACAAGTAAAATCAAAAGATATTTATCCCTCGCTCATTTAGAAACATATGAAAAATCTTTACTAAAAAATAGTATTTTATTTTATGATATCTCGGCAGAAGATTTAAAATTTTGGAAATCTCACGGATTTAAAAATGGACGCTATTTACCTCCTTTAATGGAAGTTTATCAATCTCATGAAAAAAATAAACTTTATCAAAAAATTAACCCATATGCTCGTTATGATGTTGTTTTTCTAGGCAATCTATATTCTAATAATAATGTAGCGGGTATTATCTGGTTTTTGAGTCATGTTCTACCTGAAATTCGCAGGCATTTTTCTGATATTAAAGTTTTAATTGCCGGAGCGAAACCGATAAATAAAATTAAACAGCTATGTGAAGAAACTGAAGGCGTAGATATAAGTATTAATCCGCCATCCTCTAAGGAAATTTATAATTCTGGGCGGGTTTTAATTAATCCAGTATTAACTGGTAGTGGAGTTAGTATCAAGTCCTTAGAAATGTTGATGGCTGGTAAACCAATTGTTTCCACACCTCAAGGAATAGCCGGTTTACCTTTTTGTGTCAGAGAGTATTTCAGAATAGCTTCTGATACCCAATCTTTTGCCAATTCTATTATCAACTTACTTTCTAACTCAGAAGAAATTCGTATTGAGCCGAAAGTACTTGAATCGCTATTTGGCACTCAAGTGATAAAGGAAGTTGTTTCGGACATCAGGTCATTAATTTAAATTAGTTTTGAATTTATTTCGATGAAAATTTTATATTTAACAACCGTTCTTCCAAGTGGAAGAAGAACTGGCGGGGAAATTGCATCTCAATGTTTTATTAATGCTTTAAAGCAATGCGGACATGACGTATTAGTTGTTGGATATCAACGTCCTAATGACACCAAACCTAAAAATGAGAATGAAATTGTCATAGAACAAAGATATATCGAGACAGAAAAATCGAAATATTATTCATTTTTATGGATGGCTTTAAGTTTATTTAAACATCTTCCTTACTCAGCAGCTAAATACTACTCGAAAAAATACTTTACAAAAATAAAAAGTATTTTACATCGAGATAACTACGAAACTGTCATAATTGACCATGCACAATTAGGTTGGTTATTGCCTTTGTTCCCTAAAGAGTCTAAAGTAATCTTTATTGCTCATAACCTAGAACATCAATTGTATGAAGCACAATTAAAAAATGCACAGAGGTCTCTATCTAAATACATCTATAAAAGAGAAGCTCATCTGATAAAAAAGATGGAAGACAAATTAGCTGTTTCATCAAAACAAGTATGGACGCTAACCCCCCATGACTCTAATTACTTTTATAGTCAAAATCAAATTAGTAAAGTGTTTCATCTGCCGTCTATCCGCACAAAACCACCTAAGAATGCTGTAACTAAATACTGTGATATTGGCATAATTGGTAGCTGGACTTGGAAAGCTAATAAGTACGGTTTGGAGTGGTTTTTCCAAGCAGTTTATCCCCACTTACCTACAAATATATCGATTCATGTCGCTGGTTCTGGTGCCCAATGGTTAATGGAAAAATACCCAAATGTTAAGTATTGCGGCTTTGTCAATGATGCACAACTGTTTATGGCACAGGCTAAAGTAATTGCGATTCCTTCAATAAGTGGCGGTGGAATTCAGATCAAGACTTTAGATGCTATTACTTCCGGAAGTCCAATAGTTGCTACAACTGTTGCAATGCGAGGAATATTAGATTACCCCTCTGCTATCAAAATAGCCGACGAACCAGAATGTTTTGCTCTGTCTTTAATGCAGTTATTAGCTTTAAATAAAGAGTCTAATTTGCACGAAGCTGAACGTGCAAAACTGATTGATAACAGACTTACATGGTCTGTGCTTAGAACAGAGAATTTCTATAGCAGCATCAAAAGTGCAATTAATTCGATTTAATTCTATTCTATTCAATTTATTAAGAATAGATACAAAATTTGTTTACCTGTAAACAAAAGCAGACCCAGATAAAGTAGTTATGCTGCTTCTACCTCACATTATGCCAATTCTATATAGATTAAAACGTAGTATATTCAAGCCTTTAACATGGGTTGTATGGAAACTATTTTGCAACATATTTAAAATCGATATTAATTCTAGAAAGTCGAAAAAACTTATTCTTAAAAGCTTATTGTTTAGTTTACTTTGCATAAGCTTGAGTCTGTTTTCTATCCAATTTCTCAATTTTTTTCAAGTTAATACTTCTATCGCAGCTACTACCATCGTGCCTCCCTTATCAGCACACAAATCTCAGATTGTTGATAATACGGGTAAAGTAGTGGTACTACGTGGTATCAACTGGTTTGGTATGGAAATTGATACCCATGCACCTCATGGTTTATGGGTTAGAGACTACAAGGAAATGCTCGCTCATATAAAAAGCTTGGGCTATAACATAATTCGCTTGCCTTATTCTGTGGAAGCGATAAAATCTTCACACATTAGTGGTGTTGATTTTTCTATTGGTGCAAATTCAGAACTTCATGGAAAAACTCCTTTAGAAGTTATGGATTTAGTTATCCAAGAAGCGCACAGACAGGGATTGTTAATCTTATTAGATAGTCATTGTCTGAAGGATGGACATATTTCAGAAGTTTGGTACGGAGATGGTTTTACAGAAGAGGATTGGATAGATACCTGGATTCTGTTAGCAAAACGTTATAAAAATCAACCCAATGTTATTGGTGCAGATTTGAAAAACGAACCCCACGGGCGTGCAAGTTGGGGAACTTATGATATTTCAACTGATTGGCGTTTAGCAGTTCAAAAGGCTGGAGACAAGATTCTTGATATAAATCCTGACTGGTTGATTGTAGTAGAGGGTATAGAAAAAAACGTACCCAATCAAATACAGCATGGTTACTTTTGGGGTGCAAATTTAGAAGGTGTTCGGGAATATCCCGTACATCTGAAAAAACCCAGCAAACTGGTGTACTCCCCTCACGAATACGGTGGGGAGCAAGTTTCCTGGTTTCAAGATTCAGATTTTCCCAACAATCTTTACCAGCGTTGGGAAATAGGATTTAACTACATTCATACACAACATATTGCTCCCATTCTCATTGGTGAATTTGGAGGGTATCATGTCGATGCCAAATCTAAAGAAGGCATTTGGCAGGGGAAGTTTGTAGATTATATTGCCCACAAAAAACTGAGCTTTGCTTATTGGTGTTGGAATCCAAACAGTAAAGGTACCGGAGGTGTATTGCAAGATGATTGGCGAACAGTAAACGATTCAAAACAAGCGCTATTGAACAAAATATTACCTTAATATGAGATTTTCAAAGAATTTTAGATAAAAATTGATTGCAATTATGTTAGAAACTACCACTCGTAAATTAAATTTTCAAGGAAAAGCTATTTCAAGCTTTCAAAAACCCTATATTAATTATCATAAGAAACCCCGTATTTTAATAGTGTCAATGCGGGGTTATCAATCCGAAGCTTTTCGTTCGGCTGAATATGAATTTGAAGATGTAATTAAGAATTTTGACAGTGCTGATTTACTGTCACAGTCATACGTATCTAATTTTAAGTCTGAAGCTAGAAAAAAAATAGCCAACTATACTGGTTTAGCTTTAAATCAAAGCAAACTATTACGTTCTGGTTGCGAAGAATTAGTAATAGATCAAGAATATGATTTATTATTCTTTATTTGTCAGCATTTTTGGGATTTAACTTGTATTAATGATATCAAAGGATGGCGTGACAAATGTAAAAAAGCCGTTTTATGGATTGATGAACTTTGGGCAAAAGAAGTTGAAAATCACAAAACTGCACTTTGTTTAAAACTTGCCAAAGACTTTGACTATATATTTACGACTCAAAGTCAAAGTGTGAATGCTATCAGTCAATTAGTTAAACGTCCTTGCTACAGTTTGCCTTATGCCGTTGATGCAGTGAAGTTTTGTCCTTATCCCCAAGATCCTCAAAGACATATCGATGTTTATAGCATAGGTCGTCGCTCGCCAATTGTACATCAGTCTTTGCTTAAATTAACTGAACGCGACAACTTCCTCTATTTGTACGATACTCTCAAAGGTCTAGAAATGAGGAATTACAAAGAACATCGAACTTTGTATAGTAATTTAATTAAAAGAAGCCGGTATTTTATTGCTAACAAAGCAAAATTTGATAGTGGGAGTCAAATAGGCACTCAAGAAGAATTAGGTTCGCGCTTTTTTGAAGGTGCAGCAGGGGGAGCAGTTATGCTGGGAATTCCACCAGCTTGCGAAGCTTATAGTAAATATTTTGACTGGCCTGATGCTGTAATTGAAGTGCCCGATAATACTACTGAGATAGCCGATATAATCGCTGAACTTGATGCACAACCCGAAAGACTGCGGAAAATACGTAAAGATAATATGATTAATTCATTACTAAGACATGATTGGGTATATCGTTGGGAAGAAATTTTAAATAAAGTTGGACTGGAGAATACTTCAGAAATGCTAGTTAGAAAAACCTATTTAAATAATTTAGCAAAGGTGGTTTCAATTGTATAAAGGTAATCGTAGATAAAACTAGCTTGGATATCTTATTTATGAACCCTTCGATAAAACAAACCATAGAAGGGTTTATTGCTATATACAGATTTTTTTGAAGAGTGTTTACTTTCGTCACAATCATCCGCAAATTAAAAATACATATTATGTTCTTAGTTACAACATTATGCTATTGCAATACCTAAATTCAATTAATAATTAAACAGGATTACTGTAGTGGCTTTCGATTGAGTAATATCAAAAGGACTTACCCAACGCCGCATATTTTTCTTCTAGAGGAGACAAAATACAGTTTAGGTTTTCTACCCATTTTTTTTACAGAGGAATTGTGACCATTATGTGACGCTACCAGCCTTCTCTAAAGGTAGTATTAATGGCTTGAAAATTTTTTATGCCTACCTACCACGCTCCGTTAACTTCAGCTATTTTATAATTTATCAAACATTATTTCAGGAGTTAAAACAATTAAATTAACTATAAATAAACAGCGGTCAGAATATTCTGCCGCTTCACATAAAAATTGTACAAATATATATGAGTATAAATGATAAATAGGCTCGTAAATAGCCTATTTATCTGACTAATATTTGTCCGCTAACAAAGTTTGCTGAGTCTCTTTAGAATCTTTATTCATATACATACTTAGCTTTTGTTTCAAAATCAAGAAGATAAAAGGAATATCGTCTAGTAAATATCTTTTCCATAATCTTTTCGGTTCGGATAATAATCGAAATAACCATTCTAATCCGATTTCACTCATCCATTTTGGCGCTCTTTTGACATTTCCTGCTTCAAAATCAATGGTTGCCCCTAATGCCATAAATATCTTGATAAATTTTAAATCATCTTTATATTTATACAACCATTTTTCTTGCTTCGGCGCACCTAAACCTATAACTAGAACTGTCGCATCCGAATTATTAATTAAATCTATTATTCTCATACATTCTGCTTCATCTTTCTCAAAGCCAAAAGGTGGAGAATAACTATTAACAACAATTCTTCTTCCTATTTTATGATTAATTTGTTTCTGCGCTGTTTTAGCTACTCCTTGGGCTGCGCCTAGTAGAAAAATTTTAATATCCTCGTTGTTTTTATGATAATTGCAAAATGCAGGCAGTAAGTCAGACCCAGATATTTTTTCTTTAATTGGAGTTCCTAAAAATTTAGATGCATACATCACTATTTGACTATCGCAAATTTTATAATCACCTATACTATAAGATTTGACGAATTCTGAGTCTTTTTGAAGTTTAACAATATGGTCTACATTTGGCGTAAGTACTACTCCTGACTTTAATTTGTCAAGCAGTTCTTGTTTAGACCAATTATCAATTTCTAAGTTTAAAATTCTAATTTTTTTCATGATAGATTTGAGTAATGCTGATAACTATATGTATTTACTGGAAACTAAAAATGATGTTAAAATAACATTTTTTTACCTCATATTTATTATTTATAAAATAATTATCATCTTTATAAATCTAATTTAAATTAATAAAAAATATAGTACGCCTATAACATAAAAACAATTTTTTCTATTTGTAGTAATTCAATGCAGTTGATTATTTTTAACAAAAGTTATTTTTTTCAAATTCTTTAATTAAAATCAATATTTAGGAATTTTTTTGTATTTATTATTACAGCTTTATTTGAAATAAGTCATAAGTTATTGAAGTGAATATTTCGATATTAAAGCTTTTATTTTTTAAAGCGAATATCATCAATTTTGATGTTTTTTACAAAAGCATTATTGTTATTTTTTATGATAATAAAAAAGATATCATATAAATTGAAATTATAAATACCACTTCACCTATATTTCATTAAAAATAAATATAAATCAGAAATAATACGGTTGCTGAAAACAATTATATAGAGAATAGGAATTATACCTTTTACTTTATATAAAATTATATAAATAATATATTTTTTTTGTAAAGAATTAGTCAATATTCTCTTAATTATAAATCTTGACTTATTTACGATACGAGTTATTACTGATATGTATAAATTGCATTTAGCTTTTATCTAAGCAATTGTCGATTCAAAATTAAGATATGTATTAATTCCCACAACAACAATCAAAATAGACGGCAAGTCTTTTGGACAATTTGAATTTTGAATATAGAGAAAATAATGATAATTTACTTTACTCTCGGTAAGGTTAAATTAAAGCTTGGAAATTTTGAGTCTTAATAATATTCAGTGGCGAGAGATAAACTATAGCTTATACTTGTAGCCATAATTGCATTGCGAACAATCCAATTCCCATGACTTAGCAAATGCGTAGATATAAAGTATCAATTTAAATATCAATCGCCAGCTATAGTTACTATATTTTTGATTTAATACATTTTTGGCTATGTGTATATTTCTTTGTCAACCGTAAAATAAACTATATTAGTAATTCTAAACATGTAGCTATTTAACAGAATTTCTGCCTAATTAAGGATGTAGCTATAATTTTTTTGGTGTTAAATATTAAATACTGCCGTCATATAGACTAAAACTAAGCTAGTCCATATTTAAGTGGCTATATCTATTAGGAGTGAACGTGAATCAAATTTTTCTTCGCAAAAGCGTTTTTTCGTTGAGTTTGGCAGCTATTTCATTATTAAGTAGTAGCTTATCTGCATCTGCTCAAACAGTTGAGAAAACAATCGAGCAACAATTCGTACAATCACATCGAGTTTCTTCAAAACAGGAAAATACATCTGTTGAGCATTTTAGCTCGAATTTTGCTAATCAAGATTCCGAAAAGCCACATCTATTTGTGAATCCAGAGCTAGTAACATCCCAGACATATACTCAAAAGTCTCAAAATGCAGCACCAGTTCCTGGAACAACAGTAACTTCATCTGCTGCACTTGCAAGCCAGATTCAGCAAGCATCTCCCGATGGCGAATATCCACAAGCTAATCAAAAAATATCTGATTCGTCGCAATTAGCCCAAGCCGATATAGATTTTGGTGGTTCTACTCGCGGTGGTTCTAGCTATGTCGGGGTTGCTGGAAATATTGGTTTTGGTGGCGATTCTGCTTTAGGCGATGGTAACTTTATGGTTATCAGTAAAGTTGGGCTAACAAATATTTTGTCAGTACGTCCGTCAATCGTGCTTGGTGACGATACTGTAATTTTGGTTCCCGTTACCTATGACTTTTCTTTCAAGCAGGTAGCAGATCCCTTCCGCGAACCATTACCTTTTTCTCCTTATGCTGGGGCTGGTTTAGCTTATGCAAGTGGAGATGATTCAGAATTAACCTTTTTGCTTACTGGCGGTATAGATGTACCTATAACTGATAAGTTAACAGCGACAGCAGCTGTTAATGCAGCATTCTTCGACGAAACTGACCTTGGTCTTTCTGTGGGAGTTGGTTATAACTTCGGAGGCTTCTAAGGTAATACAGTTTAATTAACAGTGCGGCAAGTAGGGGAAAACTAAGAATTTTTCCTTGCTTCCGTGTTTATATCTATGAGACAAGCTGCTTTTTTATTTATCTACGATGGAAGAAAATCTATTACAGCAGCCCCTCAATTTATTGATGGATATTTTGTCAATATAAATAAATGTGAGTAATTATAAGTAACTATAAAAAATAGCAACAGTGGTAAATCTAATATCCTCTGAATACACCTTTAATTCTATTTATATTAATTAGGACTTACTCAACCGGCACATTTTTCTTGTAGGGTGCTTGTACACTGATTTATTCTGAAGGCAATAATAAGACGGTGAATGTACGGCACCAGCCGAGCATTGTGACAATTGCGGCCATTCCTGTTAATTAGTAAAATATTATTTTGCTCAAAAGTATAATACTTTCGATAATTAAAACGGAGAGGGAGGGATTCGAACCCTCGATGGGGTTTTAACCCCATAACTCCTTAGCAGGGAGCCGCTTTCAACCACTCAGCCACCTCTCCAAGGTCTTAACAAATATAGATGTTAGCAGAAAATTTTTAAAGAGTCAATACTTAGATTATCTAAATTTCGTACACACTAGGATACAGCTTGATATATCCCAGTGCGACTATGTTTTTTACCTTAAGAAATTTGCGATCGCAACCAAGCAAAAGGTAAAGTCCCGATCTTTTTCCACTGTGGTACGTAGGCACGTTGATTGAACACGTCATAGCCATTGCGTTCAATAACGCTCAAAATGCGACTGTAGTGCATTAGAGCCGCCCATACTGGCAAGCGAGCATCTGGATGTAGATAACTAATTCCTTTCTCTGCTTGGGCGTAAAATTGCCGCGCTCTTTGAATTTGACATTTCATTAAAGAGCGCCATCGGTCATCAACTACTCCTTTGAATAAATCTTTCTCGGTGTAGTTGAATTGTGCTAAATCTTCAGTGGGAATATAAATTCGACCTCGTTGGGCATCTTCACCAACATCGCGAAGAATGTTAGTAAGTTGACAGGCTATTCCTAAAGTTACTGCTTCATTTATTGGAATATACGGCTGTTTATAACGGTTCCAAGCAGCGGTATTAGCTTGGGAATCTATGCCCATCACCATCGTTGACATTAAACCTACAGTACCAGCTACGCGGTAACAGTAAAGATATAAATCATCAAAAGTGGAGTAGCGATTGCGGTACAAATCCATACGCTGACCGGAAATCATATCCCGAAAGGGTTGAATATCCATTGAATAGCGCTTTAATGTATCAGCAAGAGCCACATCAACATTTTCTTGGGGATGTTGAGCAAAAATTAATTCGAGCTGCTTTTCCCATAAATCTAGGGTTTCGGGAGTAGTCATAGCAGCAGCAGGACCGTCCACCAATTCATCAGTACGACGACACCAGGCATAAATTGCCCAAATTGCACGTCGCTTTTCTGGACTCATCAACAAAGTACCCAAATAAAAAGTTTTGGAATGCTTTGCAGTGATTTGCTGACAAATTTTGTAGGACTCATCCACGGAGACCGTCGTCTTTTTCATGCATGGGGGGGAATCAGGCAGTTGCAGCATTCGTTGCAGGCTGGATGGAAGGCATAGGATCGCTGGAAGAATTCTTTACTGAGAATGATTTATTCACACCGAGCGCTGTTAGTTTACCAGAAAGTACTGCTCCTTCCATACTTCCTAAAAATGGTTGCATGGTGTAACTTCCACTCAAGAAAAAGTTTGAGATGGGAGTTACTTGTGAAGGGCGATACTCCTGACAACCAGGAATAGCTCTGTAAACGGAACGCGGTGTTTTCACCACATGATGTTTCAGTAACTTAGCTGGGTTTTCCGAGCCGAAGTGTTGAGGAAATAGTTTAGACAATTCGGCAAGGGTTACTTGCAATATTTCGGCATCTGATTTGTTAATCCAATCTTCTGCTGGTGCAAGAACTAATTCCAGCATAGAACGGTTTGGGTCACTATACTCGCGACATGTATTACTCATGTCCGCGTAAACGTTCAAAATCGGGGATCGCGAAAATAATAATTGGTCAATATCTGTAAGTTTACGGTCAAACCATAATTGGATGTTAATTACGGGCACGCCTTCTAATCCATCAAGTTTTTGGAAGCATTCTATATCCTTCCAAGCTTCTGGTAGCATGACTTTCATCACGTCAACCGGCATTGCCGAAACATAAGCGTCTGCGGTTTCTATATAATCTTGTGATCCATTCAAACCGCGCATCAAAAACCCTTTGACGCTACCATCAGAATTGAGCAAAATTTCTTTCAAAGGCGCGTTTAATTTAACTTCTCCACCACCGGCTTCGATGTAATCTACCAGTGGTTGACAAAGACGCTCGGTAGGGGAACCATCCAAGAAAGCCATTTTAGAGCCGTCTTTCTGCTGAAGAAACTTGTTAAGAGCTGTCAACAACACTACGGCTGAAATTTCGTCAGGATTAATAAAATTTAACGACTTAGAAGCAGCAATAAAAATATCTTGCTGCACTTCATCTCCTACCCCTTGAAGCTTAAGCCACTCGGAAAACGTATATTTATCTGTGGACTCAACATATTTCTGACCCCGCAGCATAGCTGGGACTAACCCTTTTGCTAATTCAATTTTTTCACCCCAGGTCAACATATCGTTATTTCTCAGAATTGCCACAATACCATTCAAAGGTGCTGGCAAATTCGGGAAATCAAAGCGACTATAAGTACCTGGTTTTTCCGGTTGATTGAAGATCATCGTGTGTTTTTTCCACTGCAAACGGTCTTCAATACCGAGTTCTTGTAGTAACTGCAACATATTGGGATAAGCCCCAAAAAATACGTGCAGCCCAGTTTCATACCAGTCGCCATGGTCATCTTTCCATGCTGCGACTAAACCACCCAGTACGTCTCGGCTTTCCAAAAGTATGGGAGTATGACCCTCATCAACAAGATATTTCGCACAGGAAAGTCCTGCCAAGCCTGCTCCGGCGATAGCTACTCGCATTTACCGTATTGTTATTTAATATTTTCTGCGTTTTGTAGTTTTCATTATACTTTGCATTCCGTTACATTTTGCATTTGTCATAGCATCGTTTTGCCAATTTTTTGCCATTCACCGGTGTTCATTGGTTATGTACCGAGGAATTTTCCTGTCGGCAGTGGTGGTCTTGTTACAGGAAAAAAATATTTAATATTACTTAACTAGTATATAACTTTAGAGTAGTGATATAAAAATAAATAAATGTATAACTAAATTGATAAGCTTCAAATAAGTAAAGGCTTAAGGGCTATATAAAAGTTATACTTTTTTTATATGGCTTTGTCCTCGAAATATTAAATGTCAAAGAGACAGATACTGTGAAGTGAAAATGAAAATATTTGCCTCTAAAGACTCAATATCTTTTATTCAAAATAAATATATTTTCAAACAGTTGTGATTGACAAAACAATTTAAATAGAAAAAAGACTAATGCATTGCAAAAAAAACTGTATTGATGAATATTATTATTTGAATATTCATACTATTGTGATTATTGTTGAATACAAAAATACAAAAATTAAAAAATAAAATTGTAATATTTTAACTTTTTTAAAATTTCATCTGGATTTATACTAAAACCTCCAAGAAATAACTACCGAAAATTACGGTTTTATTTCTCCATCGAATTAAAGAAACATATTGCTATTGTTCTGTGCTATTTGTTCCCTATTTATTGTTCGCTGTGTTTCTTAAAAGCAGATGTTTTTGGATATTGCAGTAACTTTAAATTATTTACAACTATGCTATCTTTCGGACTTTCTTGGGTTGTATCCTTGATTAGTTCTTCTTTTTTGTTATCAGGGAATTTGTCGTCAAATATACCAGTTGAAATTTATCCAACAGAAATCTCCCTAAAATTAGGCAGTTTTAAAAGTAAAACTAGTTTATCGCTATTACAACCAAAGTCTCAAACCAGCCTTGCTTATGCAAAATTATTTGCACATTTTTTGAATCTATATTCGTCAAAAAAACAAACAAAATCAACTATAACTAAGTCATCGATAGCTTCATTAATAAGTAAAAAGAAAGCTCAACCTAGATTTTGCTCTGCGGCCAAACAAATCTCAACAAGTCAAGAATTGGTTAAAAAATCTCAAATTTTAGCCGCAGTGTCAGTAACAAAACCTAAAATCCAAAACAAAGAATTAATGCCAAACACAATTTTGCAATCGCTGCAAAATGTGTTTAAATTCCCTAACTTAACTCAGCAGATTTCCTCTTCAAATTCAATACCTGTAGCGCTGGTACGTAGGGAAACTAATAAATACGAAGTGTGGGTCAATAATCATTTCATTGTTCGTTTGCCCTCAAAACAACAAGCAAGTTTAATACAAAAACGTTTGATTAGCTTGCTAAAAATACCTGATTTGGATGCTTCTAAGTTAAAACCTGCTGTTGTTGATGGGCTTCCAGCAATGATTTTGGGGAATAAGTTCATATTCTCCATTCAAGAAAAGGTTTCTAAAAAACTTAAACGCAGTGGAGATTTATTGGTCATCGAATGGACTAATAATTTACGTAGGGCTTTAAAAGCATCACCATTATCCCTTGCAGAAGCTCAAATAAAAATGTATGGATTGACAGCCTCAAATAAGAAGATATCTGGTTTAGCTTCTTGGTACGGACCTTATTTTCACGGTCGTTTAACTGCCAATGGTGAGAAATTCAATCAAAATGAACTCACCGTAGCTCACAAAAGTCTACCCTTCAACACTTACTTAAAGATAACTAACGTCAAAACTCAGAAATCTGTTATCGTGCGAGTCAACGATCGGGGACCTTTCATTCCACCTAGGAGTTTAGATTTATCTCTGGTTGCAGCTCGCTGTATTGAAGGTAAAGTCGCTGGAATCATACCTTACAAAGCAACGGTTATGAACAAAAATAAATCTGCGATGACCGTAAAAAAACCTAATTTTGTGACAATAAATCAAGAACCATTGAAAAAACTCGCGATTATTTCCGAGCTTTGATAAAAGCAAATCCCAAAGTGAAGCATAAACCCGGTTTTTCAAAAAAACCGGTTTTATCAGAAGATATTATCTTGTTCCCCGTTCTAATGAACTACCCCGCCCATATTTCATATGGACGAGGAATGCGCGACCGAATTTCTGTTCAATTTAAAACTTGAAGATTAGAAGTATCCCTATTATCATTTTGCATTCCATAATCGGTTGTAGCAAATTCGATTTGTTATAAAAAAACCCCCTTAACAAAGGAGGAATTACTTGAATATCTAAAAAATAGCCGTTTTGAGTTGTGTAAATACAGCTTTGACCATTCTATTACTCCAAACTATAAGTTATGAGGACTAATTGATGTATAACTTTTACGCCAAAGCTGCAACGGGAACCTCAATGTGTTCGTACAAGGGAAAACTTTGACATAGAGCCGCTACACGTCGGCGACAATCTTCCGCAACGCTATCTGAATCTGGGTTTAACAAACGGTCGGCAATTATATTGCCAATCTCTGTAAATTCTGCTACACCCATACCCCGCGTTGTCATTGCTGGAGAACCCAATCTCAAACCGCTGGTCACAAAAGGTGATTCTGGGTCAAAAGGAACTGTATTTTTGTTAGCAGTAATATTTACATCACTGACTAATTTGTCTGCTTGCTTACCTGTCATACCGATACAACGTAAATCTACGAGCATCAAATGGTTCTCTGTGCCATTGGAGACAATTTTTAAATCTCTACTTTGCAATTGATTGGCCAAAGTACGAGCATTTTCAATGACAGCAGCAGAATAATCTTTGAATTCTGGCTTTAAAGCTTCCCCAAATGCTACTGCTTTACCAGCAATAACATGTTCTAATGGTCCGCCTTGGGTACCGGGGAAAACTGACTTATCAAACTTTTTACCCATGTCAGCATCGCGACTCAAGATTAAGCCACCTCTAGGACCGCGTAAAGTTTTATGGGTAGTTGTAGTCACGACATCACAATAAGGTACTGGATTTGGATGAAGTCCAGCAGCCACCAAACCTGCTATATGAGCTATATCCGCTAATAAATAAGCACCAACTTCCGAGGCGATACTGCGGAATTTTTCAAAATCAATTACGCGAGGATAAGCTGAATATCCACAAATCAAGAGCTTTGGACGCTCCCTTAGCGCCTGCTCGCGGATTTGTTCGTAGTCCAACTGTTCTGTTTCCTGATTAACGCCGTAATGACAAACTTCAAACCACTTACCCGAAACATTCACCGGCGAACCGTGGGTAAGGTGTCCCCCGTGAGACAAATCCATTCCCATAATTTTGTCACCGGGTTCTAACAAGGTTAGGAATACTGCAAAATTTGCTTGCGCTCCAGAATGAGGCTGAACGTTAGCACTAGCCGCACCAAATAACTGTTTGGCACGATCGATAGCTATTTGCTCAATTTTGTCGATTACTTCACAACCGCCATAATAACGCTTGCCTGGTAATCCCTCTGCGTATTTATTCGTCAGCACCGAACCCTGAGCAGCCAGTACGGCAGCAGAAGTAAAGTTTTCTGAAGCAATCAACTCTAAATGGTCTTGTTGACGCTTTAGCTCGTCATTGATTAACTCCGCCACAGTAGGGTCAGAATTTGCGAGGAAATCTGAATTAGTTTTAGTCACTGTAAATAATCTATCCCGTGAAAACTTGTGCTATCGCACAGAAGAAAATTTTATCTCTTTTCCAGTTAATAGTTAAAGGTGAGATCCAAAAAATAAAATATGGAGTTTTATCAAATACATTTGGGAGAAACAAGCGAGTGATGGGGTTTTTTCCTGAAGGCGGAACCCAAAGCTGGATCTTTTATTATTTATTGACCAACCCTGATGTCAAAATTGTAAAATATCAGCGACCCCCTACTTAACGCCAAACTATTCAAGGAGTCAGTGATACATTTAGCAGGAGAAAAAATTTCGCGTATTACTTTTTACTAAAAATCTCCAATATTTTTATCCTTAACCGATAAAATTAAATTAAAATTTAAGTTCAAAAAATGTATTGATTGACATCAATCTTCCAGCCCTTGCCGGAAATCGAAGAAATAGGAACAGCTAGGTATTCTTTATACCAGTTTAAAAATAAAACCTTTATTAAATTTTTGTTCTCAACCAACATAATAGTAAAAATTAAAACAATATTAAGCGGAGTCGTAATGTTAGTAATTCTAATAAAAGAACAGTTAATAGCTCCTCAAAACATTTGCAAGTCTTGTGTTCTTGCCGATAAAAGCGGGCAACCCCGCTGGTACCACGGTAAATTAGGTTGCGGACAAGCAGTTAACAATATTGGTGAAAAACAACCGAATTGGCATGAGTGTATCATGGGCTTTCGTCTTGCCAATATAGAATAACGCAGTTGAGACGACAACGGGAGTAACTGCGTTATTCTAGGTTCATATGGTCAGTAAAATAAGACATAGGAGAACCCAGAATGACTTGGCGCGGCACTACAACTGTTAAAGATAGAATTTTCGCGAGTCTGCCTTATTTACTTCCCTTAATCGAAGGGTTAGCTTTTGGTAGCTTTTTGCTAAACCAGTTTCCAGCCTTACAAGTAATTTTCATCCCAATTTTGCCTGTCATCGCAATTTATAATGGTATTCCTTTTGCTGGATTGATCGTTTTCTTTGCTTTATTTATGTTGGTAGTGCGAAATGAGAAAATTGCTCATTTTATTCGCTTCAATACTATGCAGGCTATACTTTTGGATATTGTTTTAGTTTTATGCGGTCTTGTAGTACGTGCTTTAAGTCCAGTTCCAGGTGCTAACTTTGCCATCGAAACTTTAGCTAATACTATTTTTATTGGTTTGATAGTAGCTGTTGTATATTCTGTAGCTCAAACTATCATGGGTCGTTATGCAGAAATTCCCGCAATTTCTGATGCGGTTTACATGCAGGTACGTTAAGACAGTACATAAATTCAATATACGCTTTTGGTATCGCGTTTGCGGTAGGTTTTTTATTTACTTGCCGCGACAGTATTTTCTAAACGACCGATACCTTCTATCTCAACCCTGATGCGATCGCCACAATTTAAGGGACCGACTCCTAATGGCGTACCTGTTAATATTACGTCTCCCGGTAGTAGCGTCATTACCTGACTTATGTAAGACACTACAGTTTCGGGAGAAAAAACCATTTGATCTATACAAGCAGATTGAACGGGAGTCGCATCATCATTCAAAAAAGTTTGCAATCTAGCGCCGGGGTTTATTTCCCTAACAATCCACGGTCCTAAAGGACAAAAAGTATCAAAACCTTTGGCGCGAGTCCATTGCCCATCACGTTTTTGTAAATCTCTGGCTGTCACGTCATTGGCAATGGTGTAGCCCCAAATTTTATTTTGAGCCGACACGGGAGTACATTTACTTGCTGATTCGCCAATAATTAAAGCTAATTCTCCTTCATAATCTACATGCTGTGTAAGCTGCGGATACTGAATTTCAGCCTCGGAAGGGATAACGCAAGTAGGTGGTTTAAAGAAAATTAGAGGTTCTTCTGGAACTTTACTACCCATTTCGGCCGCATGTTCTGCATAATTTTTTCCCACCGCAATAATTTTGGAAGGAGAACAAGGAGCTAAAATTTGGTAGCTGTCTGGTTGCAGTATTAAATCCGTGGGTTGCCCTTGCAACCAAGGAGGAGCATCAAGTACTTGCACGTTCAGATCGAGATGTAGCAAACCATAGTAGACAATCCCTTCAGTATTTTGAACTCGCACATAGCGCTGAGCCATAAGTTTGATTTTTTCCTCTTGAATATGTTTTAAGAAAGTCAGATTGATTGTTTACACAAACATTTATTGGTGTCTATGCCTATTTAGGTTGAAATGTTTCAACTAATTATCTGGCATATGTGTGTAATCTTTAACCCGTAGAACAATAGCATAAGCTAGCTTGCTTTTTCATTACTAATTTTTCGGAATAAATCGGTTGATAAGTATTGAGAAGTTAAATATTTTAACCAAACCCGAAAGCTTCTTTTGTTTATTTATCAAGGGCTTGACGTTCTTGGTAGCTGTATCATCGAGTAATTTATACATAAAATAGAGCTTTCCTGTTAGCGACTGCGGACATAGGGAGAACCAAGGAATAAAATGTCCCACCGTTTTATAAATATTCCAGACAAAACCTTATATATGGGGGTATCTTCCGATAGAACAATACCGACGGTGAGCATAATTCGTAATATCTCCCTTCGAGAGACGCTACGCGAACGTAATATCGCCTTACCCTAACGGGTCAGCAAGCTCAACGGCGACGCAAGCTACGTAATTATTGCCCCATAAATAAATTTAGAGGCGCAGACTAGCCTAAAATTACATCCACGGCCGATACCGGGGGCTATGTCTTATAAGACACGCTTAGTCTGACGACTCACAGCGTGAACGCTAACAGAGCAATAAACATTTATCCGGTGAGAGATTTTATTATCGGTAAGTGCTATTAAGCAGATTTTCAAAGTTTCGTCAATTAAAATCAAAAACTGGTAAGATTATAATTCCTTGCTGCTAGAAATGTTTGCTTACTTGAGTATTGCATTCGGAAGTTACTCTGCCAGGTTTCTTGGCACTAGCAGCCAAACGTCCAAAAGGAGATTAACACTAATGGCTACAAATTACGAAACAATGTATATTTTGCGTCCAGACTTAATAGAAGAGCAAGTGGAGCAAAATATTTCTAAGTATGAAAACTTAATTAAAGAAAATGGTGCTGAAAATATCCAAATCCAAAATCGCGGCAAGCGTCGTCTAGCTTATGAGATTAACAGACATCGGGATGGTGTCTACATCCAAATGAACTACACCGCTCCTGGTAGCACTATTGCTCTAATGGAACGTGCTATGCGTTTGAGTGAAGAAGTAATTCGTTATTTAACTATCAAGCAAGATTTAGAAGAATCACAGACAGCAACCGAAGAAGCATCAGCCGCAGTAATGGCTCAAGAAAGATAATATTCTTTACATCTCTAGCTTTGCTACGAGATTAACCGATGGGTCAGTTATCTCTTACACTCTTATAAGAAGCCGGGAGTATGTGGTTTTAAAGTAAAAACGGAAAATCAATTCTATATTTACTTGCCACAGCACGGTTTCTTTAAATTTGTTAAGAAATCAGCGCGAATAAAAATTTAATTTTTAAAAAATTAAAAAAAATATACCTCTTTCCCTCTTGCCATCACGGCCAGGAATGTTACATTAACAAATACTTACCCCCGAGATGGAACCTTAAAAAATGGGCAGGCTTCATAAACCAATTAACTCGTTAGTATCCGGCATCTCTCACAAAAAGCCTGCCCATTTTTTTACGGAAATTGTAACCCTAAAAGTGGATTCATATTTATTAAGTAAACTGTAAGACACTGTGAGCCAAACAGATAACTCCACCATACAAGCTCTTTCTACTGAAGTATCGAAGTTGCGTCAAGAATTGCAGCTTCGAGATCAATTAGTGCAGCAGCTGTCTCAAGAACTGTTCCGACTGGTAAAGGGTAATAACAATTTTATGCCCCAGCCAGAAGTTTCCGAAAGGCATCAGAATGAGCTAAATGCTTTGCGAGAACAATTGCAGGCAGTAGAAGAACAGGTAAGTTTTTACCAAGAGCAAATCAGCACTCGTGATGGCGAAATCTATCAATTGCGTCAGTCCGTTCAGGAATTAACTGACCGTTCTAGAATGCTAGAACAAGTAGTACAAGAATTACCTCAAATTTACCGTCATAAGTTCGAGGAACGAATGACTCCGGTAAGAGAAAAGGTAGCACTATTACAACAGGAGAACCGTCAATTACAAGCGGAATTGCAAAGTGTTAGTTACCGTTTAGCCTTGAAATCTCGCACAGCTTCTCATAGCGGTATTGACCTACCTTCATTTCCTCCTTCTAATCCACCTGGCAATATTTCTGCCGTGCCAAATACTTAAAGACACTTAATGTATTACATTTATGCAGTCTGTATACCTTTGATTTGAGTTGTTTAAACAAAAACTAATTCCATAAATTAACCTTTCAGACTTTGTTTTTTAAAACAGTTTGGTAAGAATTATTGAGTGATAAGCAATATTACCAAAAAAAAAGGGTCATAGATGAAACCCCTTTAGCAATAAATAATAGGAAGATAAAAGTAATACAAAAGCAAAAGAGTAAAGAATTATTTTGGAAAAATGATTATTGTTAAAAATTACCATTTTTACCTATATAATTAATTCTTCTATTGCTTGTTTAATTTCAAACTAGCTTAGATAACTCAACACTCCTCACTAGCTAATCGATGAGTACATCAGGTTGAGAGTTAATAGTGAATTTGCATGGCGGTTGATAGAGGTAACGTAAAACTCAAAGCTTTATCTTCCAACTCAAACCTTGATGTTGCCTTAGTGTTTAATTACCTACTGCAATTAACATTCTTGCTTAATACCTACCTTCATTGAATGGATGAAAACTAATTTAGTTTGCTACAACTAAACTTTAGTCTTCTATGATGTTCAGAACATCTTCGTAGGTATTGAAAATATCAAAAACAGAGTCTAAATGAGTAAGTTCTAAGACTAAGCGAACTGGAGCAGTCACGTTGCACATAACTAAATGGCAATTATGCTGACGTGCTGTTTTGAGTCCCTTAACTAAACTAACTAAACCAGAACTGTCCATAAAATCAACTTTAGCTAAGTCTATAACCCAGATTTCCCCAGGAGCCGGTACAACCGCAGCAATCTTTTCGCTCAAAGCATTTCCGCCCTGCAAGTCCATGCGTCCTTCGGGCTTGAACAAATTAACTTGACGTTCTAATGTGAAAGTCATAAATTTAACTGGATAGTTGAAATACTCAAGAAAAACAAAAAATAGACACAAACACGACTACCGCCTCAACTCAAAACTACTATTTTACCTGTTTTTTAATCAAGTATTAAAGCAGTACAATTGAGACAAATTCAGTCAGTATTTATGCCGTATAATTTGTCTAAACAATTTTCAGTATAGGCATAAGCGATTTGGTTTTTCCGTAGCAACCGATTCTTTTACTAAATTTTTATAATTTTCTCAGAGTTTTATGAATTTTTCATAAAATTACTATTATAGATGATAAGAATTGTAAGGTTGTGGTAAAAGTAATTTTTTTCAAAGTTACATTTAATACAAGGAATAAAACAAGAATTAAAACTATTTTTATTTAAACTATCTTTATCAAGATATTACAGAATAAAATAACTAAATTATTGAATGTAATTACAACTAGAGTACATAGTATTTTTATTTACTATCCACTACTATTTTAAATATTTAGAAAAACATCCCGAACTAAATAGATATTGCTGAAAGTAAATAACCGCCAACTTCATTGACAGCTTGTGTCCAGAAGAGTCAATATGTAGAAATGTAAAATTATATAAATAGGTTAGGGCTGGATGTCTCTCGATTTCATATCACTAGAGAATATTCAGGAAATTGCTCATCAATACGGCTATTGGGCGATTTTTGTAGGGATTTTATTAGAAAACTTAGGCATCCCGCTTCCAGGGGAAACTGTAACTTTAGTAGGTGGCTTTTTAGCTGGTAATGATGAACTCAACTACTGGTTGGTTGTAGCAGACGCAGCAACGGGTGCAGCCATTGGCGGCACTTGTGGTTATTGGATTGGTAGAGTTGGGGGTTGGTCATTGTTAATGCGTTTGGCAAGCCTATTAAGGATTTCTGAAGTCAAAGTTTTAGATCTAAAAGAAAAGTTTAGTGAAAATGCTGCCAAAGCCGTATTCTTTGGTAGGTTTTTTGCTTTATTGCGGATTTTTGCTGCACCCTTAGCTGGTATAGCCGAAATGCCTTTTGCTAAATTCTTGTTATATAACCTTTTAGGTGCTGGGGCTTGGGCTGGTGCGATGGTTTCTTTAGCTTTCTTCGCTGGTAAGGTGATTTCTTTAGAACAGTTGGTGCAGTGGGTAGGTCAATTTGCTATTTTGGCATTGTTGATTTTGATTGCATTAATAGTTGTACCTTTATGGTTGGAATCTCGTCAGGTTGAGCAGATAACTGAGGAATAGAAATATCGTTGGGATTAAATCATAAAAATAAAAAGCCTCTCTTCTTTAAAGGAGAGAGGCTTTTTATTGTGATAATTATTGTGATAATTAATTAATCAATTTTTAATTACGAATTATCCTGCTGTGCCCAAATACGAGTAGGCATTCCCCAGATATAAATAAATCCTTCAGCAGCTTTATGATCGAATTGATCTTCGGAGCCATAAGTTGCCATTTCAGGATTATAAAGGGAATTATCAGAGCGACGACCAACAACGATTGCATTGCCTTTAAAAAGTTTCATTCGCACAGTTCCAGAAACTCGTTCTTGTGTCTTTTGAATAAAGGCATCAAGGGCAGCTTTGAGGGGGCTAAACCATAAACCGTTGTAAATTAATTGGCTGTAAGTTTCTTCGATGCCCCGCTTGTATTGAGTCACATCCGCCGTTAAAGTTAAACTTTCCAAATCGCGATGCGCTTGAATTAATGCCACCATTGCCGGAGATTCGTAAATTTCTCGCGATTTTATGCCCACCAGACGATTTTCTATCATGTCAATACGTCCAACACCATGATTTCCTACCAATTGGTTGAGTTGGGCAATCATTTCAATTGGATTCTTTGATTCGCCATTCAAATTTACTGGAATACCTCTAACAAAGCCGATTTCTACATACTCTGGTTCATCAGGAGTATTAGCGATCGCCTTTGTCATTTCGTAGATTTCTTCTGGTGGTTCGTAGGATGGATCTTCTAAAACACCGGCTTCAATACTCCTACCAAGTAGGTTTTTGTCAATACTGTAAGGGGAAGATTTTTTAACTGGTGAGGGAATACCAAAACGTTCCCCATAAGCAATAGTTTCTTCCCGACTCATGCCCCATTCCCTTGCTGGTGCAAGTATTTTTAGATTGGGATTCATAGCCGCAACAGCCACATCGAAACGAACTTGATCGTTACCTTTACCCGTACAACCGTGTGCAATTGCATCGGCTTCGTACTTCTGGGCTGCTTCTACCAAAGCTTTGGCAATTAACGGACGTGCAAGAGCAGTTGCCAAAGGATAGCGATTTTCGTAGATAGCGTTAGCTTGAATAGCCCTAAATGCATAATCTTTGATAAAGCTTTCCTGGACATCTACAACTAACGATTCACTTGCACCAGACTTGAGAGCTTTCTCACGGACTGGTTCTAATTCTTCACCTTGACCTAAATCTGCTGCGAGAGTAATTACTTCTTCTACTCCCCATTCTTCTTTCAGGTAAGGAATACACACTGATGTATCTACTCCACCAGAATATGCTAAGACAACCTTTTTGGCGCGACCCATTGATTATTTCTCGATGCTGAAAAACGACGTTTGCTTATTATCTTATTAATTTAGGTATTTTCTCTTCAGTATTTTTACTTATTCAGTATTGACTACAAACTGTATATATACTTGTACACACATGTGTGTAATTAAAGTGTTCAGAATAAATACATAAGCAATAAAGATGTATCAAAACTTGAATAACTAGTTTTTGTTTTTTTACAAGCAGTTGATTCGCAGCCTTCAAAAGGCTTTTATAACAACTTCCGTAACCAGAGTAAGCTAAGGAACAGCAGTATGGTTGAAGCTGTCCTATTTTAAGGGAATAGTGTTGGGGGTGAAACTGTGTTTTTTAGTGTTATTATTCCGACTTATAATCGCAAGCCGATTTTAGAAAAATGCCTCAAAGCTTTAGAGCTACAAACTTTGAGTCAGAATAGTGTGGTTACAGATTACGAAGTTGTTTTGGTGGATGACGGTTCTACCGACGGAACTTTGGAGTGGTTGAAAATCAATAAGGATGAATTTCCCCACGTGGGAACCTTCGAGCAAGAGCATATGGGACCTGCTGCTGCACGGAATTTAGGTGTAGAAAAAGCGAAGGGCGATACAATTATTTTTATTGATAGCGATTTAGTTGTTACAGAAACTTTTCTCCAAGCTCATGCAGATGCCCTAACTGAGGGACAGAAAAAGTTAGGGAATGACAGATTTTTTACTTACGGTGCGGTAATTAATACAGCGAATTTTGATAATCCGACTTCCGAACCGTATAAATTGACCGATTATTCTGCCGCTTTTTTTGCAACAGGAAACGTTGCTATTCCCAAGCATTGGTTAGAAGAAGCAGGACTTTTCGATACAGGTTTTCAACTTTACGGTTGGGAAGATTTAGAATTAGGAGTGCGGCTGAAAAATTTGGGTTTACAGTTGATTAAATGTCCTAAAGCCGTGGGTTATCATTGGCACCCAGCTTTTAATTTAGACCAAATTCCTAATTTAATTGATAAAGAAATCCAACGGGGACGTATGGGAGTTTTGTTTTATCAAAAGCATCCTACTTGGGATGTGAGAATGATGATTCAAATGACTTGGTTGCATCGCTTACTGTGGGGTGTTCTTTCGCTGAATGGTGCGTTAAATGAGCGGACAATGGCTCCACTATTACGAAGATTAATTAAATCTGGCAAACCGCAACTAGCTTTAGAGTTAGCTCGCATATTCTTGAATTGGTATAACGTTCAAGGTGTTTATGCTGCTTATATGGAAGCTAAAAAAGAACAGAAGTTTAGTTAGAAAAAATGATTAGCGATAATTATAAACCCGGTTTATTGAAGAAACCGGGTTTCTGAATTGTGATTAGAATCTGGTTACAAGGTTCTACCTTGTAATCAATTTTAAGAAGTCTCTGCCTTCCTAGAAATGAGGCAGAGCCTCTTGTTTGGGATTCCCAGCCGGAGACTGGGAAGCAGTAATAAAATTGTATTTCCTATTGCCTATTCCCTAATTATCTTTAATTGGGATTTCAATCAAAAATTCAGTACATTTTCCGTATTTAGTTCGATATTTCAGAGTTCCGTTATGCTTTTTAACTATAATTTGATAACTTATTGATAGTCCTAAGCCTTTACCTTTTCCTACTGGTTTACTTGTAAAGAAAGGGTCAAATATTTTGGGTTGAATATTTTCTATAATGCCGATTCCGTTATCTGCAATTCTGACTAAAATAGTATTTTCGGGAGAAATATCGGTATTAATACGAATTGTAGGTAATTGAGTAGTTTTATATTCTAAGTGTTTATTTTCTAAATCTGTTATCTCTTGTTGACCATTGAATTTTTCTTCTATAGCATCAATGGCATTCGATAGTATATGTAGAAAAACTTGGTTAATTTGTGCTGCATAGCATTCTACATTTGGTAGGTTGCCATATTCTTTAATAATTTTTATTCCAGGACGCTCTAATGTTGCTTTGATTCGATGTTGCAAAATTAATAACGTACTATCTATTCCTTCATGAATATCAACAGGTTTTGTTTGCGCTTCATCTAATCGAGAAAAATTACGTAAAGACAAAACGATATTTTGAATGCGCTCGGCTCCTGCCTCCATTGAAGATAATATATTAGATAAATCTTCAACTAAAAAATCAGTATCTACGTCTTCAGCTTTACTTTTAATTTCGGCATCAGGTTCGGGATAGTGTTGTTGATAAAGAGATAGCAAATCTAGTAAATCGCCAACATAATTATTAACATGGTCAAGATTTGCATAAATAAAGTTGACTGGATTATTTATTTCGTGAGCAATCCCAGCAACCATCTCACCCAAACTCGACATTTTTTCACTTTGAATAAGCTGAACTTGAGTTTGTTTTAATTTAGCTAAAGTGTAAGTTAACTGTTTATTTGTATCGCGTAAATTTTGTTCTACTTGCTTTCGATGATTTATATTTTGCTTTAATTTGGTTAAATTGATTCTTAGCTCTAATTGACTTATTACTTGATGGCTTAAAGCCTCTAAAGCTTGTATTTGTTCGAGGTCAATTTCTCTAGGTTTATTATCAATAGTACATAATGTACCGATAGCAAATCCATCAGGAGTTACTAAAGGAGCGCCAGCATAAAATCTGATCTTGGGTTCTGAGATTACAAATGGGTTATTAGCAAATCGCTCATCTTCTTCAGCATTGGGTACAATCATCATCTTTTCCGGGTGAAGTATAGTATAAGCGCAAAAAGCTAATTCTCTAGGCGTTTCCGTAACTTCTACACCCAATTTTGATTTAAACCATTGCCGATTTTTATCTATTAAGGTGATTAAAGAAATTGGAGTATTACAAATATGTGCCGCTATTGCCGTCAAATCATCAAATCGTTGTTCAGCTTGAGTATCTAAGACTTCATATTTAATCAGAGCTTCAAGTCTATCGTCTTCATTCTCAGGTAAAGGTGGTAGATTCATGGATGCCTAATAAAATATCTAAATTAATATTAATAAATTAACTGACAAAAAATGACAATTAAAATTCGAGCCTACTTTTGTTTGTTGTGGTTTGCAAACAGCACAAACCGATTAATTCGGTTTTCCTCCTCAAACACGGCATTTTTATGTGGTAGATTAGAAAAGTTTTCTAATCTCGCACATCTAGGAATTCGGGTGTTTCCACCAAGGAAATGCAACTAGATGGAGGTTTAACCCGAATAGGAGAAAAATATGCCTGTTGTTTCATTAGCTCAAATGATGGAGTCAGGAGTTCACTTCGGACATCAAACCCGGAGATGGAACCCCAAAATGTCTCCTTACATTTACACTTCTCGTAATGGAGTACATATCATTGACTTGGTGCAAACTGCCCAGTTAATGGAAGATGCATATGCTTATATGCGGACTCAAGCAGAACAAGGTAAGAAGTTTCTGTTTGTAGGTACCAAAAGACAAGCTGCGGGAATTATCGCTCAGGAATCAAGCCGTTGTGGTGCCCACTATATCAACCAACGCTGGTTGGGTGGAATGCTCACCAACTGGACGACTATTAAAACACGGGTAGATCGTTTAAAAGACTTGGAGCGTCGTGAAGAAAGCGGTGCCCTAGATTTACTTCCGAAGAAAGAAGCTTCAATGCTGCGTCGGGAGTTATCAAAGTTGCAAAAGTACCTCGGTGGGATTAAAACCATGCGTAAAATCCCTGATGTGGTAATTATTGTGGATCAGCGCCGGGAATACAACGCGGTTCAAGAATGTGAGAAGCTTGGATTGCCTATTGTGTCTATGTTAGATACTAATTGCGACCCAGATGTAGTAGATATTCCCATTCCAGCTAACGATGACGCTATTCGTTCTATTAAGCTGATAGTTGGTAAACTAGCTGACGCTATTTACGAAGGTTATCACGGTCAAGTAAGTAGCGATGAAGACTACGAAGACTACGAAGGCGCTGAAGACGATTACGATTACGAAGACAGCAGCGAATTCAGCGAGTCTTCTGAAGAATTCTCCGAAGATAGCGAACAGGAAGAAGGGGAATCCACCCAAGGATAGAATTAATCGCTATTTTTTCAATTCAGTAGCGATCGAAAATGCAGGAGATATGGTAAAAGGTGATGTGATGGTAATTTTTTACCAATAAATATCATTGTCCGATTCAGGGCTAAATATAGCGGTTAAATGCCATATTTTTCCCAAAGTATTCTAGCCTAAGATAGTCTCCTGCTTCCTTACATCTTATTTGAGCGTATGAATACTTGAAGCCGAACAATAAAAATATTTCTGAGTATCCCACTGCTAAGTAATATAGAAATACTCAATATCCCATCTTCGATTAAAACTATCAATTAAGTAGAAATTGAGGCAACATGGCGGAAATATCTGCAAAACTAGTCCAAGAGTTACGTAAAAAAACCGGCGCTGGTATGATGGACTGCAAAAAAGCGCTGAAAGAAACCGAAGGCGACATTGAAAAAGGCATCGAATGGTTACGCCAAAAAGGCATTGCCGGTGCGACTAAAAAAAGCGATCGCATTGCTGCTGAAGGTTTAATTGATACCTATATTGAACCGAGCGCTCAGGTAGGAGTGTTGATAGAAGTCAACTGCCAAACTGACTTTGTTGCTCGTAATGATGCTTTCAAATCTTTAGTTCAAAATTTGGCGAAGCAAGCTGCTACAACTGAAAACGTTGAAGCTTTATTAAGCCAACCTTACAGCGAAAGTAAAGATAAAACAGTAGAGCAATCTATTACCGAGACAATCGCTCATTTAGGTGAAAACATTAAAGTACGCCGCTTTGAAAACTTTTCTGCCCCCGAAAAGAAAGGTGTTGTAGACAGCTACATTCACACCGGCGGTAGAGTTGGTGTATTAGTTGAGCTAAAATGCGCTTCGGAGAAGGCTGCTAGCAATGAAGAAGTCCAAACATTAGCAAGAAACGTTGCCATGCAGGTTGCTGCTTGCCCTAACGTTGAATATGTCAATGTAGATGAAATTCCCGCTGAAATTACTCAGAAAGAAAAAGAAATCGAAATGGGACGCGATGACTTAGCGAAAAAGCCTGACAATATTAAAGAAAAAATTGTTCAAGGAAGAATCGATAAGCGTCTCAAAGAAATGACTTTGTTAGATCAACCTTATATTAGAGATCAAAGCACCTCTATTGAGGAATTGGTAAAACAAACGGGAAGTAAAGTTGGTGAAGAAATTTCTATTAGCCGCTTTACTCGTTACATTCTTGGCGAAGGTATTGATAAGAAAGAAGAAGACTTTGCCTCAGAAGTTGCCGCACAAATGGGTAATAATTAATTCAGCTTGCGGAATAGTTTTTTATATGCAGGTCAAACTTTTGAAGATTGACCTGTTTTTCATTAAATTGACTGAATATCGTAATTTAATAAGAGTAGATTACATAAATTACATAATTAAAATATTGCTTCCTATTACTCTCTACAACTTTTCTAAGTTCATCATTCATTGAATATATCTAACCTTGGCTCCAATCATTAATTAATCGTATTTCATCGCATTATCGATAATTATTTAATGAATTATTTAATGAATTAAGTCATAACTTGCACCATTCTCAACAAGCACAAAGAAACCGGGTTTCTCCGGACTTTAAACATAATCCTGCTCGTTGAGTGATTTGCAAAAAACCCGGTTTCTCATCGAACTGCAAGATATTAAAAGAATTTAGAATTTAGATTTAGAGTTAGGTTTTGCAACGGGGAATTCAACCCCCCAAGGTTGGTTAAATGAATAGCATTAGGACATAACCGTTGAAAACTAACGAAAAGACTTCTAGCAATAGCTCTAAAATTATAAGTTACCTAGCAGCATTTCGCCTCTGCGATGAATTAACTTTACAGACGCAAAGCGATTAAATGGGAATCATTGCGTACCTATGTACCACTAATAAGATAAAATGGTAAAGAAGAGAATATGGCAAGACCAATCGAGCGAATAGAACAGGATATTGTCGAGCTAGAAAAAGCAATAAAAGACATAGGACAAAAACTCCACGGCGCTTATGAGAGCTACTTAGAAGTTTTAGGACAAGCTTTACGTCAGCAATTGATTTTAGCTAGTTATCATTTGTGTACCCAAGGATACCCAGATAGTTTTCTGAGTTTGTCTTTAAGTCAACGACAGAAATTACAGAAAGCTATGCGTAAGTTGGCAAAATCCGCAGCCGAAGATATGCAAACTTTAATTGAGATTGATGATGAAGAGTCAGAAGAGGAGTCAGAAGAGGTTGAAAGTCAATTAGAAACAATTGATTCAAGTGATTTTGATTTAGAAGAAATTGAACAAGAAGAAAGTATTGAGGATTTAGTTGAAGAAAAACTAGACTTTGAAGACGACGAATTAGAAGAAATTGCTCAAGAATTGGAAATTAAAGATCAAGATTTAGAAGAAATTGTAGAAAAGTTAGAAATGGAAGACACAGCATCAGAGCCAAAAGCTTTTGATGAGAATGCTGTTTCTCCTAGTTCGCTTCCTTTAGATGCCAAAATAGCTTTTTTATCTGCTAAAAAAGGTCAGCCTCCTCTATTTTCATTAGAACCAAAACCGGGGAAAAACTGGTTTAACCCCAATAGTTCTAATCCGATGGAATTAGCAGCTTGGCAAAAAAACTTAGAAAGAGCTATTAGTTATATACTCAAAACTCTATCTCGTGATGGCAATCGCCTGCTACAAAAAGCTGCTATATTACCAAAAAAACTACCAGAACAAGTTTTAGAAGCTGCTGTTGCTTCTGCGGAAGGTTCTTCAGATGTAATGCCTGGGCCTCCTAATATATTAAGTTTAGTAGTAGGGATTAACAGTGATGAGCAACAAGAGCCAGAAAGTTTAACAAAAATAATGGCTTTAAACCTGCGGCTAATAGAAATAGAATTTGCTGACATTAAGCTTTCATCCGAGCGCAAGCAGATTCGCAATATTTTGAATCAATTAGGCAAATTAGGAAGAGAATATCAAAATAAACAGCGAGAACGTTCTATTGCTGCTGCTGAGGCGGCTTGGCGTGCTAGCTGGTATGAAGACTGAAACAGTGAACAGTTATCAGTGAACAGTGAGCAGTTAACAGTGAGCAGTCAACAGTGAGCAGTCAACAGTGAGCAGTTATCAGTGAACAGTTATCAGTGAACAGTGAGCAGTAAACAGTGAACAGTGAACAGTGAGCAGTCAACAGTGAACATTGAACAGAGAACAGTGAGCAGTTAACAGTGAACAGTTATTAATTAAGAGTTAGGAGTTAGGAGTTAGGAGTTAGGAGTTATGAATTAAGGGTTAAAAGTTAGCGTCGGAATTATTCATTTATATATATCTAACAACTAACAACTAACAACTAATTACAAATGACTAATGACGATAAACCAGATTGGATAAGATTGCAAAAAGCTCTGACGGTAGAAACGGAACGGGGTTTTGTTAATTTGAAGGGTAGGGAATATCTATTTAATGAATTTCTTACTTTAACTTTCGGTAAATTTCCTATTGGCTTGCCCCCAAGCGAACGTCGTCGCTGGCAGGAATTTTCAGTCAAATTTGCTAACTATCCGAATTTAGAAACTGAGGATAGACAGCATTTGGTGGCTGAAACTCGCCGGTATCTTTATGCTTTGCAGCAGGGGGAGCGGGAAAGCAATGAAGCGAATAGCAATTATATTCCAAATTCTTCAAGTTCAACATCTAAAGCAAAGGTTAAAGTCCAAACTCCTAAAACTAAGATTGTTGCTGAAGTCAGTCGGCGACTTGCGCCGGAATTAGACAAAAAACTCAGCGACTTACCGGAAATTGGCTTTAAAAGTGCCAGTAAATTATATCGTTTGGGCTTGTCTACGGTGCGCGATTTGTTGTATTACTTTCCCCGCGACCATATTGACTATGCCAATCAAGTATGTATTGCGGAACTGCAAGCCGGTGAAACGGTGACTTTGGTGGCAACAGTGAAGCGTTGTAACTGTTTTTCTAGCCCTAAAAATAAGAAATTAACGATTTTAGACATTCAGTTAAAAGATAATTCTGGTCTTTTAAAAATTAGTCGTTTTTACGCTGGCAATCGTTATAGCAGTCGCGGCTGGCAAGAAACTATGAAACGTCGCTATGTTGCTGGTAGTACTGTTGCTGCTTGCGGTTTAGTTAAAGAAAGCAAGTACGGTTTAACTCTTGATAATCCAGAATTGGAAGTTTTAGCGAATCCGGAGGATGAAATTGAATCGCTGACTGTGGGGAGAGTTGTGCCGGTTTATTCTTTGACTGAAGGGGTTGTGGCGAGTACGGTGAGGCAGGCAGTAGTTGCTGCTTTACCTGCAACCGCCCATTTAAAGGAACCTTTACCAAAGGGTTTGCGGAAAAAATATCAGTTGATGGAGTTAAAAGACGCAATTAATAATATTCATTTTCCTGCCGACAATGATAGTTTGCGAGCAGCACGCCGTCGTCTGGTATTTGATGAGTTTTTCTATTTGCAACTCAGTTTACTGCAACGCCAGCAAAAAGCCCGTGAAGTTCAAACTAGTGCGATTCTTGCCCCACAAGGTGAGTTATTGCAGCAGTTTAATGAGATATTGCCGTTTAATTTAACGGGGGCGCAGGAACGAGTTGTCCAAGATATTCTCAACGATTTACAAAAGCCCGCACCAATGAATCGTTTGGTACAAGGAGATGTGGGTTCTGGTAAAACGGTTGTGGCGGTGATTGCAATTATTGCCGCGATTCAATCGGGGTATCAAGCTGCTTTGATGGCACCCACAGAAGTTTTAGCCGAACAACATTATCGTAAGTTAGTTAGCTGGTTTAACCTGTTGCATTTACCAGTAGATTTACTTACAGGTTCTACTAAAACGGCAAAAAGACGACAAATTCACGCTCAGTTAGAAACGGGAGAATTACCGCTTTTAGTTGGTACCCATGCCTTAATTCAAGATCCGGTAAACTTCCAAAAACTAGGTTTAGTAGTAATTGACGAACAACATCGCTTTGGAGTTGAACAAAGAGCGCGATTGCAGCAAAAAGGCGAACAGCCCCATGTCTTAACAATGACTGCAACTCCCATTCCCCGAACCTTGGCGCTAACTATTCACGGCGATTTAGATGTCAGTCAGATTGATGAATTACCACCGGGAAGACAAAAGATAAAAACTACAGCTTTAAGAGCAAGCGAACGAACTCAAGCCTACGATTTGATGCGCCGTGAAATTGCTCAGGGAAGACAGGTTTATGTGGTATTGCCTCTGGTGGAAGAATCGGAAAAATTAGACCTGCGTTCTGCTGTAGAAGAACATAAAAAATTACAGGAAGCAATATTTCCCGAGTTTCAGGTAGGATTACTCCACGGACGCATGAGTTCTGCCGATAAAGACGAAGCAATTAGTAAATTCCGCGATCGCGAAACACAAATATTAGTTTCTACCACCGTAGTGGAAGTTGGTGTAGATGTTCCGAATGCAACTGTAATGCTAATTGAAAATGCGGAAAGATTCGGGTTGTCACAACTGCATCAATTACGGGGACGTGTTGGTAGAGGTGCCGCACAATCTTTTTGTCTTTTAGTTAGCGGTTCTCGTAGTGCTGATGCTCAACAAAGATTGAAAGTATTAGAACAGTCGCAAGACGGGTTTTTTATATCAGAAATGGATATGCGTTTTAGGGGACCAGGTCAAGTTTTAGGAACTCGACAATCCGGTATTCCAGATTTTACTTTAGCAAGCTTAGTTGAAGACGAAGAAGTATTAATTTTAGCCCGTCAAGCTGCGGAAAAAGTAATAGAATTAGACGCTAGTTTAGAACGGTGGAAATTGATGCAAGATGAATTGAAATATCGTTATGAGCGGTTAATGGGTGGAACGATTTTGACCTAGTATTAAACTGTAAATTTTAGATTTTAGATTTTAGATTAGAAAAACGGCTTTTAACTAAAAAATATGGGTTTAATTACCCATCCCAATTCCAAACTTCTTCCTTCTTCCTTCGTTTAATTGGTTCGACTCTGTATTATCTTTTAAATAAATATATTCAAAAATAATTGAAATACAGTTATTAACGGTTAATAGGTAGAACTATTTTGACGTAATATAGCTAAGTTGATTGATAAAAAATTAGGCTGAAGATATTGTAATGTCAATTCCATTTACAGATAGAGAAATGGAGAAAGCTTGGCGAGAACATAAATCTTTTTTCGATAATTCGAGTGAAAAACAACGAAAGAATGTTTATAGGTATGGAAAATTAAATAAGAAGGTGATTCAGTCTCAAAAATCACCCCCTAAACGAAAAAATGAAATTATTTTCTTCAAACCTTAACTAAATTCGATAGTTTCGACAAAATCTAAAATCATCTGCTTGAGTGCAACAGCTTCTTGCTTCATAAAACTAGTAGTTCTTCCGTCCAAGAATGTTCGCTGACTGCTTACTATATAAAGGAAGTCGCCATTAATAAACGCGATTAATCCTCGATAAGCATCCAACTTAGTTGCAGTACCATTGTTTCCTGTTTTATAAGTTCTTGAACCATCAGGCATATAAAGCAGTACAAAATAAGCACCTTCTAGGGTTTGAGTCATATACTCGTTATATTCAACCTGTGCTTCTGGCAAATTCGCAACTATTTCTTCAGGAACATATTTATTTACAAGAGTAGACTTCAAGTATTCCTCTTGCCCAATGATTTCCATTTCTTCCATTTGTTTAGAAGGTAAAGAATAATAATCTATTCTTAGAAAACTACCTTCATCATCAGAAAAACTAACTGTACCTTCTTGACTTTGAACTTTACCGCCTTGATGAGGATCTACCGGAATCGGAACTGTAAAATTACCTATTGGAGATTCATATTCCTCTATAGTAAAGCCTATATCATGCATAGTTTCATCTTCCGAATCAAGTAATTCTTCTAATTCAGCTTCCTCGAAGGCAGCAATTACATCTTCGATTATTTCTTCTGCTTCTTCATTTTCAATCTCTAAAGCTTCCTGTAAGCTTTTTAGCAAAGGCATTTTTGTTCTGGGGATATGCATTTCTTCTTCATCTACAATTACACTAACCCCAGCGGCAAAAGCATCTTCTAAAAATTCATCTTCAAGTGTTTCATTCGCAGCATTAAACAGCGCTCCTATTTCATTCTTTTTGGCTATATTTAGAAGCTTACCAAGCATTTTCAATAAATCTTCATCCGAATATTCTTCAAAAATCTCGAATCCCCAAAGTATATCAACTAAAAATTCTATATCTACTTCTTCTAAAGACGAATCGGCAGCAGTAGTTATTAGTGCTACTGTAGCCACTGCTTCTTCTGGACTCAGTGGCTGTTTTAATATGTTTTCTGATGTAAAATATTTACCGTATTTGTCCATAACTAGTACCTCCAAGCATGGTTTTTAAGTACAAAAAATTAGCAGTGGCTCGCTGTATTCACAATATTATGTTAAATAGGTTGATAAACAATTTAAATTTTCGGCATTAACAGTAAACTGCATAGCGATAGTGAAATATATATCATTTAGATATTACTAGAATAGAGTTACCTTTTTTTACCTTTTCTAAAAATCATAAGAATTAATATAAAAGCCTTGAGAAGCAATTTAGATATTTATACTGCAAGCTTTTATCTGCTTGCTTTAAATATTTTTTTTAATTTCATTTACACTTCCGAGCTATTTATTGATATAATTTGCGATTTTTATAAAAGAAGGAAGAAGTTAGGAGGAAGAAGGTTTGAGCGGTAATATATTTTAAAAAAATGCGCGTTGTGAGTCTAAAACGATATTATTGAAAAAAATAATATTTTGAGGCGCGTAGCGCAATAAATATTTACGTCCTTATCTCATTCCCGGGTCGCGTGTGGATCATCTCACGTTTTAAAACGTGAGTTCTTCTTCCTTCTTCCTTCGTGAATTTTAGACTTCTTATACTTGTTATTATTCTCGTTTTAAGCTATAGCCTATTTCGTTTGTATAAAAGACGCGGGCAGGATTGCCCACACTACAATAATTTGAATTTTTTATTTTATACAATTTAGCCGCACATCAACTTATTCATGACTAATAACAACTGCTAATTAGCCATGAATCATTTTTACTAAAGATACAGTTTTGATTTTGCGGCGATTAATCAGCTTGTTCTAGATACTGATTAATATCTTCTATTACACGGGTAAGTTCAGCTTCTGTTGTCAAACGAATAGTGTCCGAGCGCACGGTAAGTAAAACCTTCGCAGCAAAAGGAGTTGGCCAAATGTTAGGATTGCAAAAAAGCTCTAAAAACACTTCTCCTGTATAACGGTATTCTGTTGAAGACTGAGGATTTGCTCTTCCTCCACCGCTAGCATTTTTGGTTGCAACTACTTTGAGTTTTTGCATTAATTCATCTATTGCTGCTTGTAATTCCCGTGCTGCTCTAGCTGAAAAGCTAAAAGATACGGAACCTTCAACTAAATTAAGTGTCAAATGATTTGCAGACATAGGTTATCTGTTTATTAAGATATATAGCTTTTCTATTTTCCCTCCATATGGGACATCGCTATGCAGGAATATTGATTTGAAAGGTTAAGCTATTTTACGATATCAATAAAAATAATTATTCTCAATTTATTTACAATAAACGGTTTAAACTATTTCTTTTTAAATAGCCCAATCAATGTAACTCTTTACACTTAATATTTTTTAGTAGTTCTAGAAGGTGTTACTTGTTTAATTTGTATGCAAAACCCAGATAGGATGCTTTTACCACGATAATTAAATGTTTGAATATAATTACAGCTGCCTATAGCGGTATTCACTTGAATATAGCGAATTTCAGTTAGATGAAGTACAAAATTTGACCTCACCCCCTCCCCTCTCCTTACTAAGGAGAGGGGTGCCGGAGCCGGGGTGAGGTTTCGCGAAGTGTATTGTACTCAACCGAAAACCGCTATAGAATACATACAACCCCACCCCTCTTCAAAGTACCAGAGACGTTAGAAATACTGAGGAATCAGCTTCCCGTTCAGTCTATTGTAATCAATTGAAAATAGGTTCTAATTTAAAAGGTTTGTAGCCATTTTTATTTAAAAAATGTATCAAAAAGCTAGCTAAATTTTGCTGTTCAAAAGATATATATTCTTTAGAAGCTAACACTTGTATACACTTAGTCGCTGTCAAAACTTTTACACTATAAAATAAGATACTCAATATAAAAAATACTAAATAGCTATGGATAATCGCGCAGCAGTTAAAAGAGTTTTAATAATTACTCTGCTGCTAAATGTATTTGTAATGCTCTTAAAAGCATCATTAGGAGTCGTTACGGGTTCCACCAGAAACTATCTACGAAATTGCTTTACAAGTTCCTGGAGTAATTAACTGTCATCACATTGCTTCTCGTGGTGTAATCAATCGTCAAGTGTTTATTGAAATGCATTTAATTGTTGAAGCTGAAGATGTCAAAACTGCACACCAGATTACTGAAGAAGTTGAATCTCGTTTAGAAAAAAAATTTCATCCAGCCAGAATTTTAATTCACGTCGAACCACCTAATTACAAATCAAATAAAATTAGCTTTTGAACATTTGAAAATTGATGAGTGCAATACAGTTTGATACCTCACCCCGCCCATCACGGGCACCCCTCGACCTATAAAGGAGAAGGGATATGGATTCGATAAGATGCAAAATTGCTATAAAAGATGGGGAGTTGAAGTTAAAAGAAGACAATCTTTAGGAAGAAATTTATTCATATTAACTCCTAACTCCGCGAGATGTAGAGACGGGGCGCAGTGCTACGTCTCTACACTCCTAACTATTCCCACTCAATTGTTCCGGGGGGCTTAGATGTAATATCAAAGACTACCCTATTAATACCTTTCACCTCGTTGACAATCCGATTTGAAATGACTTCAAGTATGTCATAGGGAACTCTTGCCCAATCTGCTGTCATTCCATCTTCGCTGGTAACTATGCGTAATACTATCGGATAAGCGTATGTGCGTTGGTCGCCCATGACACCAACACTACGGATGGGTAGCAATACCGCAAAAGCCTGCCAATATTCACTATAGAGGTTATTACGATTAATCTCTTGACGCACGATTAAGTCGGCATCTCGTAAAATGTTTAACCTTTCTGCGGTTACTTCTCCAATAATACGAATTGCTAAACCGGGTCCTGGGAAAGGTTGCCGTTGTACAATTTCTTCAGGTAAACCAACGCAACGTCCAACTTTGCGAACTTCGTCTTTAAAAAGTTTTCGCAGGGGTTCAACTAGCTTGAAACGTAAGTCTTTGGGTAAACCACCAACGTTGTGATGGCTTTTAATTTTGACTGCTACTCGTTCTCCTGTTTTTTGATCGACATTAGTATCTGCTGATTCAATAACATCGGGATACAAGGTTCCTTGGGCTAAATAATCAAAGGGACCGAGTTCTTTCGATGTCTCCTCAAATACTTTGATAAACTCATGCCCAATGATACGCCGTTTTTCTTCAGGATCGGTAACTCCAGCCAAGGCTCCAATAAAGCGTTCGCGAGCGTTTACATATTCAACCGAAATATGAAACTGTTCCGAAAATAACTTGACTAAGCGTTCCGGCTCCAGTTTCCGCATGAAGCCTTGATCGATAAAGACGCAAGTCAACTGTTCTCCGATTGCTTTGTGCAATAAAAATGCCAGAGTTGAAGAATCAACCCCTCCACTAAGAGCTAACAGTACTCTCTTGCTGCCTACTTTTGCGCGAATTTCACGAATAGATTCTTCTACAAAGGCATCAGTTGTCCAAGTCGGTTCGCTCTTACAGATTTCATATACAAAATTACGAATTAGCGATAATCCACCAACTGAATGCACTACTTCTGGATGAAACTGTACCCCATAGAGTTTTTTGTCGGAATTAGCGATCGCTGCACAAGGAGTATTAGCGGTATGAGCTAATAACTCAAATCCAGCAGGCATTTTCAGTACGGAATCCCCATGACTCATCCACATAGTAGTACCGTCTTCTACATTGGTAAGCAAATCAATTGGCTCGTCTATATGTAGAGCAGCCTTTCCATACTCTCCTCGTTCAGACTTTTGCACTTCCCCACCGAGTTGTTGCACCATTAGCTGCATACCATAACAAACTCCCAAAATCGGAATCCCCAGATTCCATATTTCGGGGTCGCAGCAAGGAGCTTTAGCATCATAAACCGAACTCGGTCCACCCGAAAGAATTATTCCTTTGGGATTAAGCTGACGAAGTTGTTCGGCTGTGGTGCGATAGGAAAGAACTTCTGAATAGACTTGAGTCTCTCTGATTCTACGAGCAATCAGTTCGGAATACTGAGAACCAAAATCGAGAATCGCAATCATCTGACGGTTAAGTTGTCTTTCTAATTCTACTTTTTGAGCTTGAGAAGCTTCTTGTTCGAGTAGAGTCACCGCTGTTTTCATAATGGGGAAAAGTGTGAGAGTAAGGATTTACGATGCTAGTTACGGCGTTCGGGCTACATACCACAACGATTAACTATATCCAGCAAGATTCTTTAATAACTTTCACTTCAAGCGCAATTTCTATACATGCACCTGCTGGGCTTCTTATATTCGTTAATGCTATTAAGATTAAAAAGTTACCTTAAACTGGCTCAAAATATATATATTTATTGATTTGAATTTCTTATATTTATTTTTATAAACCTACCACAACTTGGTCAATATGCCTAAAATTGAATTTATTTTCCTACAAATGCTCCAGATTTTCAAGTGTCATAATGCTGTGATAATGGTATGACAAGCTAGCATTCGACTGAAATCCATCGAAAACCAGGTAAAAATCATCCAAAAATTGGTTATATCTTCCTTAAGCTATTTGACAGAAGATATCAACCTAGAAGAGGAATATTATCCGAATCTTAAATATAAATATAATATATAACTGTATATTTTATTTTTTCTAAAAATATTTTATTTATTTTACACTTTAGCTTCTGCGAGTAAGGTTTGTATCGCTTCAACAGAAATTCCTTGTTCGATGTATTGGGGTGATTCTGGTATAAACGGGGCTTTTAAACGGTCAATACTAATTATTGTTGCTTCCTGGGGTATGACGGGAATATCTGGATCGAAAGCAGTTGCACGCATCAAAGAACTGGAAAATCCTCTAAAAATAGCTACTTCGTCTTGTTCGCCATTAATCTCTACTTTTACTAACAAGACTTCTTGAGGACGTTTGACAGTATATTGCTCCAATCGTTGATTAATTGATTTAGCCATTGGAATTGGGAATTGGGAATTGGGAATTGGGCATGGGGAATTGAAAGCTTGGAGTGAGGAGTAAGTAGCAAGTAGCAAGTAGCAAGTAAAGGCTATTTGTGGCTCTCGCTACTCGCTACTCTCAGATGTCTAGCCCATTTTTTACTGAGGTGCGGCTGTACGCCCTTGCTTGCCAAGCTTAAAGACAACAAAGTAACCCAAACACAGAACGTAGAAAACCAAGCCGATAATACCTAAAAATCCTAAGAAACCGGTATTGGTATTAGGATGAAAATAATCTTTAAATAACAATGGAGCTTCTAACCAAACTTTGCACTCAGAAGTCTTGAGAGATGTTTCGGAAAAGGCACAACCTAAGAAAGGAATGGTGAAGAGTGCGCCTAAAAGACAATAAATGCTTATAGCCCAACGCCAAGAGGTAAAAATAAATTTCAAAGCTCCGTCAGAGCCGTACTCAATTTCATCGTTCAAGTCTATCCAGAACCATAATGAAATTGGGATTAGGATACGCGCCATCAAAGAAGCAATGAAACCCACTCCAAAGCCCCCAATCATTAGGTAAACAGTTATTGCTAATAAACTTGAGACTCGCCAGTAAACGGTTAACAAACGTTGGATCCCTTCAGTTTTTTGAACAAATGCCCAAATAAGTAAAAGCAATGGAAATAAAACCGTAAATAAAACCGCCAAACGATAGTCCATCCAAACTAACGAGCGAAACCAAACATCATTCATAGTTTTTCCTACATATAATCAAAGACTTTAACTAAGAAAGCCCGCATTTTAAAGTAAAGTGTTTAAAATAAATATTTATATAATATTATTTAAATAAATATAAACTCAAGCTTTAAGCTAGTAGAACAGTTTATGACTCAAACCTTTAAACTGATAAATAAACATCTTCCAGATCTGGGAGAGCATTATAGCCCTCCCAATATACTTAAGCTAGCTAAGTATTATCTGGCAGAAAATACCACGCTTGCGACCTCATGAGAGATTTATACGGCAAGATAAACCTATATCTCAAACACGAGGAATAAATTAAAGTATAAATTTATTGCTTGCGTAGGAAAAGAGAGATATTAACAACGAACTTGATTTCTAGTCGTCGTAAACTCTACACTCGTCAGCTTCGGGATTTTCATCGCAATACTGTTCTAAAGAATTTTTGGGCTTTGATTGGCGTTGGTGAGAAGCTTCAGCTTGTAATTCTTCCACTGCATCCCAAGCAGCAGCACACTCAGCGGAGTTGGTACCTGAAGTATCGCAAACGGTGCGAGCTTCTTTTAGTTCTTCTTGGATTTTGTCTTTGATGTCGCTCATAGTTTTTGTTGTGTTAATTGTTGTTATTACAAGTATAGAAAAAGTTCGACGAAGACTGTTTGACAGTTTTAACTATTCTAACCACTGATAACGTTTATTAACGGTGATGTGGTAGAGCAGCACCATCAACATACAGCAAATATTCTCGCGTATAGAGTATTCAACTTAAACTTTTAAGATTTTTTGGATTGTTTTGACTAGAATCTATAGAAGCAACTATTCAAGTAACTTATTATTCCTTCCTAGGATTGACTCAATCGGGGAAAATGGAGCTATAGAAATAGTCAACTACTTTTAGATGTAATTAATAGCTTGAGGCATTTAAAAGTAAAAAGTATTAGCTTTAAAACATAAAATTATAAAAAGTAATTCATGGCAGACCAAATGCAGTGGACTAACGCCTTATCAACCCGCCCTTCTCTGGAAGCAGCAATTTCTCAAGTCGTAGAAGAAGCTAGTGGGAAGTTATCAACGAAAGCAAATCTAGGAATTGCCTTCATTTCGTCTGCTTTTACCAGCGAGTATTCCCGATTTTTACCTTTACTCGCAGAAAAATTAGATGTGCCTGTATTAATTGGCTGTAGTGGCGGTGGTGTGGTTGGTACAAGCAGTAGTGGAGAAGCTCAAGAACTGGAAGACGAAGCAGCTTTATCCCTGACTTTAGCTTGTTTGCCAGAAGTAAATATTCATCCATTCCATGTTGCTGCTGAAGAATTACCCGATTTAGATAGTTCTCCTAATGCTTGGATCGATTTGATTAAAGTACCGCCGAGTCCTACACCCCAATTTATTTTGCTTTCGGGCAATGTTGCCAGCGGAATTAATAATTTGTTAAAAGGCTTGGACTTTGCCTATCCTGGTTCCGTAACTGTAGGAGGGCAAGCAAGTGGTGGAATCGGAAGCCCCATAGCTTTGTTTTGTAACGACAAACTTTATACAGAAGGTACGGTAGGAATAGCATTAACCGGGAATATCACCTTAGATACAATTGTTGCTCAAGGTTGCCGTCCAATTGGTAAACCACACCAGATTAGCAGATGCGATCGCAACATTATTTTAGAAATTGAAGATAAAGTTCCGTTAGTTGCCTTGCGGGATTTGATTTCTAGCTTAAGTGAAGAAGAAAAAATCTTGGCTCAAAATTCATTGTTCGTAGGTGTCGCGATGAATGAATTTAAACAAGATTTGCAGCAAGGAGACTTTTTGATTCGCAACATATTAGGGGTAGATCCATCTGCTGGAGCAATCGCCGTAGGAGATTATTTACGCCCAGGGCAGCGTCTACAGTTCCACCTCCGCGACGCTCAAACTTCTGCCCAAGATTTAGAATTTTTGCTCAATCAATATCAACAAGAACATGCTTTAGCTCCATCTCCCGTAGGTGCTTTAATGTTTTCCTGCTTGGGTAGAGGTAAAGGACTTTATAGAAAACCAAACTTTGATTCCGAATTATTTAGCCGCTACGTCAAAGATATGCCTCTAGGAGGATTTTTCTGCAACGGCGAAATCGGACCGGTTGGTGATAGTACTTTTGTTCATGGTTTTACATCCGTCTTTGCCATATTTCGGGAAAATCAATAATAGGGAAGCAGATGGCGAGATGGAAGGCAACAAAGTAAAAATATTCTTTACTCGCTGCTTACTACTTGCGACTCATAATTTAAAGCAGCAATCTAAAGCAGCAATGTTGAATGATTGTCGATAAAAGTCCGATGTCCATCGGCAGTCATGGCGCTGTATTTCTCGAAGTGATGCCGTACTTCTTCGGGAAACTCGGGAAATTCAAACGATGCGTCTCCATCTGCTATAGTCGCCCAAAAATTTCTTAATCTAGGAGCTAATTCTTCTGCCTCGTCTTGGGGAAGATTGAGTGGTGGTAAAGTCAGCAGTTTGATCATGAAAGGAAAACTGCGATCGCACATCCATTTTTTGGAACTCTGCTGTAAATCTGGGAAATTAGATACCGATTCTACTTTATGAGATAATATTTGTAACCTCCCTTGTCCGCGATTATCCTGACAATATTCTAATATGCGGTAGGGATGGGGATAGCTAACCAAGGAACCTGTAGTGATATCATACACATTATCTTGGTGAGCTATATCTTGTATATGTAAATGCCCCGTAAACACTAATTGAACTTTGTAGCGTCGGAGAATTTGCAAAAGTTGGGGTGCATTGTTTAACATATAGCGGTTCCCCAGGGGATGATGGGCTTGATTTGGTAAATGTTCAACTACATTATGGTGAATCATTACCAAAATTAATTCTTCATGGGCTGCTGCTAAAACTTTTTCCAGCCAGCTTAATTGTTCGTTGTCTACATATCCTATTTGATTGCCTTGGTTATCGAAATTATTAGAATTGAGAGCAATTAACCTCACATTTGGCAGCAATTCACAGGTGTAGTAATTTTGTTCTGTATTTTCGTAACCAAATTTTCGGTAAAACTGCGGAAAGTCCTTAAAACCAATTGACTGCTCGTTAGCATGTAGCACCGGCACATCATGATTACCCGGTATTACGTAACTTGGAAAGGGTAGCTTTGCCAAACGCTCTTGTAACCAAGTATGATTTTCTGGTTCGCCGTGTTGAGTTAAATCCCCCGGTAGTAAAAGAAAATCTAAATCTAGTTGTGTCAAATGTTCTAATACAATATCAAAAGCCGGGATACTAACTTCTACAAGGTGAAACCGACTGGGATGATCCCATATAGTATGGGGAAGCGCAAGGTGTAAATCGCTGGCGATAGCAAAGCGGAAATTTAGACTCATTGAAGTAAATTAATTATATACAACGGTGTAAAAACTCTTTTGAAATAGAGTATAACCTTTGAAAGCCAATGGAGTATAAGAATATTTTTGGTTTAATATTTGTAAATATTTAGCGAAAAGAGTAAAGAGTTAGGAATTAAAAGTGAGGAATTAGGAGTTAAGAGGTTATTTATAAAGTAAACATTAAGACCGAAGAAACCGGGTTTCTACTATAGTGAGAACAAATCGGAAGGTAACTTGCTCGAGCAGAAACCCGGTTTCTATAAAGTCATGTCAGTTTAATCTTTACTTTATAAATAGTCTCTAAGAGTTAAAAGTTGCTAATACTGATAATTGTTCACTGTTCATTGTTCACTGATTATGAATCGCGTTAGAGTTCGTCAGCACGTTAATCCTTTAGGAATTAAATATCAAACACCTGTAAATTCAATAGATTGGGAAAAAATCTACGTAGATAGAAATCAACCTTTACTGTTGGATATTGGTTGCGCTAGGGGAAAATTTTTATTCGATATGGCTCAATTAGAACCCGAATGTAATTTTCTGGGTTTAGAAATTCGCGAGCCTTTGGTACAAGCAGCTAATAAAACATGTTCGGAATTGGGATTAACAAATTTACACTATATATTTTGCAACGCCAATAACTCATTAAAGCCGATTTTATCTTCATTACCGCAAGGAATTTTACAGCGGGTGACAATTCAATTTCCCGATCCTTGGTTTAAGAATCGTCATGCAAAAAGAAGAGTTGCACAACCGGAATTAGTTGCGGAATTAGCAGATTATCTTCCACCAGGGGGAATCGTATTTTTACAATCTGACGTTAAATTCGTCGAACAAGAAATGTGCGAGCGTTTTGAAGAAAACTCTAATTTTCAAAGACAAAACAAAGAATGGTTAGCAGAAAATCCCTTACCTGTTGCAACAGAAAGGGAATTATTTACTTTAGAAAAAGGAGAACCAGTTTATCGGGCTGTGTTTACGAGAGTTAGTGTAGAGACGTAGCACTGCTACGTCTCCCAACAGTTAGATTTGTATCAACAATTTAACGAAATGCAATCAAAAGTCGTTTGCGTAGGTTGGGTTGAGAAACGAAACCCAACCTACAAATACTTTTCCCCAGAAATTAGTAACTATACAATTAATCAAAGTAATCGTTTACCGATCTATTTAGCGTCAGAGCATATAAAAAAATACCTGTTAATAAGAGCTTGAAAAATAAAAATGAGTTCTCGTTGCCAGATATTAAGTCTAAAATATACCCGAAAAAGCTATATCCAGACATCAATGTTGAAATTAATCTAGCCCACTTTTGTTTATTTAAAAGTCCCATTCCTGTCTTCCAAAAAAGAAAGCCGCAAAATATACATATAATTGTTGATACAAATAATTCTTGGATAGAAAATCGGGCAGTTGTTAAAGACGCAGGATATAAAAAAATTTTAATAAAAGCAATTAAGCCAATTAAGCCACATAAAAGGCAAATAGCTGTACAAAAGAATAAATATACAGATATGAAAGTTATAAGAGCAGGTTCTTTTTTAAACATGTATCTTGACAAAAATATTATGTAATTAATCGATATACCAATTCATCATTATTCATCATTAATATATTTAGCCCCTTAACTGCTTCCTAGTCTCCGACTAGGAACCCATCACTTGAGGCGGAGCCTCCTGAACTTTATTCCTAGGTAGAACCTAGGAACAAGAAACAAACAACTAACAACTAACAACTAACAACTAACAACTAACAACTAATAATTATTTTGTTCCAAACATTCTATCTCCAGCATCACCTAAACCGGGAACAATATAACCGTTTTCATCTAATTTTTCGTCAATAGCTGCGGTAAATATTTGTACGTCTGGATGGGATTTACAAAAATATTCGATACCTTCTGGAGCAGCGAGCAAACAAACGAATTTTATAGATTGAGGATTAGTTGATTTTAAACGTTCTACTGCTGCGACTGCTGTATGTCCGGTAGCTAACATTGGATCGACAACTAAGACATCTCGCTTCTCTATATCATCGGGAACTTTGAAATAATATTCAATTGCAATTAAGGTTTTTGGATCGCGATAAAGTCCGATATGTCCAACTCTTGAAGATGGCATTAATTCCAACATTCCATCTAATATACCTTGTCCTGCTCTTTGAATAGAAATAATCACTAATTTTTTTTCTGGTGCCAGTACCGGAGCATTCATTTGAGCAATCGGTGTTTGAATTACTTCGGATTTTAAAGGTAAGTCTCGGGTGACTTCATAAGCTAATAATAAACTTACTTCTTTGAGGAGAGCGCGAAATTTTGCGGTACTAGTTTCAGCTTTTCGTATAAGTGTTAATTTGTGTTGAATTAATGGATGTTTGATTAGATTTACTTGCTGCATGAAATGAATTATGAATTAATTTGTGTTTATCATTTTTTTGATAACTGTTAACTGATAACTGATAACTGATAACTGTTCACCGTTCACTGTTAACTGTTCACTGTTAACTGTTCACTGTTCACTGTTCACTGTTAACTGATAACTGTTCACTGTTCACTGTTAAAATACCGTGCCATCGCTGTTTATTTGTAGAGGGGGGACACCATCTTTTCTTAATTCTGCGGCGATTTTCCTTCCTGCCGTCCAAGTTCCTCCTTGTAAAATTTTCACTAACGGTAATTCTTCAGAATTCATATTCAGTTGTTCGCGAATTTTAGCGGCTATTAAATCTAATAGAATTACTGTTAAAGCACGCCACTCTACTATAATTTCCGATCCTACAGAATGAGAATGAGATAAAATATCTGGGTTTTTGACTTTAATAAGTCCTAAGTCAATACATAATCCACCATTACGATATTCAGCTAATCCGGTAAGGGAATCTAAGTTGGTAATTTCTAATCCTAATTCTTGCAATGGTTCTAATAAAGAGTAAGTTAACCATTGTGAAAGTTTATGAAAAGGAACTAAACCATCATCTACAACTGCACCATGAAACCATACGTCACCTAAATTAACTCCATCTACTTCTAAACGTCCACTCCAAATGTCACTAAACCCTTGCAAAACTCCATTAAATACATCGGTTGCGGCTATTTGATGATTCTTAACTTTTTCTAAAAGGTAATTTGCAAGATTACCGGGACGAGAATTTTCTTTACCAAATATGTTAGGTAGCGAAACTAAAACTTCTCCTAGCTTTTGCAAAAGTTTTAATCTTCCATCTAATCCCACCAAAGGATTATCCGCAGTAACTTGAAACCCCATAGCAATTTCTTCTGCCGTCAAACTTTGCAATTTTTGAGCATCAACTTGTAAAGGATTATTAGAGTCACTGGAAAAAATTCCCTGACAAAACATGTGGTAGCTAGCAACAGCTAATCCTTCAGAACGTTTAAAAATTAATTGGGTTTCAGTTTCGCGATAATGCCAACTTTTTCCAGCACCGGCATCTAATAAAACGCTAATAATTGCTAAGTCATATTTAGCAATGGTTTTTTCTATAGCAGTTAATCCAGCTAACTTTTGATTCAACCAGGATAAACGCGGTATTTCTCCTGCTGCAAAATGTTGCCAGCGACTGTGAAAAGGAATTTGTAAATTCGGGTATTCATCCTGCATCACCTGAGTTACATAATCGGCAACTTCTTCCAACCGCGTCAAATCACAAGCAAAAAACTGGGATTTACCTTTAATTACATAATCGTATAACTGTCCGCAACGCTCGCGGATTGCCAAGGGTGATCGCAAATAATCAATCTTTTCCCGTGTTGATTTTTCCATTCATTAATTCCTTGATAGATGCACCGTTTCAAAAATATTGATTGTGAAGAGTAAAGTGTAAAAATTATTTTTTTGACTTACATGTTTTTCAAATTTATACCTCAAATTTGCTCACAAAAACATGAAGAGACGGTAATAGTTAAACGATAAATATTAAAATTCTTGATTTTAGAGGTTATTTATAAAGTAAACGTTAAGACCGAAGAAACCGGGTTTCTACTATAGTGAGAACAAATAGGAAGGTAACTTGCTCGAACAGAAACCCGGTTTCTATAAAGTCATGTCAGTTTAATATTTACTTTATAAATAGTCTCTTAGAGGTTGTTTGAAAAGTATCGTTTTTAACCGGCATTATCGGTTAATCCCCCCTTCCCCCCTTATAAAAGGGGGATTTAGGGGGATCTAAAAATTTGTGGTTCTATTTATGACTTCCCAAACATCCTCTTAGATAGCGATAAATGTAAAACTAAGCAAGAAAGTCAACACCCCAAAATACTGTTGACTGTTGACTGCTCACTGCTAACTGTTAACTGTTAACTGTCATGTTACTGCTCCAAACCACGCCCTTTCACCTCCGACAAATCACTACTATCAAGCACTTCAGTTTCGCTGTAGTAACCAGCAGCTTTTTTAGCTTCAATTTCTACTCTTGCATCATCGGGAATTAACTCTTCCGGAATCGCAATGCGTTCAACTATTTCAATTCCGGATTCCGTGATGGCGTTGTACTTCATATTACTCATTGATACCATACGGTCGATACGAGTAATACCCAACCAGTGCAATGCATCGGGCATTAGTTCTTGAAAACGCATATCTTCAACCCCAGCAACGCACTCGGTACGGCTAAAATAAGCGTCAGCAGTATCCCCACCTTTCTGACGCTTGCGAGCGTTGTAAACCAAGAATTTGGTTACTTCCCCTAAAGCCCGCCCTTCTTTCCGGTTGTAAACAATAACACCGACTCCACCTTCTTGAGCGGTTTTTACGCAAACTTCAATTCCATGTACTAAATAAGGACGACAGGTACAAATATCGGAACCAAATACATCAGAGCCGTTACATTCATCATGCACGCGCACGGCAACAGGTTTTTCTGGATTCGTAATATCCGCAACGTTGCCAATAATATATACTGTCAACCCGCCAATGGGTGGTAAAAATACTTCTAAATCAGAGCGCGTCACCAATTCCGGAAACATCCCTCCAGTTTGTTCAAATAAAGCACGACGTAAATCACCTTCGCTAATCTTAAAACGTTTGGCGATTCCGGGTAAATACCAAACTGGTTCGATAGCCGCTTTCGTGACAACTAAGTCCCCACCAGACTTCATGATTTTGCCATCAATTTGCAATCTTCCTTTGTTAATGGCATCGTGCAACTCCGGCATATTGATATGAGCCTTGGTAATAGCAATAGTAGGACGGATATCGTAGCCTTGTTGGTAATATGGTGCGAATGCCTCACCTACAATTGCTCCAAAAGGATCTAGAGAAACGATTTTATCAGCATCAAACCAGCTTGGATGGGGTCCAACACGCTCCACGGGAGAAGTATTGGTCAAATCTGCTTTATGGTTTGATTGTAGGGCACCGCTAGCCACAGCCAAAGCTCGATATACGGAATAATTTCCCGAATGAGTGCCTACAACATTGCGATGGGATTGCTTTGTTAAAGTCGCGATGGCTGGACCTCTTTCCATTGCATTTTTTGCTCCCCAGTGAATGGGAATAGGTTTTGGTCCAAATTGAGTGGGATGGGAAGTAAGTACAATATGCTTTGAAATACCGTTTGAAGAAGACATAGTGATTATTTTTTTTGTTATGTTTTTATCAACTATTAATAAACATAAACTTGTCAAGTATCAATAGTTTATTTTTGTTGTGAATTCTGTTAGGTAAATATGAATTTTTAGCTTAGATATAGCTAAGTTTAACCGAACACATAAAAATCGTGTTCTAAGCTACAGAAAATTATAAAGATTTGTCAACATCAAATTTAAAGTAAAAGATTAAAAGTGAGTAAATTACTGTATTTTGAACTAAATTTATGCGAAATTAGACTTACATAGATACTCTGATACTCAAAAAATAAACTTTATGGACTCTTTATTTATCAACTCATTACTTGAAGATTTGAAAAATCCCGATGAAGTAGTTAGAGAAGAAGCAACTCGTAAATTATGGCGTTTATGGTTTCAGCAAAAAGGAGTTTATGGCTTAGAGAAAATAGAAGCTAGCCAAAAGCTATTAGATGCAGGTAAAATTACGGAAGCTGAAGAGATGCTGACGCAGTTGATTGAAGATCAGCCCGATTTTGCTGAGGCTTGGAATCGTCGCGCTTTTCTTTACTACACCAACAACGAATACGAAAAGTCTTTAGCCGATACTCAAGTAGCAATAGAACTTAATCCGCTACATTTTGGCGCACTCCACGGTATGGGCTTGTGTTATGCAGCTTTAGGAGAGTACGCAAGAGCAATAAGTTCCTTCCAACGTGCTTTAAAAATTCAACCTTATTCTTTAATAAATCAAAAGTTGATTTTGGAATGTACTCTTAGACTCAGTTAATAGCTTAGATATTCATCCACAAAGAAGTTAGCAGCATTTGATAAATACTTTTGGTGCCTCGAAGGAGCGTACCATCTGAAGATTTATTGGCTTTGGAGAAGGGAGTCGAATATTGGTAGTATCTGGCGGTTAAAACCGCTACTACATAAGCGAAATCCACATGGGTGGACTGAGTGATTTTAAACCTAGGAAGGTAGGTTTTGTTTGTAGCGGTTTTAGTTAGAAGATTACCTATTGAATTAGAGGGGGGAGAGGAGAAAGAGAGGGCAAAATAAATATTTTTATACCTAATCTTACAGCGCCTTGGCAGTAGGAGAGGATTTTTGTGTTTTAAGCCAAACTACAAGCTACATCTCAAGTCAAATTCGCAAGATTCTAGAAGCTTCACATAGATATAGATGAATATATACATAAATCTTTACCAGTTATCAGTTACCAGTTGTATCACCCCGATGCTGCTCCCGTGTCTCCCACCATAAGCCGTTTGAACTGTTCACTGTTCACTGTTCACTGTTCACTGTTTTAAACCTCTTATTCCTTATAAATAAACTGAAGTGCTATCTAAACCACTTATTTATCTTTGAGAAAATGAAATTTTAACAGTAGGAATACTGAATTTTTCTACTAATTATATGCTTAAATATTCTGAGTGCTAAGTAGTTAAGACTAAATACTTAGCACTTAGTATTTATACTATTTTTCTTGGCTATTTCTGTTTTCCTTTGGCTTTTAGTGGTTTTTACTCATATCTTGCAGCAGTGTGAGAAACCGGGTTTCTTTCTGGCTTCATAACGACATAATCATGTTTTCACGACAAGAAACCCGGTTTCTTTAGGCTTTTACCCGAATGGTGCAAGATGTTAGTTTTATCGAGAATTCCAAAGTAAAAGGATGACATTATTTTTAATCAGGAAGTTCTACCTAATGGCTTTTCTCCACCTCAATAAAAAATCATTTAAATTTCTAACAGTAACTTTCCTCGTATCGTCAATCTGTATTGTTTGCGATCCTGCTGTTTATCAAACTAATTCTCAAACTAATAATCTAACTACAACGATTTATCCAGAACAGATTCGTGTGGGAATTCGGACTGCTTCTTCTGCTATTGGAATTAAAAATAAAGATGGTTCCTACGGTGGCTTCTGCGGAGAATTTTTGAAAACATTGCAGCAGGAAGTAAGTAGGCAAAATCAACAAATTCCAGTTACAGCAAAAAATATAGCGAATCAGTATCGTGGAAGAGAATATCCCAGATATGACGGATTAATCGCAAATAAAATTGAAATTGAATGTGGTGCTAATTCTAAGTCTTCCCTAAAATTAAAAGATATTCGAGATAAAAAACCTTTCAGAAAAAAGATACAATTTTCAAGAAAAAATTTCCATACTACTGGTATCAAATTACTTTTAAAGAAAGAAACAGCACAACAGTTACAAAATACCTCTCCAAACGAGTTGAGAGACAAGCTTTCTGGATTACGAATAGCTGCCATCAAAAACACAACAACTCTGAAGCAGTTTAGACTTAACAGGGATTACTATAACAGTGTCGTTTCCTATCCCAGAAAAAAACAAGTTGACCAAAAATTAGACGTTAGAGATTTAGCTTTAGATGATTTAGAAGTGGGTAAAGTCAAAGCATTTGCTAGCGATGCAATTATATTGCGAACTCTTTTAGAGGAGGGAGTTGAAGGAGAGCCGGGATATAGAAAAGGCAGACAACCATTAAAAAATCACAATTACGTTTTATATCCTCAACAACCGGGTATATATTTACCCAATTTAGAACAACAACAATACGGCATCGCAATTAAAAATAAAACACCATACTTTAAATGGCTGAGAAAAACAGTTGATAGAGTTCTCTATAATCCAAGTTTGAACCAAGCCAAACAATATATTAAAGAATACGAGAATGGTAAAGATATTGAATCGATACCATCTCCAGAAATTAAATCAACTCCACAGAGTTCACCAAAACAGGAATCCGAGCAAAATAAAGATAAAGATAAAGATTCGCGATTCGATCAAATTTTAGAACTTCTCGGAAAATTCACTTTAGCAATTACCGGATTAACTGCATTAGTTAAAGCATTTTCCAGTCTTGGTGACGTATTCCACAATGGCAGAAATAACGAAAGCGAAGAAAGCGAAAGTAGTTAAACATAGCAATGTTTAGTTGGATGCAATACGGCGATGGATACTGCGTAGGTTTTGGGGAGATGCTCCCTAGCCCTCCTGTTTATTGGAGGGAATAAAAGCCCCCTTTTTTAAGGGGGTTGGGGGATCTAAAAACAATTAAACCGTAACTCCTTCTAACTGCTCATCCGTCAATTCATACAACTCCCGCAACTTCTGTAACTTCTCATCGCTAGCATCCCAAAAACCTCTTCCGTGAGCTTCCAACATTCTTCCTACAATATTCTTAAACGCTTCTGGATTTGCTTTCCTCAACTTCTGTGCCATGTCATCATCCAAAGCATAAGTATCTGCTGCTTGTTCGTATACCCATTCATCAGTAAAATCCGCAGTACCACCCCAACCAATTAAAGCCGTCATTCGTTGCGATACTTCAAAGGCACCACCGCTACCTTGATTTACCATTGCTTCAGCCCATTTGGGATTTAGCAACTTGGTACGATATTCCATCCGCAATAAATCATCCAAATCGCGGGGGGTAGTATCCTTAGAAAAACTTTCTACAAAGCTAGCTTTAACCTTTTTCCCAGCTTGTTTTTCGGCAGCTTTCTTCAAACCACCAGTATTTCCGTAATATTCTTGAATATCGGTTAAACCGTATTCCACCGAATCAATTTCTTGGACAATTTGACTGGTACTTCCCAAAAGTTGATTTAACACTTCCGGGCGTGCTTCACCTTTATCTTTTCTGCCATAACTAAAAACATTGCGACTTTGCCAGGTATTGGCTAACTCATCGCTAGATTCCCAATTACCATCAACAACTCTATCGTTTACCAAAGAACCAAAATCACCCGCAGGATTAGAAAATAATCTTGCTGAAGTATTCTCTACACCTTTCTGCTTTAACTCCAAAGCGTGCTTGCGAATAAAATTTTGCTCTAAAGATTCATCCACATCAGCAGCACGTTGAAATAAATCATCCAACAACTCAATAATATTCACAAAACTATCGCGGAAAATTCCCGAAAGATTTCCTAAAACATCAATCCGGGGATGCCCAACTTCTACTAAAGGTTTTAACTCGTAACGAACAATTCTTCCCGTACCTTCCTTGACGGGTTCCGCCCCTACTAATTCCAATAAAATGCCTAAAGATTCGCCCTTAGTCTTGATAGCATCCAAACCCCATAGCATCACTGCTACAGTCTCCGGATAACTGCCATTTTCTTGTAAATGCTGTTGAATAATCTTCCTTCCAACCTCCCTTCCCCTTTCATAAGCAGCAGGAGAAGGCATTCTGTAGGGATCTAAAGCATGAATATTTCTTCCCGTCGGTAACACACCAGCACCATCCCGTAGCAAATCTCCCCCCGGTGCCGGTGGAATATATTCCCCATTCAAACCCCGTAACAAATTCTTCAACTCATCCGTACTTTGTTTTAATAAATCTTTAATTCTCTTCTCCTCTTCCCCTCTACCTACTCTATGACTCTGAGGTTTGTTTTCTTCTTCCTTCTCTTCTTCAAAATAAGCATCCAAATAAGACTTCATCTCCTCCTGATTAGGAGCTTCCCCCAAAACATGTAACCCAGAAGAAAACAAACGATTTTCCAAAACCTGCAAATACTCGTACAACTTCACCAAATAATCATCAAAAGCATTTCGGCTAAACATGCCGATATTTTCTGGTGTAAACTCAATTCCCAACTTCTTCGCTTCTGCAAACGGACAATCGGCATCCAAACCACTATCAATAATCTTTTTACAAATCCCTTCTTTAAGCGCATAATTCTTTTGTGGATCTTCCCGATACTCTGCAACTAAATCTCGCAGAGCCATCAACTCCTTGTACAAACCAGCACGTCCATAAGGCGGTACATTATGGGAAATCAACACCCCATAACCGCGACGCTTCGCCAAAATTGATTCCGAAGGATTATTTGCAGCATAAATATATAGGTTGGGCAAATCTCCCAGTAAAATATCCGACCAAGAATAACCAGTATTACCCAATGGTGAACCGGGCAACCATTCCACAGTGCCGTGCATTCCAAAATGAACTAGGGCATCGGCTGCAAAATCATTCTGCAACCACTTGTAATAAGCAGCATACTGGGGATGTGGCGTTAAATCTCGTTCAAACATCAACCGCATCGGATCCCCTTGAATACCTAAAGGTGGTTGAACTCCAATCCAAACATTGCCTAATTGAATACCGCCAATGTGAAACTCATCGCCATAGGTTTTGATACCCGAACCCGTCAGGGATTTCCACTGTTTTTCGACACGGCTGGTTTGGAGATAACCCAGCCATTTTTCCAATTTTCTGACATTTACAGTATTTTGTGCATATGGAGACGCGATGTATCGCGTCTCTACATTATTATTTTCGGGGTAGGATTCGTCTGCTTCTTTGACTAAACTAATTAATTCTTCCCCATCTTCCGGTAATTCCCCAACGTCGTAACCTTGTTCCTTCAAACCTTGCAAAAAGTTGAGCAAACTGCGCGGTACATTTAATAAAGCAGCAGTACCCGTTGCACCGTATCCCGGCGGAAAACCGTAAAGAATAACGGCAATTTTGCGCTCGGAGGCAGCTTTTTGTCGGAGATTTACCCAACTTTTCACCCTGCCAATTAACCTTTCTACCCTTTCCGGAACCAAATAAATATCTTCCCCAACCAAACCACCGAGGGGAACCGTGTCAATGGCTCCATCTAACTCCGGCAGCGCGTATAAAACTACGCTTTGTAATCCGCCAATACCCTGACGAGTCCAGGAATGAATATCTTGAATTAACAAAGGTGCAGCAACAATATAAGGTACATTTTTAGCTGCAAGAATTCCCTTAGCAATATCAACTTGTCTTCCCGCCTCCATAGAACCTGCGGGACCACCCACCAAAGGAAATCCGATAGTAGAAACAATTGCATCAACTTTTGCCGCTTCCGGGGAAAGAGAAAGAGTTATCTTATTACCTTGTTCTCGTTGTTGAGTTTCGTAATCCGTAGTCATCCAATCGCGGACGGCTACGTGCCCTTCTACACCATTAATGAATATAGGTAAGGGAATTAAACCAGCTTCTTCAAAGCGTTTGATTAATTGGGGGATGTATGGTTGTTTTGTGATTACGTGTTTTCTGTAGAGGAGAATTCCGATTACTTTATTTCCAGTTTGATATCCCCCCAACCCCCCTTGAGAAGGGGGGCTTTTTTTCTTTTGTTCCCCCCTTTTATAAGGGGGGCTAGGGGGGATATTCCGTTTCTCATACCATGCCAAATATTCCTTTGGAGATTCAAAATAACCGTCATAATCGGGATGAAGCAATCCCATATTCGGAGTTTCTAAAGGTGCGGGAATATCGCCGACTTTTAAATCTAAATATTTTTCTGCTAGCGTCCAAAATAATGAAGCGACATTTTCGGAACCACCAGCATTCCAATAACCGTAAATAATTAACCAGTTGCGTAAATCTTGAACTTTCTGTACCGGTACAAATTTTAATAGTTTGGGACCAATTTTTAAGAAGCTAATATAACCAGCAAGTTTATCTTCTTCGCGCCCGTTTCCGAACTTATCCAAGATAAATTTTACAGGCTTGGGCATTCCCTTGGGTTTATCGCCAATTGCAAAATCCCCGATTTTGTTACAACTCATCAACTCTAAAGCTGACTCAAATACCAAGCGAATGGGAATATTGCTGACTCGTTCCCTTAACCATACAACTTGATCGTAGTCAAATAGCAAACTACCAAAAAACACATCAGCGTCTTGAAGTGCAGTTTCAACCTCAGCTTGTTTGCTGTTGATATCGCGATCGCTAAACACCCGAATATCCAAATCCGATACTCGCGATACAGCCATATCAGCAGCTTGGCGGTACAAACCAGCATTGAAAGATTCAAATCCCGCAATCAAGACGATACGCTTCATATCCCAAAACCACAAAATGCTTCATTCTATCACTTTAGCGAAGTTACAGACTTAAACAACGCGGCTTGATAACTGCTCAAGGTAAAAATGCTTATGATGCTATCTAAATTATTAGTTACTTTTGTTATTTATTATTCAACTTCGATTTTATCAATTCAAAATCTTATAAATATCAAAAATAACTTCAAACCATAGCATTTATAAACACCAAGTTAAAATTTAGAAACCCGGTTTTTTCAAAAAACCGGGTTTCTGGTAATTATTTTTTGACAATTCGTATATGATTGCTATCTTTAAGTTTTATTGCCTAATTTTTTTCATTTTATAAAACAATAAAAACTGTAAACATAATATCTTGACATTTAGGTATATAAACGCTTTAAAAGTAATGTTTAATATTAAAGGTAACTATATGAGATTTGGAATTGATATTGGACATAACTCTCCTCCCGACACCGGAGCAAACGGAATTAAATACGAAGACAATTTAACTATGGATGTCGGAAATAGGGTGATGGGGAAGTTAAAAGATTTAGGATATCAAGTTGTAAATTGTAAACCATCAAAATCTTATAGCGTAGGCAGTTCTCTACGTCAAAGATGCGCTAAAGCCAATGCAAATAAAGTAGATGTTTTTGTTTCCATACATTTTAATGCGTTTAACGGCTTTGCTAACGGTTCAGAAGTATTTGCTACTAGCAATACCGGTAGAAAAATCGCTAAGCCAGTATTAGATGAAATTATTAAAATGGGATTTTTTAATCGTGGTGTTAAAAATGGTTCCCATTTATTTGTTTTGCAAAATACAAATATGCCTGCAATTTTAGTAGAATGTTGCTTTATTGATTCCGCAAAAGATATGAAATTGTTTAATTCGGAATCAATGGCAAATGCAATTGTTAAAGGATTAACGGGTAAATTACCTGACGCTCCAGTTCAAGCTATACCCGATGAAACATTAAATCCTGATGTATCTGTAATTAGATTGCAAAAAGCTTTGAATCGTCTCAGAATGACTGATTATAGTGGTAAACCTTTAGATGAAGATGATGATATGGGTCCCGCTACTAGATCGGCAATTAAGCAATTTCAAGAAATAGTTGATATTCAACAAACAGGAATTTCTGGTGATACTACATGGGGAGCAATTAATCAAGTTTTAGCAAAACCTATAGTCAGAAAAAACCATGCTTCTGGTATCGTGATGAAATATTTACAATACCGTGTAGGTGCCGAAGTTGATGGTATTTATGGTGCTTTCACAGAAGCTGCAATTCAACAATTTCAACGAGCAAATGGTTTATATGCTGATGGAATTGTCGGTAATTTAACCTGGCGGAAATTGATTAGTTAGTTAGTTGTTAGTTGTTAGTTGTTAGTTATTAGTGGATAGTTGTTAGTTGTTAGTGGTTAGTGGTTAGTTGTTAGTTGTTAGTTGTTAGTTGTTAGTGGTTAGTGGTTAGTTGTTAAGAGTTAAAAGCTCGGGTTAATTTGACAGAAGCCATTCTTATAGAGGCTTATTTGAAGAAAGCTATCCTTTCCTTACAGGAGCTAATCTAACTGAAGCTAACCTTCAAAGTGCTTTCACTTGCAATGACATACCTGTTCAAAATAAAGAGTTTGACCTATTATTAAGACTTAAATTCCTAATTTCTGCACTGATGTTGGGTTACGGCGCTTTCTTCAGTTTTCGTAAACCATAAATGATTCGTGCGCCTTTAACCCTACCTACTACTCCTCACTCTTCATTCTTAACTCCTAACTCTTCATTCCTAACTCTTAACTGATAATTACTAAACCGATTCTGCTCGTGTACGTGGTAATTATGTCCTGCTAAAGCCATAGCTAAGAAACCCCACAGCACCATACCAGCAACTCCCAACATGCCGCTGTTACCAGCCAAAGTCGATATCATCGCGATACCAATACCCCGCGAAGCAGCCATAAAAGAATCAAAACGAGATTCAGTAAATTGAAATACCTGATAAACCAACAGCAGCATTCCACCTAAATAAAATACTGCTCCAAACCAACCTAATGTAAAAAAAGTATCGAGAAATCCACTGTCAATTACAATCGGCTCTAAAACTCCTTGTTCGTTAACAGTAAACGTATTTCCTACTCCATTCCCCAAACCGTTGGTAAGAGCTTTATTTAAACCTTCTTCGTAAATTTTTTGTCTTACTTGAGCGCTATCGTCTTTATCTAATTGAGTAAAAGTTCCAAAGCGATTCGTAATTGTTTCCGCAAATGGCTCAATAGTTGTTAAAGGAGCAATACAAAGCACCATCATAAAAACAACCACCATCAACCGCATTTGAGAGCGTGCTTTGAGTGAACCAAACAAAGTTACCAATCCTACCAACCAAGCACCCCATAAAGTACGTACTGATGTCAGCAAAAATGACAAGTAACCCGCAGCAGTGGCAGGAATATTTAAATAGTGAGTATGAGTAAGTAACAGCAACAAACCTGCTAGCATTACACCCGCAAAAGGTGCGGGAGAAGCCATTGTACTCCAGACGCGCAATCCCAAAGGCTCTGGATCGCCCATACTTTTAAGTTCGGTTTCTACCAGCCAAAATACATCCCAATCAGGAGCTACTATAAACTGCCAAACACCATAAGCTCCCATTACTAATGCACCCCAAATGAAGGTGCGCTGAAGTACCTGTCGATACTGAGGATATTCTCGCCATTTGATAAACAAAAAGAAAGCAAAAGCAATGGGAGGTAGCCAGTCAAAAAGTCCCCTAGCCGCAGTAAATGGTGAAGTTTTAATCAGTCCGATTAGCCCACCATAGAAAACCCCCAAAAATGCCATCACAAAAGGTAAACCACCTTGCTTTAAGGATCTAGGAATATATATTAAAGCCGTATGCAAAGTTAATAAAGTTACCAAGTATTGCGATACAAGCATCAAACGGCTGGGATCGAAGCCACTTTTCCAGTCAACTATACGAGTTACAAATGGCGTAACAAACCACAGCCACCAGGTAAAACCAATGTATAAAATAGGATATTTAAAATAGAGAAAAGCACCCACCGCAAGGGAAAGCACTATATAACCATTTCGCAGGATAGCTGTAGCACCCCCAAATATACATATTGCCGTAAAAAATACGAATGTGAGTATTGCCGTCCAACCTAAAGGTGGTTCTAAACCAAAGGAAAATCTTTTTTTACCAGTTGTGTTTAAACTATGGTTCACTGCTTTTTCAAATTAAGAATTGGGAATTGGGCATTGGGAATTGGGAATTGGGCATTGGAAATTAGTAATTAGTAATGCCCTTGTCTCCCCATATTTGTTGATAACTGCTCACTGCTCACTGTTAACTGCTCACTGATTACTGATTACTGTTTGCAACCCTTGCCAGCGCCCGTACCAAGATGCGAGTAGCTTTTTACCGGCTAACAAACCTTCTGAGGGCAGAAATCTCAACCATTGAATGAAACCCATTGCTTCGCGGGTTCCCACTGCTACAGCCCAGAATAAAAATGCTAGTTTTTGCAATGGTGAAAAGTATTCTAATAAAGCTACAGTTTCGTTGTGTACGGCATTTGCAAAGGCAGTTTGATTAAAAGTGTTGCGAAGATCTTCATCAAATCGCTTTGCTGGATAGTGGTTAACCGCTACTTGAGGATCGTAAATTAATTTCCAACCAGCCCGCTTTAATTTTAAAGAAAAAGCTAATTCAAAATGAACTTGAGCGCCGGTGCCTTTCATTCGTTCGTCAAAGTGCCAACCTTGGATGGCAGTACGTCGAAAGCTCATGTTAACCCCTTTGAGTACGTCAACTTCCCGCGCATCACCAGCACCTATATGATGGTTGCCGATGACTCTACCAAACCAACGCACTTGTCCGACTATTCCCGAATTCCCATCTTCTAAATCGGTACCGTGATAAACCCAATCCCTTCCACCAACTCCACCGACAAGCTCATCTGCAAGATAATGACTTTCCAGACGTGCCAACCAATCGGGATGAGCTGCTGCATCATCATCTGTAAAAGCAACAATATCTGAATCGGCTGCATCAAGCCCAACATTCATGGCTGCAACCACTCCGGTTATAGTTACTGTGGCAGTCCGTAATGCTAAGGTTTTAGAATCATTAGAGTCAAAGGCTTTCAGAAATGACCAAGTTTCAGTATCCGTATCGCGGACTACCACTATGACTTCATCAGCCAATCGAGTTTGATTTTGCAACGCTTTTAAGCAGCGAGCCAAGTCTTGGCTGCGTCGGTAAGTTGGTATAATAACCGCGATAGACATTACTTCATCTCCTCAAATAAATCTACATATTTTTGTGCCATATCCTTCCAGGTATGTTGTAAAGCAATTTCTCTAGCAGTGCTACCCATTTTGGTTCTTAAATCTGGGTTTTCGCTTAATTTTTGCATCGCTGCTGCTAAAGCGCTTCTATCGTCTGGATCTGGCAATACTATTCCAGCTTCTGGAGTAATCAAGGGAGCAGAGCCGGTACAGCTTGCGGTAATTACAGGTAATCCTGTCGCCATTGCTTCTATAACTACCAAACCGAAGGGCTCGTAACGTGAAGGAAATACGAAGAAATCGACAACTTTCATTAAAGCCGGAATATCTCGTCGAAATCCCAGAAAATGCACTCTGTCGCTTAACCCCAAAGATTTAGCTAGTTGCGGATATGGACTACCATCAGTTACACCTACCACTGCTAAATGTAAATTCGGAACCTCTACTAATGCCTGTAGTACCGTATCTAAATTTTTGCGCGCTATTCTGATATCTCCAGCAAACATCGCTAAAGGAATGCCATCAGGTAAATTCCATGTTTGGCGATCGCCTGCATTTTCCGGTGAAAATTCTTCGATATCTACCCCATTACTAATTACTCGAATTGCCTGTTCGGGTACGCCGATTTCTCGTAAATCTTCAGCTACTTTATCGGAAACTGCAACTACTGTTTTTGTTTTATCGAAAGCTTGTTTTTCCCAACGTGCGTTGAGCTTTGTATACAGCCACTGATAAAATTTATATAAATAAAGACGGGGATTAAGAGTAATTTTGTTGGCAGAAGGCGTAGCTTCTAAGGTCGAAAACTTTAACCAAGAATTATGAACAAAATGTACTGCATTTACATCAGATTTTGCCCAGGTGATAGCACCATTTGCTTTAATTAGATCGCATTGATTATGATGTTTTTTCAGCCAATTCGTGCTTTTAAAAGCAAACATGATGTTCCGGATTAATTCTGTTGATAAACCTTTTACAGAAATCGGAACCCAATTAATCTGATGATGTTTTTCTAAATCTGGAGCAATTTCACTTGCTAATACGGTTACATGATGCCCGCGACGAATTGCTTCGCAAGCAACTTCATAGTTAACCCTTCCCTGACCATCACCTTTAACCAAACTGTGACTAACAATGCAAAGCTTCACGATACTATCAGCCTGCTATAAAATTAAGGTATTAGGACTTACGCAACCGGCATATTTTTCCCGTAGGGTGCTGTGACACTTCGATCAATTTTTAACGTAGTAATAATGTTTTCAGTGTCACGCACCAAACGAGTATTGTGACTATTGTGTAAGTCTTGGGTATATTAAAAACAAAATTAAGAAATAATCGCAGAAGAAACTGCTTCTGTGGGAGTAATATTTTTCTGCTGCCACAATAGATAAATGCGAGAACGACGAATAATTTCCGGCCAAGCTTGGATAGCTCCTCGCTTTAGTAAATATCCGCTCATATGAACGAAATATATAGCTAAAAATACAATCAGCTTGATAAAATTGGGGAACAAGTTTTTATATCTTTTAATACCTATATAAAGCCTAGCTGCTTCTATATGCAATTCATAGTTACTTACTCCGCCGATACCAGGTGCATCAAGCACGCTTTCGGTACTTTTGACATTCACTTGTAACTCTGGACAAGATAGGATTTCGTAACCGTGCTTAATCGCTCGCAAGCACAATTCTGCATCTTCATAACCAAAAAAGATGTCTTCATCCCACTGTTCTTGAGAGAAAAACTGTCTGGGAAATAATGCAGCATGAATTACCACAGTTTCCGGGGTACCTTCGGTAGCGCAGAAGTATCCTCGGAAAGAAAGTTTAGAAGGTAGCAGTCTTTCTCCTTGAGTACCAGTACTAGCACCGGTAAGAATAGTATATTTTCTTTGCTCGCTTGCTATTTGAGAATATCTATTGACCGCATTCGCAATAAAATTAGGTTCGACACAAATATCATCATCAACAAAAGCGACAAAATCTGTTTCAACAGCCGAAGTTGCATTCACCGCATTATTGCGATTGGCACAAACACCGCGTTGGGGACCGGTAATATAAGTTGTTCCTGGATATTTTTTTACAACTTCTTGATTGACTTGCTGTACTTCAATATCTTGTGAATCATCAGAAACAACCACAGTATGCGGCTTAACTGTAGAATTCCACAAAGCTTTCAAACAATCATCGAGTTGCCCGGAACGATTTCTAGTTGTAATACAAGCAGCGATTCGCATATGACAATACCTTGTTTAATGTTGAAATAATGGAAATAAATTGATTACAAAACATATTTTTTGTAGTAGATGAGTGCAGCTAGAATTTGGCTGCAATTTTCGGTGGAGTAAAGCTCAATATGAGTGCAGCAATTGTCCGCAAACTAAAGTGTCTCTTTAATGAATTCCAAAACCGAATACGAGCTTCTCTTAAATTTTCACTCCGCATTAAGCCAATTCCTAAATTTGTACTTACCTCACCCCATTTTTTTTGAAAATAAGGATAAAGTTCCTTTAGTTGCTCGTCTTCCATAAACTGCTCGTAACAGAACAAGTCGGCTTTCGCTTTACGAATTTTCCCTTGGAAATTACTTCTACCACTTTGCATGGTTTCTGTTTGTTCGTGTTCCCGATATCGAGTTAATTTTGCAGGATAATAATAAGCTCCCAAACCAGAACGACAACACAAATAATTCAGATAGATATCCCACGAACCCCCTACTTCTTCGGGAATGTTATCCCAATCGACAATCTCTTTGCGAATTACAGCCGCAGTCGCACTAGAAACAGCTCTATCTACCAAGCTCAATTTATAAAAAGGTTGATAAGTACCTTCTTTTAAATTTGTGCGCTGATAAAAATCAGAACACTGTTGAGTCGCAGCCACATCAATCGTACCGTCTGCTTTAATAACATAATGGTCGCAAAAAGCCAAAGCCAAATCGGCGTTCTTTTCTAATGCAGGTACAAGTTTAGCTAAAAAGTCTTCTTCCCAAATATCATCATCTAGCAGACAAGCAACATATTTACCACGCGCCTTTTTAAAAGCATTCATCGTATTCGCAAACATTCCCAGATTGCTTTGATTACGAAAGAAGCGAATTCTCGAATCTTCAAAAGACTCAATGATTGACTCGGGATTCTCAGGACTGCAATTATCGGAAACAATAACTTCAATATTTTTATATGTTTGTCCAACAGCACTTGTTAGCGCTACTTTCAAATATTCAGGACGATTATAAGTAGGAGTTATAATACTAACTAAAGGTTGATTTATTTGATTAATTTGTGCCATATATTTACATCTAGAGAGTTGTTCGATATCCGCCAGATTGTAACATTTTTCTGAAAATGCTAATCGTTATATCCCACAAAATTATCCGACTTGCCGACCTTAATACTTTCGGAGATTTGCTGTAACTTAACGCTGTTTTTATTTGCAGCATCCCTCTAGCTATATCACCTTGTTTGATTAGAGAATCTGCCGATTCTAAAGCCAGAAAAGCACAATTTTGTTTCGCGGTTTGAGCCAATTTTGTATTTTCTTCTGTTTCCGGAAAATAAGATTTCAAAATAGTTTCTACGGTATTATAATTTTCCTGAATAAAAACATCACTTTTAACATTAACGTTGTTAGCAGATTGTAAATGCACTCGCCACATAGCCAAAGGTTCAGCTTCAAACCACATTGGATAATTGGCAAATATTCTCACCCACATTTCCCAATCCGCACTAATACCGCAGCGTCTATCAAATCCTCCCAAGTTTTCATAAACTTCACGTCGCACTACTGCCACCGAAGGTACGGAAATACAGCAAAGCTCGGCAATTCTGTGCAGCCAGCTTTTGGGTAAAATGCCGCTATGAGGCATTTCAAAATCCGACAAACCTTGCCACTGATTGTGTTTATCAATCAAGATACTCCGACAAAAAGCAGCACCAATTTCTGGGCGCTTCTCGAAAGGCTGCGCCATTTTTTCATAAAATCCCTCTCTAACACAATCGTCACTACAGAGTAGATGAATCAACTTTCCCCGCGATAATTCAAAGCAGGTTTGAAAATTATTCATTAAGCCTACATTACTTGATTGCCGGTAAAATTCTACACGACCAGCGCCTAATTCTTCTACAACCGCAGCTGGATCGTCTTCTGTAGAGTTATTATCAACAACTACGATTTGCATCTTTTCCGCACCTGGATCTTGCGCCAACACACTCTTCAGTGTATACCGTAGATATTCAGCGCAATTATAGGTTGGAATCATTACAGACCACAGCGGACGTTTTACGTCTTGCTCAACTGGTAAAATGTTTGGACGACAAGGGTGTAACTGATTCATAGCTCATCTTGTAAAGGATTTATTTCTACCTTAAGCAGGTATTATTCTTTCTAGATAAAGTTTTATGTTTAGCTAGTTATAACCATAATCAATTCGTTATCGCTCTATATTATCTATTGGAATAAAGGGTGAGAAATATGAATAATTATATTTTTAGCTAAACCAAGTACTTAGCTAGTATTAAGCAATATTTGCTACTCGTGTTTTGGAGTTCTAAGAAAAGTTATTTGTAGATAACTGCTGTGGGTATCTTTTCAATAGGTTATATCAAAATATCTATACGTTAGGCGAGAGGTTTTCCGTGATTTTTTGGAATTAAAATCTTATCGATAATCTTCTTTATAAAACCTTTAACTTAGGGTTCGATAATTACAAATATCTAGCTAAAATAAAAGGAATAAAGCATTATCGTTGATATTAAATTAAGTCATAAAATCACAACATATTTTTCCAGCTAATAACATAGCAATGTCACAATTAATATAAATGTTAAAAATCTATAAATGGCTACTTCTTCATTTTTCTAAGTAAAACAGCTAAATATAGCCGCAAGCCAATTATTGCAACAAAGCAAGAAGAATTATATACTCTCAACCCAACTAGCGACAATACCCTTTTGTGTAATCTAAATTTGACCTTAATAATTTTAATATTTGAAACTTTTCTTAACAATTAATTCTAAATCCGGTTAATTCCTTGCTATATAATCTAGAGTTACGATAATTTCATTATTTCCTATTACCAAGCTCCACAGATACGATAAAATTTTGACCTGCTAAAGAATCAAAAAAATTTTTTTGAAATAAAAATTAGGCTTGCCGCCGACAAGCCTAAAAAATCATATTTATAGCGATTGCAATTGCGAAGCTTAACTTATTAACTTGCTTGCCCAACTTCATTCTGCATTTGGTGATATTTCCATAACTTACCCTGTTGTTGCAGTAAGTCCTGATATTTTCCTTGCTCTACAATATATCCTCCCTCCAGCACAACTACTTTATCAGCTTTAGCAATTGTAGAAAGTCTATGAGCAATCGCAATAACTGTTCTACCTACAGAAAGTTTTTCTAAAGACTCCTGAATTAAACGTTCGGATACAGAATCCAAAGCACTAGTGGCTTCATCCAAAATCAAAATCTGAGGATCGCGAAGTAATGCACGGGCTATAGCTATTCGCTGCCTCTGCCCCCCAGATAATCTAACTCCGCGATCGCCAAGTTTAGTATCGAAGCCTTCAGGCATATCTTCTATGAATTCTAAGGCATTAGCAAGTCGAGCGGCTTCTTTAATTTCTGCTTCAGTAGCATTGAGGGTACCGTAAGCAATGTTATTCCAAACTGAAGTATTAAAGATAAAGGTATCTTGACTGACTACAGCCATGTTTTTTCGCAGGGAATAAACGTCAAGCTCTTTCAAATCGACTCCATCAACATAAAGATGCCCTTGTGTTGGATCGTAAAATCGAGGAATCAAATCTGCTAAAGTTGTTTTCCCAGCCCCTGATGCTCCCACCAAAGCTGTTGTTTTTCCTTTCTCAATAGTAAGAGTAATGTTATGCAGCACTAAATTGCTTGGCTCGTATCCAAAATCAACAGATACTATGTCAACAGAACGCTTTAACTGCTCAAACTCCACCGAACCATTTTGAAAGTAAGCTTGATGATTGCTTTCTAACAAATTCTTCACATTATCTAAAGAACCGTTCAATGTACTGAGAAAAGCTATTGTGCCATTTATATCCTGAATTGCTGGTACAACACGAATCAGAACAAAGAAAAATGTTAATAAAGACGCTACTGGTAAAGTAAACTTGGCAAACGAAAGAATAATTAAACCGATAAGAACGGTAGTCGCAATAGCTTCAGCGATTGGTTTAACCAAAGTCCAAGCCTTGGCAACTTTTATGGAAGCATTAAGTAAATTGCTGCTAACGCTATAAAAACGCTGGCGCTCAAAATCTTGGGTACCCGATGCATGAACTGTGCGAATACCGTTAATAAACTCTGTGGCTGTTGAATGAAAAAGTCCATTGGCGTTAGAAATTCCAAAGCTTGATTCTCGAACGCGAGCATTCAGCGTTGAAAGTCCAACACCGAGCAGTATAAACAGCAACATAGAAATTAATGACAGTTCCCACGATATCAAAAACATCGAGAGAAAATAAACCGTAACTGCCATTCCTCTAGTGATTACGAAGGCAGCACCACCAAATCCTTGCTTCAGCCTTTCAATTTCGGTGGTAATTGTATTTATAAGTTCCCCAGAACGAGTTTTAACAAAATAGCTCAGTGGTAATGCTTGTAAATGTTCAAACATCCGTTTACGCAAACGATCTGCCAGATGCAGCTGTGCCGATTCTGTATAGATTGAACTGAAGTAATTGAATGCAGAGCGCAGCCAAGTACTTAATAGAATCAGTATTGATATTCGATATAAGCGACTTGTCGCAGAAGCTTTAATTCCCAATATCCAGATGTCAAACCAAGCAACACCAGTCTGTATGGGTTCTGCATCGGCTCCGGCTGTCATACTTTGTAAAAAAGTAAGTAGAAAACCAATGCTAAAGCCTTCAAAAGCGGCTGCTAATATGGAAAAAACTAAAGCAAAGACGGTAACTTTCCGAAAATATTTAAATTCTCGCAGTACCAAATAGTTATTTCGCCAAAATTTGGTCGCTTTGAGCAAATTGCCTAATGGCTGATATATTTTTGAATGCATATATATTTTTTTAATTATTTGATTCAGAGAAAATAAAGCATTAATTTTGGGTAGTGTTTATTGTTTCTATTTTTGTTTATTTTAGAAATTGCCCAGATATAACCAGCGATTCTAATCGTAGGTGTTTTGTAATTAAACTATTGCGGGGATAATGCCAACACGAGAGGTAAATATAGCTCTTAAAAGTGCTGGCAGTTCAAATTATTACGTTTTCGTTTTGTCTTGAAAGCAGGAGCGCGGCACATTAACTACGATATTTGACTATCTAAATGTAATATATTTGATTCTTCTGCTTCTAATTCCCAGGAACTCATCATTCCCGGTAAATTATTTAATTGCTTCTGTGTTTCTGGAGTTAACTTAACCGCATCTTCTAAAGTACAGCAGCGGGAACCAAACAAACCCATTTCGCCACGAATCACATTTAACAGCTGTGGCAAATTGTTTAAACCGTACTTCACCATCCAATTTCCCAACTGTGTAGTTTTTTCTTCGGTTGCCTTTACAGATGTTGTACGAAATTTGATCGATTGAAATAATCTACCTCTTTCACCAACGTACCAAGAACGTTCAAAAAGTGGTGTTTGAGCTTCAATTTTCATTAATACGGCCAATAGTAGCATTAGAGGGCTGATTGCCAGCAGAATCACATTTGCCATTGCCCACTCACTTACACGTTTTAACCACCACAATAAGTTGCTGCTATATTTTGATTGTTTGCGAACTGCGCCGATACGTAAATAAATTGCTTTAGAAGCAGAGTTAGCAGCGTTTGCCCAAAGCTTTACTTTTTCTTCCCCTAACTTGGGATCTATACGAACTAGCTTTACAGAAGAATGTTCTAAGCACTCTCTCAAAGATTCATCATTATCTAATAAGGGCATATGAGGCTGCTTTACCGTACCTACAGGTTTTACTAATAATTGATTGCGTCGCCATTGAAGGGTGCAGTAAGTAGAGCTATTAGATTCGGCTACATTACAGCTATCGTTTAAAGTAGGACGTATTGAGGTTTTCATATCAATTTCAACTAATAGAGTGGTAGACAGCTTGTCTTATATAGAACTTGGAAAAACACCTATAATATCCGTAACTTTTGGCTTGACAACCAAATCGTGGGAACTAATTTAGGCAAAGAATTATAGACGGGAAAGCGCCCTTACGGCAATTGCATACTTTTCATTTATATTTGTAAAGATGTATCTTGAGAGAAGACGCGAGACTCTAGATCAATCTCCCTAACTTCACTATTGCTTTTTATTTTGCAACGGTATTTAATAAATAGGATAGAGGAAACGCTATAAATAAAGTTAGATAAAATGAATTCTTTATTTATTCTTCAAATATTAACTGCTTTATTCTACTAATTATTAAGGTACTATGAACTGTATTTACGTAATACTTAATAAGTAGATTTGGATGGAATTCTAAGCGATTCTAACACAATTTTTTTTTAGTATTTAATCAACTTTTATATTTATCGGATTTTTTTAACAAAAATACGAAATATACATCGCATTTTACGTAATCTTCATACATATCTCTCAAAACATCGTTTAAGTTTAATAAAACTATAAATAAAAGCTCGACAAATATCTTAGTGAAATTTCGTAAAGTAAATGCTCCCGTACTGACCAAAAATTTCCGCCAAAAAATGGGGCAGGGGCACCCCAATAATTTTTTTAAGGTTCCCCGAAGGTGACGGCAGAACATTTTATTTCTTAGATCTCCCTTCCTAGAATCTCTTGAAAGAACCCCCTCCAAAGTCTTGGAGGGGGTTCGCTTAAAATATAATTTCTCCATGGTGGAGAGTGGCTCCCGAAACCAACACCCCAAGAACGCGCTGCTCTCGGAGCTAATACCAAAAGTCCTATGAATAGGACTAAAAATTCATCGTAGTGAAGTAGTACATTTCAATTAATTCAATATCTATTCTTCTATCGCTCCCTTTAAGGCTAATTGCTGTTGCTTGACATTGGGGACATAGCTATAACCAGTTTTTGAAACTCCATTTGCAACAACCCCAAGTAAATTTAATTTACCCAGCATAGCTGTAGCTTGTGCTAGTTGGGTGCGAGTTACTCCTCCAATACTTGCTACCATGATTACACCACGACAATTTGATGCCGTAAGCAAAGCATCTACCAAACCAAGAACTGCAGAAGCATCCAGGATAACCAAGTCGTAGTTTTCTTCAAATGCGCTCATTAATTCTTCCATACGAGGAGAGCTTAATAGATTCGCAGGATCTTCTGGAACTGGTCCTGCGGTCAAAATATCTATATAAGATGACCCGGAAGATTGAAGGGTTATCTGGTTCGGTAAAGCGACATCACTTGTCAGTAGAGTCGAAAGTCCTTGCTCGTTAGGAAGATTTAGATGTTTGTGTACGCTGGGATCGCGTAAATTTGCATCAATTAATAGTACCTTTTTATGCAATCGAGCAGCACTCATGGCTAAACCTAGAGCCAAAGCTGATTTACCTTCATCGGGCAATGCCGAAGTTATCATTAAAGATTTAAAGGCTGAAACAGAATTGAGTAATTCTATATTTTTGTAAATTAGGTCTAGAGATTCCCAGCGCGGTGGGGATTGTAAAACCTGAATCGTCCAAGGAGCAAGAACTTCTGGCTTTCCAAAAGGTAGTTTAAATACCGAATCTTTTGATTTTGCAGTAGGTAATTTAGGAGTGGTTCCTAAGAGCGGAATGGCAACTTGTTTTTCTAATTCAGCGGTAGTGCGAACTGCATCATCCCCTGCTTCACGAGCAAAGGCTGCTATTCCTCCTAACATTAAACCAACTACTCCACCTAACATGAGGTTTTGTTGCAAGTTAGGACCTAAACGATCTCCTTCTTGGGGTTCTTCGACTACTTCCCAGTTAAATCCGCCTTTGTCTAGTTCTTGCTCTAATTCTTGCTCTGCTTTTAGAAGTTCCTGCAAGCGGTCGCGGCTACGTTTTACTTGGGGCTGCAATCGATTGTATTGAGCTAACAAAGTGGGAAATTTTTTCAACTCTTCCCGTAGCAGTTGTTCTTTCTGTGCCAAACTTTGGTCTCGTGCAGCTAAAGCAAACAGGTTTGTTTGGGTTTCTACTAAGGTGCTAGCAAGATTAAGGTCTGTTTGAGAAAGCTGTCCTTGGCTGAGCAATTCACCTGTATTTACGCTACTTGCATCGATGTTACTTCCTCCCAAAGCTCTTCCTACTTCTTGTTTTAGCAGCTGCTTTTGTTCTCCTAGCTGTTCTTTAAGCTTTAAAACGTCGGGGTGATTTGCCGTGAAACGTAAATTTGCTTGAGCGACCGCCAATTCAGTTTTTTGAATTTCGTTGAGTAAGGATTGGTAGCGACTTGACTGACTCAAGCGAGAAGAAACAAGTGCTTTTTGAGGGGTACGTTTTAATTGTTTTTGTAAAGATGAGAGTCTTGCTTCTGCTTCTTTATATTGATTATGGGTTGTGCGTCGTTCCTGTTGAATGTTATTTAAAGCAGTTTCATAAGCTTGAGCTTGTGTTTGGGGGTCTGTCAAATTCTGAGATTTACGAAACCTTAACAACTGTGTTTCAGCTTTGTCTAAATCTTCTGTGACCTTTTTCTTCTGTTCTCTAATGACTCTAAGACCACTTTTCAAACGCTTTTTCTGTTGTTCTTTGTTGTAATTAAGATAAACTTCCCGTATATATTCTAATACTCTTTGAGTTTTCAAAGGGTCTGTATCTGTATACTCAACTTGAAAGATTTTAGTTGCAACGTTATCATCTTTTGACCTTAATTGTCTTAAGGACAAAGCACCTTTTATCTCTTTTACAGTAATTTGCGGGTATTCGGGCTTAAGTTTTTCAACGGCTTGTTTTATAAGTGAAGAGCTACCCATTAAGTTCAATTGGGTAGCGGTATCTATCTCCACAGTAGACTCGATAAACTGTATATTTTCTTGTCCCGTTCCTTGTGCTTTTCCTTGATAATTTGGCTCTACCAACAGTTCCATTGAACTTTTAAACGTAGGGGGTGTTTTTCGATACACATAATATCCCGCACCTACTGAAGCCAAAAATACTATCAAAAACCAAGGAAATCGCCGAATTAATACCGCAAACAGCTGCCCGTAACCCGGTTCTGAATCAGCAGCTGGATTGACATGGGGACTTAGACTGGTTTGCATCACGTTTTTAATTTCCTTAGCTAACAAATCAGGGACTGCGATCGCTGTAAGCTACTAGTTTGGTCGATGACTTTCTCAACCTTACTAAAAAATGCTTCTTCCGAAAAATTCGCTACAGCATGATTGCGGATGTTTTCATAATTCCAGTAGATTTCCCTGGCTTCTAATAAGGCAGTTTGTAGAGAATCCGGTGTTTGTCTCTTGAAAAACACTCCTGTTTTCCCAGGCACCTGAGTATCCAAAACTCCTCCTGCTCCGAAGGCGACTACTGGAGTTCCACTAGCGTTTGCTTCTACCGGAACTAACCCATAGTCTTCTAAGGCTGCCACTATTACAGATTTTGCTTTAGCAAATAATTGAGTACGCTCCACATCGGATACGTGACCCACGAATTCGATATTTTTCAAAGCTTTCGATTTTAGGCGTTCTCTCTCTGGACCGTCACCTGAAATTTTCAGTTGCCACCCCAGCCAGTTAAAAGCCTCGACTATTATATCAAGTCGTTTGTAACCTATCATCCTTGCTGATGCAAGAAAATAGTCATCTTTTGAATTTGAATATATGAACTTACTGGTATCAATTGGATAGTTAATAACTATAGCTTTTTTCCCGTAAGTCTTTTTTATACGACGGGCGACAACGCTAGAATTCGCAATATACAGGTCTGGCTCTTGTGCATAGGTTAAGTCAACGTTTCTCATTAATTGAAAAACCCTTTCAATTAATGGAGCAAAATACTGATAATCTGCATATTCTCTTAGATAAGTCTCAGTATCCCATAGAAAGCGGGTAACATTATGACAAAAGCAAACATGCCGCGCCTTTGGACTTTTACGTACAGCTTTAGCAAAACTAGTGCTACTACTAATAATTAAATCATATTCTTGCAAGTCCAAAGCACGAAAAGCGGGAAAATAAAACGGAGCCATTAACCGAAAGTATTTGGCTGCCCCAGGAACCTGTTGTAAATAAGTGGTATTGACTATTCTTTCCCCTAAATCAATAGTTTTCTGAGCATCATATAAAGATGTAAAAATATCAGCTTGAGGAAAACGTTTACAAAGTAGCTCAAATACTCTTTCTGCGCCTCCCCGTTGAGTTAAATAATCATGAACTAAGGCAATTTTCATTTTTTTCCCTATTAATTTACAGTTCGGCTGTAAGCAATATTTAAAAATTTTACTGTTGACAAATAACTTTAATTTTTAAAAAACATTTCGTAAGATGAATAGATTGCTTGCTTAAAGCTCGAAGGTAAATTTGGTGTCTGAGATTCATAAGCTGCAATTGCTTGATGTTTTTTATGTTTAAAGCTACCTATAGATAATCGGTAAGCACTAACATTTTTATGAAAATATTGATGAGAAGATAGAGGATTTCGCCACATCATCCAAATTGGATATTGCAAAAGTTCTATCTGCATGTTTGATTTTTCAATCGCGCTCTCTACTAAAGAATAAGTGGCTTCATGGTCTGGATGCCCATCCTGGTGATGTGGAACGTAAACTTCTTGAGGTTCAAAGGATTCAAGAATTTCAACTAATTGAGCAATTAATAAGTTTTGTTTTTCTGGAGATAAATGAGCTAAAGAACCATCTGTTTGATTGAGAAATTCCGCTTGTGAAGCTTCTATTCCTAAAGCATCGAGGGCTTTATGAGCTTCTTCTTGGCGATATTGAATGACATTCTCTGGACGCACCCAATCTGGTTTGCTACCGTGCCGCCCATCTGTCAGAAATACCACTTTTACTGGTATTCCTAAGGAACGCTTAAGAGCAATCATTCCTCCACAACCTATAGTTTCGTCATCTTGGTGTGGAGAAAATACGATTGCTGGTTTCTTGTTAGCTTCTAAAGGTTTACTTTTCAGACGTAGCAACCAATTGTAAAGTATATTATAGTTCGCGTCTCTAAGGACTGCTCCTAAAGTTATTCGCAATTGATTCAAAGACAATTTAGGCATAGGTTAATGACTCGTTTTTGATACCGTATTCCTGCATAATTTTCTCGATTGTTTCTCTGTAAACTCGAGCAAAATTTTCTCTCGTATGATTTTCTCTAACGAAATTCCAAGAATTCCTAGCCATTTGTTCTAGCTGCGATGCATCTAATGCTGAAATATTTTGAATGGTCTGCTTAATTTCTTCTACAGAATTTTCTTTCAAAATAACGCCATACTCATCGCGAATATCTACGCTGGATTCATAACTAACAATAGGAATCAAACCCGTATGCATACAGTTAATTACGCATCCACCACCACCTTCAGAACAGGATGGATAAGCAATTGCCAAACAGTTGTTAACGATGTCTAGAAATTTTTTAGAAGTAACATCAACCCAGCCAATTGTATGAATGTTCTTGGTTTGATAAAGTTCTTTATAAAAAGCTGTTTCAAATTCTTTTTCTTTATTAATCGGACCGCAGATAAATAGATGGTAATCCGGCATTTGGGAAAATGCATCTAGAAGTAAATCCAATCCTTTATGAACTAAGCCGCCACTACCAAACCAAAGAAAGTTTTTACGGCAGGCTGTAAAATCTTTGTTTTCTGGCCAAGGGTATAGTGTCGGAGCAGAAATAGGAATTCGATACAGCGGTTTGTTTGCGTATTTAAATGTATTAATCGTAAACTCGTTACCGAGAACCGTAGCGCAATCGGCGTATTCGATGGCTTGGTTTGGTTGCTCAAATCTTCGAGGATTTAAAGTAATACCGCGTCTTTGCTGCAATCCTAGTAACCTATTAGCTTCAGCAGCATTATGAAATAAAATGTGTGCTACATCGGAATGAAATATTTTAATGCAATCTTTATTTAAAAATGGTATGCACCTTTCTAAATTCCAACGTGTTTCGATAAAAAAGGTATAGTCTTTCTTAGGAATAAACACATCATTGTAGAACCATATAACGTCAACGTTATATCCTAGGTCTAAGAAAGTTTTAGCCATTTGCAGGCATTCCCAATGTTGTGTATGGGAAGTTGGAATCGGTTGACCTGATTTCAAATTAAATGGACTTAGAACGTATGAAAGCAGTACATTGCCTACTGCCGATCTATTCGGTTTGAGCGAAATCATCCGCCGTCTTTCGAGACGACCTTGTATTTTGTCTGCAACAAAAGCAACATTATCTGTTACCCGCTTAACTAAATTTGTGTTCATAAATTCCCCGCAAACAAAGCTGAATAAAGTTTTGACTAATTGAGAAAAATTTGATGTTGTGCAATGAAGAAGTTCTCCACTACACACACAACTTTTTTTCTGCGCTACTTGCGTAAAATGATAACGTAACGCATCTCTTTAGAAAAACATTATTTATTTATCTAGTTACTACTAACCCTGTAGATGAAGAAAAATAAGCGTTTTGTTCCTCACGCAGTTTGTCGCAGAGTCTACCTTGTGGTAATTCTACGTCATCGTAGGTAAGAACTTGGTCTTTGGAGATGTCTCGTTTTAAACGACATCCTTCAGCCAATCCCATTGGTAACAATTTTTGCTCGCTAACTATTTCGGAATTTTCGCATTGCCCGTAGGTCATATAGAAACCAATTCCATCGAGGGTATCTCCTGCTTTGAGATCGATTTTGGCTGTGGTAACTACATCTACAAGGGGACCCCCCAAAGGAGACATGACAGCATCACCGAACAGTACAGCACGAGCTACTGACAGAGGTACTTCAAAATGGCATAGGTGATAGGGGGTATAGAAACTGTAAAGAGGACCTTCTCCCAACTTATAAAGGTTGAGATAGTGCTGTTGTTTGGGGTCATCATGAGTTGCAAAAACGAATACCCCAGGACCGGGCTTAGCACCAACAACGTAATCTACAATACCACCTAGTTCTTTTAACTGGTCAATATCATACATCGATGTCATTTCATCAACATGACCTTTAAAGTCGTAGCCTAGCATTCCTCTTTGAGCAACTTTCATTCCCGTGGCGTTAGCAACAATCGCTTGCTCAAAGGAAATTTTAGTGCCATCAGCAAAGCTAGTCACCATGTGAGGTTTTTGCCCCCAACGTTTAGCAAATGCTTCTTGGGTGGTAGGATTGCGATAGGGATCTTGCAAACCTTTGATATTTCCACAAAGTAAGGGAGTCAAACCAATACTCTTCACGAATCGATAAAGATTCATTTCTACCCCAGGTTGGTCGCCGTCGCAAGCTGAAAGGATTACTCCTGCTTTATCAGCATAAAGTTTCAAGATGGAACCGATAGTACCGTCAAGTTCGGCATTCATCATAATAATATGCTTGCGATGATTGATAGCTTCCATCACAACATGAGCGCCAAATTCAATTGCTCCAGTTACTTCGATAATTGCATCAATACCTCCGGCACGACACAGCAACATTGCATCTTCTGTTACTGCGTATTCACCTTTTTTTATCGCATTTTCTAAATCCGCTACATTAGAGATTTCTTTAATATCTCCAATCCCTGCCTCACTATAAGCTCTTTTTGCTGCTTCTACATTACGGTTGGAAATTGCTACTAACTCCATTCCAGGAACTGAGTTAGCAATTTGATTGGCAATTCCTCTACCCATAAAACCCGCACCAATCATTGCTACCTTGACTGGATTTCCGGCTTCGGCACGTTTCTGTAAAGCGGTATCTATGATAATCATTAATTTAGCTCCTGTTAGATATCCTGGTTTGAGTAATAAATTTCTGCGTTCTGCTTCCCAGGCTGAGCCTGGGAAATCAGTTTTGCTGCCTCTGTCTCGTCGCGATCGCAAAGTCCGATCAAATATAAATAAAAAAGTACTTTAGGAAGCACCACCAACGCTCATCATTCTCATAAGAGGCCATTTGGTATCTTTTTCAGACATCTCAGTTGCTTCCAAAGGCCACTTAATGTTGAAGAATGGGTCGTCGTAGCGCAAACCCTTTTCATATCCAGGAGTATAAAATTCACCTACCATGTACATAACTTCACAGCCATCGGTTAAAGCTTGGTAGCCATGAGCAAACATTTCTGGTACGTATAAAGCACGATGATTATCTGCTGTTAATTCCACACCGAAATGTTGTAAATAAGTAGGGGATTCTGGACGCATATCAATAATTACGTCGTAAATAGCACCTTTAGTACAGCGAACAATTTTTGTTTCTGCTGCTGGTTCTGTTTGATAGTGCATTCCTCGTAAAGTACCTTTTTTATGATTAAAAGATAAATTACACTGAGCAACTACTGGCTTTAAACCATGTGCTTCAAGTTCTTTGGCGCAGAAAGTCCGAGCGAAGAAACCACGGTGGTCTGGTTTTCGCTCTAAATCAATGATATAAGCCCCTTTAAGTTCGGTTTCGGTAAAAATCATGACAACCCTTTTGGAATAATTTGATGTTTGGATGTGGAAGTACGGGATATTGAGTTACCCGTACCGATTTGATTCAAGATAGTCAAGCTCGAAAGTTATTACTTCTTAGCCCAGAAGAAATCTTTATCAATTTGTTGAGTGCGAATCAAATACTCTAACTGTTTCAAACGAGTAAAACCTCTAGAGAAAAATATTTCCTCAGTCATGTCGATTTGGTTAAAGACTTCAAACAATTGCTTAGCTCCTAAACGAGCATCCCAATCGCACTTAAAGCCAGGTAGAAGAGTATTGATTTTTTCAAAAGAAACTCGGTAGCTGCGGTTATCGGAAGCATTATCACCAAAACTTAACTTACAGCCAGGAAAGGCTTCGGCAACAAATTCCGCAATTTCCTTAACTCGATAATTATTCGCGGTATCCCCAACGTTAAATATTTGATTGTGGACGATATCGCGGGGAGCTTCCAAAGCACAGATAATAGCTTTAGAAATATCTAGAGCGTGAACTAACGGCCTCCAAGGAGTACCATCGCTGATCATTTTGATTTCTTTGGTAGTCCATGCTAAACCAGCTAAGTTATTCAGAACGATATCAAAACGCATTCTTGGGGAAGCACCGAAAGCAGTTGCATTCCGCATGAAGGTAGGAGAAAAATCATCGTTGGCGAGGGGCTTAACATCTCTCTCTACCATGGTTTTACATTCTGCATAAGCAGTTTGTGGGTTAACCGGAGACTCTTCGGTAACATCACCCTCGGTAGCAACGCCATAAACGCTACAGGAAGACATATATACGAAGCGACGTACACCTGCTTGTTTAGCTAGTTTGGCAAGACGTACCGAACCTACATGGTTGATATCGTAAGTAATAGTTGGTGATAATTGTCCGGTAGGATCGTTGGATAGTTCGGCCATGTGAACTATAGCTTCTACCCCTTGTAAATCCTCCAAGGAGATATGACGAATATCTTTGTTTAAAGTTTTAGCAGTGGTTTGGGTACCGTTGTACAACCAACCAACTTTGTAGTAACCAGTGTCTACACCGATAACTTCATGTCCCCGTTCAATTAACAACGGAGCTAACAAACAACCGAGATAACCTTCTGTACCAGTTACGAGAATTTTCATTGATTTTTATTCCTATTAATTATTAGTCGTTCAATATTGAATTTTTTACGAAATCAAACTTTTAGCAATTGACTGCTGTGGGTTTGAGATGTGCTTGTTCGGGAATTTCTGCGGCTACAGCTTTACCAATTTCGATAGAAGAAGTAGCTGCTGGAGAAGGAGCATTGCATACATGAACGGAGTTTTGACCTTTGACAATCAAAAAGTCGTCTACTAATTTCCCATCGTTCATCAATGCTTGAGCGCGAACCCCTGCATGGGTCGGTACTACATCTTCCGAACGGACTTCAGGTATCAATTGTTGCAAGCTTTTGACGAAGGCTGCTTTACTAAAGGAACGAATAATCTCCTTAATTCCTTCATCTGAGTGTTTTGCTGCCAGTTTCCAAAAGCCTGGATAACTCATGACTTCCGCAAAATCACGTAAATTAAAATCTGTTTTCTTATAACCTTCCCGCTTCAGACTAAGCACGGCATTTGGTCCTGCATGAACCGTACCGTCTATCATTCGGGTAAAGTGAACGCCGAGGAAGGGAAAATCTGGGTTGGGAACAGGATAAATCAAACCTTTTACCAGATGACGCTTCTCGGGAGTTAATTCGTAATATTCACCACGGAAAGGAACAATTTTTGCCTGGGGATTAACCTTTCCTAATTTGGCTACGCGGTCTGAATACAAACCGGCACAGTTGATTACGAAACGGGTTTCAAAGCTGCCGTTATTTGTTTCCAAAACCTGATTTTGACCGCTGACAACAATTTTTTCAACTTTGGTGTTGAATTTGATTTCGCTGCCTTGTTTTTGGATAATTTCTGCGTATTTCTGACAGACTTGCTTGTAATTTACAATTCCTGTTGATTCTACCCAAATTCCTGCAACACTAGTTACGTGGGGTTCTTTTTCTTTAACTTCTTCGCGGGTAATTTTTTTCACCTTTAAACCGTTTTCTAAACCTCGCTTATAGAGATTTTCCAAACGAGGAAGTTCTTCAGGGGAAGTTGCAACAATTACTTTACCGCAGACTTCATGGTCAATGCCGTGTTCTTGACAAAACTGCACCATAGAGCGACAACCTTCACGGGAAAATTTCGCTTTAAAGCTACCAGGCTTATAATATATACCTGAGTGAATAACACCGCTATTATTTCCTGTTTGATGAAACGCGACTTGGTTTTCTTTTTCCAAGACTAAAATTCTTGCTTTAGGATAGCGCTCTCCCAGAGCCATTCCAGTAGAAAGACCGACTATACCCCCACCTATAATCGCAAAATCATACATTTTTTAATCGACTCCCCTGTAACTTAAGTAATCAAAACTAATCAAACAATTAACAATAATCAAATAGGGTAGAAGTTTAAAGTTATTCGTTACACAATCGATAACTTATAACTCTTGTAGAGACGTAACGTTGCTACGTCTCTACACCTGATTTACCAAACCTTCCAAGGAGCTTCGTTATTCTTCCAGAGGTTCTCTAAATAATTTCTATCTCTTAAAGTATCCATAGGTTGCCAAAAGCCATCATGTTTATAAGCTGATAGCTGTTCCATATCAGCTAGTTTTTCCAAAGGCTGTTTTTCCCAAACGGTAGAATCATCTTCAATAAAGTCAATTACTTGAGGTTCCAAAACGAAAAACCCACCGTTTATCCAAGCATTATCCCCTTCAGGCTTTTCCCGGAAACTAGTAATTTTTGTTTGCTCTTGTCCTAGAACAATTGCACCAAAACGTCCCGGTGGCTGTACTGCACTTAAAGTAGCTAAGGTCTGTTGCTCTTTATGAAATTTAATAATATTAGTGATATTAACGTTGCTAACACCGTCGCCATAGGTAAAGCAAAAGGTTTCGTTACCAATATGCTCTTTAACTCGCTTTAATCTTCCACCAGTTAAGGTATTGTCGCCAGTGTCTACTAAAGTGACGCGCCAAGGTTCGGCATAACCTGAATGCACGTTCATCTGATTAAACCGCATATCAAAAGTTACGTCTGACATATGCAAGAAGTAGTTAGCAAAATACTCCTTAATAACGTAGCCTTTGTAACCGCAACAGATAATAAAATCAGTAATACCGTGAGCGGAATAAATTTTCATGATATGCCAAAGAATTGGCTTACCACCAATTTCTACCATTGGTTTCGGTCTAACACTAGTTTCCTCACTTAAGCGTGTACCCAGACCTCCAGCCAAAATTACTGCTTTCATAAAAACTGCCTCTAATTTTTTTAGGTAGATGATTGAATAATTCTGTTATTGTTCGGATTGAGAAAAATGGTTATTTATTTTCTCAGTATATAATCTAACCGTATTTTTACTAGAAATTATAAAGGCTAGATAAATATAGCTGTTTTATCTGTAAAAAAATGAAAAAGCTTGTTTATGCCATAAAAGCACAATTCAAAGCTCTCAATTTTGTCAAAATTAAAAGCACAAAATTTCTTTATATCCCTCATAAAATTGACCGTAAATTATTCATACAAATAAAATTTGATGTGCCAAATAACAGAAAAAGAATCGATTAATTAGCAATAAATTTTCTACCTAGTTTGTCTAAAGAGTTATTATATCAACTCAGGATAATTACGTATTATTCTCTGAGAAAATTTAAAAAATAAAGTTTCTTTTCTGTAATCAGAGTACTTTTAAGAAATAAGAGGGCTAATTTCGTTCATCTCCTTTAGCTTGCTGCCAAGCTTAAAGAATAATTACACGAGCTAAACTATTTCTTTATTTTTCCTTTTTCTGAAAAGCAATCTACGACAGATAATTTTCATATTCATACTATTAGCCGCTTTTACTTTATTTGTGTCTTATATTTCAGATAGGAGAATATTAGTGTCATTTGAAGCAAACAAGAAACAGAATACAGATAATACACTATTCTTTGATAATGACAATACAATCAAAAGCAATATACCAGGTAATAGTGAATATAGAATCAAAAAATACTGTAAATTAATTTAACTTGATAACATATGTAATATCACTTAATTAGTGTAAATAAAATAACTCTTCTAAGCTAAATGTTAACTGCATCTGCTTTTTTGACATAGAATTTGTTTTTTACTTTATGTTCCTGAGAATGTTTTATGTTTGCTAACCAAGGAAAACAGCAACAAACAATCTGTAATGGTTTGCAGTTTCAGGCAACGCTGGATTTACGCAGTCACTACGAAAAATAAGGCTTGCTGGCTATGGCAATAATAAGCTGTTGTGCGTTTTTAATGATTATTGACGAAGATGCTGCTCGGCACTTGCAAGTAATAAAATATCCAGCTTTGAGTTCCCAGGAAGTGGGAACTCCCATCACTCTCAGTTTTCTCCGAAATCTATTTGAGCCGCGCTGGATATTTTATTTTTTGGATCTCCCTTAAAGTCTAAGTCTGATAAATCAACATTGATTGCAAAGCCCGAAATCCAACTTCTATGCGAATATTGCAAGAATTAAACTGAAAAGGTTATATTTTGCCAGCAACAATATAGATAATTTAATAAGCGCGGATGCCGTATATGGCATCCGCGCTTATTACCCAAGCCAAGCAGTAATACAAAAATATTATTAAACTGCTATTAATTATTACCGCTAAAGGCATTGGACATGGCAGAGTTCAAATAATTCTTATCGCTGTATGACACTGGTTTTTTGAAATAAAGTATCGCACTTATTGTCAACAACAACACAGATACTGCTAAGTGCTTGCTGGTAATTATCCATGTCATCTTTCTCGAGGGAGATTTTTGCTGCTTTTTGTAAATCTTCTATGGCTTGCTGACGATATCTATCAGACCTACCTCCGCCATACTGTGCAAGCTCGTAGCGAACTAAGCCTCGTTTTAGATAAACTTTCGGCAATTTACCATTCAGTTGCAATGCTTGATTAAAATCTGTAAGAGCTTTTTTGTATTCTTGCTCGAAGTTACTGCTATATTGAGCTAATTGATAGCGAACTAATCCTCTTTGATAAAAAGCTTCTGGTCTGGAAGGATTAATTTGCAATGCTTTATTAAAGTCATCAATTGCTCTTAAATAATCTTTCTGGGAATCACCGCTGAATTTAGCTATTTGAGAACGGACAATACCCCGCCTAATGTATGCTTCTACTTCATCGCGGTCAATTCTAAGTGCCTGGTTATAATCTTCAATTGCTAATTTGTACTCTTTATCGGGGTCGCTGCTATATTCGGCGAGCATATAACGGACATTACCACGATTTACAAAAGCTTTGATTGCATTTGGATTTAATTTGAGAGCATGGGTGTAATCTGTAAGGGCTGCTTCGTATTCTTTTAAGTTATAGTGCGAATTGCCACGATTCACGTAAGCCTTGGCACTATCAGGTTTCTTTTGTATTGCTTGAGCAAAATTAGCAATGGCTTCTTCGTATTTTTGCCCTTTATAAGCTGCACGACCTTCTTTGTAATAATCTGTAAAGCTACTTTTGCTTTCTGCTGCTTTGGAACTTATTAAAGTTTGTTGGGCGTATTGATTCTCTTCAACATTGGATGTTGTAAATTTTGTAACTATATCTAAATAGCCTAATGTCAAAAAGCCAAGCAAACACAAAAGAACTGGGTAAAATTTCGGTTTTGTATTTGCGGGATTGTACGAAATTTTTCTACCAAGTTGTGGCGAAGGAGGCTTTGGAGTAACGTATCTAGATGTACCTACAGTTGCAGCAGCTCGCCTTCTGGGAACTGTAGTAGTCCGTCGGCGTTTTGATCTGGGGCGGGGTTTTAAATGTTGTTTGTTGGCGACATCTTGAATTGATGGGAAGGGGTCTCTTCCACCTAATTTGGCACTTCGTTCGCACCAAGGACATTTATGTAAGTGATTGCTGTAAAGATGTTGCGGATTTTTCTGACATGTACGTAGGGCATCTTCCGCTTCAGCTAATGCCATCAGCCAGGTTTGAGCCTTCGGACGAATGTTGGGGTTATAATGACCATCTTCAAAACAACGTACAAAAAGTTGCTGCAAGGTAGGATGAAGAATATCCCAAGATGGTGCAATAGGTGTAGGAGAATAAGGTACGCGCCGATTGATACTGTAAGTAAAATGCCCTTTGGCAATCCGTGCTTCGTATGGTGGCGGCTCGCCTACACTTTGATAAATTCCAGAAAATGGATGAGTACCTTCCATTAAAAGCTGAAATATTAGTACCCCTAAACCAAACAAGTCGTGAGGGGTAGAGCGATCGCACTCGGAGAATGTTTTGTTTTGCAGTTCTGGAGGGGTAAATTCGGGCTTACCTACGGGAGTACGATATACTACGTCGGTTTTTGGATCGCGAACTTGAAAGGAATCGGTATCTACTACGGTAACCAAAGCCGTATCGCTAACTAAAATATTTGATTCGTTAACATCACCAACACAATATCCAGCTTGATGTAGAGCAGCAAAAGCCGCAGCCAAATTACGAGCAGTGCGAAGCAGGTACTGATAATTAAATAAAGGACAATGCTGTCGTCGAGTCCTTGGGTTATAAAAGTCGATGACGGGACGCATTCCCCGAATGCGCGGCATCGTAAAACCAATAATATTATTACTACCGTCTGCGGCGCGAATCAGTTCGGAAGGCCAAGCAATCGAAATATGCCCTAAAGATGCTGTCGGATTAGAAGGTGGATGAAGAACCATCACCTCTAATTTACGAGCCTTTTCGATATCTGGCTTATGGTAAATTTTAGCTACCGTTTCAGTATCTGATGGTACTGTGTAGATGCACGCTTCGCCACCACGCCCCAAACTGACGTTTAGGTTCATGCTCACAATTTTTTGATTGGGAAGACAGTGTAGTACCTGCATTTTTAAATCACTTTTATTGTTTAAAGTTGACTGCGGTTCAACAGTATCGTTAATAGATTTATTATTCGCTTAATGCTGCTATTATTAAAGTCAGATCGTCATCGGTTCGTTGAGTTATTTTCTCCGAACGTAGAAATTTAACTAGTTGTTCTTTAGCTCCTTTCAATTCTTCTGCATTAGCTACAAATTCAAATAAAGGTAGAAAAAATGGCTTGTGCGGCAAACCTACAGACATGTTAATCGCCAACATTTGCAGCCCGTCAGTCAGAAGTGCAATATTAGTAATACCCTGTCGCCATACATTTACTTGCACTGAATCTAAAGCAGTTGGTGAAGTTAAAAAACTAGTTTCATTAATGTATTCACCACTATCAGGAACTGTTAAAGCTGTTAAATTTCCGATACTGTCTTTAGCTACTGCTACACCATCTCCTATTTGAGCAACAACAGCTACTATCGGCGTCGCCACCACAATAATTAAAGTCGTCGCTAAATCTTTAGGTGGTCTGTTTGAAGCTATTGCTTCTTCCTCTACCGCTGTTTTAGCAGCTAAGATTGCTTCACTTAATAACGACCTTGCCGAATTATCTGAAGCTAGAGTATCCTGATTAATCTGCTTGAGAGATATATTCTCAATTGCCGCTTCTACAGCAACCATTGCTCCAACTTTTCCCAGACTAGCGCTTCCGGCACCATCTGCTGCGGCTGCGACCAAAATATTATCTGGTAGCATTTGCCAATGATGGGCATCTTGACAAAGTTGGGAATTCTTGACGTGGCTGGTGCCACAAACTGATGCTCCTACTACCCGCCAATGAAGCTTGTGTATTGAACTTTTCATATGCTTACCAATTTTTCGGGCTGTTTAAATGCTGTACTTGCACTATATTAAACAGAACCCCAACCAATTGGCGGTAGAGCTACTTGTTCATCCACTTTTGAATGGGAAACTGCTGACATACTAGCAGATAACCAAACAAACATTTCAACAAAATTTAATCCATTTAGTTTCAAGGGGGTACGTACTGCTAACTGACCCAAACGTGTCATATTGGCATTTTCCACTCCAACAGAGAAAAATGCAACACGTTTGTTTGTTTCGTCGTTCTGCAAACGCTGTGATGCCTGCTCTACTGCTTCATCTGGTTCTCCTTGTGGCTCGCCATCAGTGATCATAAATATCCAAGGACGATAGTAAGCGACACCGTTAGAGCGATATTGACTTTTACGTTCTTGAATCAAGTCTAAAGATTTATGAATACCAGCACCCATACTAGTTAATCCTTGTGCTGTTAATATAGGCGGAGTAAATTGATCCGCTGTCACAAAATCTTGAACTACGTTTATATTGCTATCAAAAGTAACTATAGATACTTCAACTCGTCTTGACGCTAATGGGTTTTTCGTCAGTTCGTCCTTAAAACTAAGTAAGCCTTGATTTAAAGCTTCTATTGGCGCTCCTTGCATCGAGCCAGATGTATCTAACAATAGTACGCACGGACAACGAGGTTCGGGGTTCTCCGCGAAATCAACTACTTCGTCTAGACTTAAGGTATCTGACATAACTTTCGGTGTAATCTTGAAGATCGAATGGTTCTATTTTCAGTTGTGCAAAGTATATAGTTTAAAGCCCTAAATAAATTATTATTGTGGCACTTTAGACTATAGAGTTTTTTACAATAGTTCGTAAGTTGCTAATGCATTTTTACTTATAAAGTTCGACATATCTTTACTTTTATTTGATTAAAACATAAGCATTTTTGTGGAAATTAGATTTGCAATGACTTTAACTTAATGGGTTTATATACATAATAAATCTAGAATACAATAAATTCGGCATGAGTGCATACGTGGAAACTTAAAGATTATATGTAGAAAAAACCTAGATTAGATGAAATACTGATAATTCCAAACTTAATCTCTTATTAAAAAGAGAATTGATTAACTGATATTAAAAATCAAAAGTAATTTTTGATTCACATATATTTTTGCTTTGTATGTTGTAAAAACAAATGTAACAATTAAACTGTGATGTATTATTTTTAGCTGGTAATATATCCATGTAAGAAGAGGACTGAATGGTTCATACTGAATATTTACTCTTGATACTTAATTCGATTCAATTGATGTTTACAAATATTTTGTCTTATTTACTGTAATTCTCTATCCTATATGAATAATTTTGCGACTTTCACAAAATTGCCTCCTTTGAGTTTGTTAAGACACTTGTCTAGTTGCTTTGAGAATACTTGCTTACAAGTTCAAAGTCATTCAGTTAATTGGTGGATTTACTTAGAAGAAGGAAAAATCGCTTACGCAACTCATTCAATAGAACCTTTTGATAGACTGGAGCGTCATCTACGTCGGCTTTCGGTTCAGGTTCCAGCTTTAACCAGCGAAATTCGCGTACAATTACGCATGATGTTTGAGCCGGATTCCCTGCGGAAGACAGATAAAGCTGTAGATAATGCTTCAGAATCAATATCTTCTCAACAGCCATCTGATTATCAAGCTATTTGCTGGTTAATTGCTCAAAGATATCTAAATCCAACTCAAGCAGCTATATTAATTCAAGAATTAGTTAAAGAAGTTATTGAATCATTTTTATTAATACAAAAAGGTACTTACGAATTTCATCAGAATTTAAGTTTATCTCCAAAAATTTGCCGACTTGATGCCGAAAAGTTATTATTATTTTCTCAGGAAAGGTTGCATTCTTGGCATAATCTGAATCCACAAATTACTTCTCCATTTCAGCGCCCTTATCTGTGGATTAATACAAAAACCCAAGTACAAAAAATCTCAGATATTCAACCAAATCTAGTCAACTGGATGAAGGGATTTAGCTTGCGTCATCTTGCTGTAATTATGAATCAAGATGAACTTGTATTAGCACGAAGTTTATACTCTCATATCGAAAGCGGAGCTATTCTACTTCACGAACCAGATCCACCTTTTGATAAGCTCCCTAAAACTGATGCTTTGTTATCTGGTAGCCCTCCTGTTAAAGTCAAGCAAGATAATAAAGAGCAAATAACCGATTTTAAAGAATCCGTACCAGAGAAAAATCCAGAAACAAATACCAAACAAAAACAGAAAGTTACCCTTCCAAAGCAGCAGATAGCTGTTAATAAAGTAACAATTAAACAGGAAACAAAGCCTGCTTCTATAGAGAAAAATGATAAACAGCCACAAGTAAATAATATTAAGCCTATTTCCCCTGGAGCAACCGTATCACCTCAGAAAGTCTATAAAATTGTTTCTGTTGATGATAGTCCAGTAATGCTCAAAGAAATTAGTCGCTTCTTGGAAGATGAAAGTTTTTCTGTTGTGACTATTGATAATCCTTTGAAAGCTGTAATGTCAATTATTAGGCATCAGCCGGATTTAATTTTATTAGATTTAAACATGGAAGGAATTGACGGATATGAATTGTGTCGGATAATACGAAACAATTCAAAATTCAAAAACACTCCCATTATTATGGTTACGGGAAGTAAAGGATTTGTGGACAAAGTTAAGGCAAGATTAATGGGAGCAAGTGGTTATTTGACTAAACCTTTTACCCGTGCAGATTTACTCAAAATAGTATTTATGCATTTGACTTGATTAATTATAGCAACATCAGCTATAAATCATTGTTCAAGCCATCGGTATGGTTTAAGTAAATTACTACTGAATATAGATATTGAGGACACAAAATGGCTACAGTTTTAGTTGTTGAAGATACTCCTTCTCAACTGGAGTTAATGAACATCTTTTTACAGGAAGGTGGATATGAGGTCATTAGATCGACTGATGCTAAAGACGGCTTAGAAAAAGCTCTACTATATCAACCAGATGCAATTATTACAGATGTTGTAATGCCGGGAATGAGCGGTTTTGAATTTTGTCGTCAGCTAAAACGTAACTTAGATACAAAAAAGATACCGATCATTTTTTGTAGTTCTAAAAACAAAGATATTGACCGCATTTGGGGAATGAGGCAAGGGGCTGATTTTTATCTTACAAAACCTTTCACCAGACAGCAACTAATCGGTGCGGTAAAATCAGTTGTTATTTAATAATTTCACCGTACTTGTATTTTATTATATAGTGTATCTACCTAAAATTCAATATTACTTTCCAACTGCGTTTACAAAGATTAACGCTTAATTTTTGGCATTAAATACTGTGAAACTTATTAATAGAGATAACTTTTTGAAATTATCTAAATTAATAGTAGAATAAATATAATTTATACATGTTTTCAGTTATACATTTTTATCGCTACTATTTAGTTTAAAACTGATAGTTTTAAAGAATGGATACCGAAGATAATGTTCGCTTCATTACTGATTCAATTACCAGTCGCAAACCCTATTAATAGTATTCATCCGAACCCACAACCCCGTTTTTTTATGAAAATCGGGTTTATTCACGATCAAAAATTTCTACAAGTGTTGGTAGAAAAAATGGATAATTGAGAATGCAATGCTCTCACATCGGATTAGCGCTGTAAAAACAAGAATGCCTAATTCCCCATTGCCAATACTCCATTCCCATTTAAAATAGTTTTTGCGTGTTTATTTAATCGCTATTTTTAATCGGATAATCATAGATATTCCATGCGTATTTCTTTAAATTGGTTAGAAGAGCTTGTAGAGTTAAATTTAAGCCCGGAAGAGCTAGCAGAAACACTGACTATGGCGGGGTTTGAAGTAGAAGATATTGAGGACCGTCGTACTTGGGCAGATGGGGTTGTAATCGGGAAAGTTGTGGAACGAGAACAACATCCAAACGCTGACAAATTAAGCGTTTGTCAAGTTGATGTCGGGAAAGGCGAAAATTTAAACATCGTCTGCGGTGCTGCTAATGTCCGTGCAGATATATATGTGCCAGTTGCAACAGTAGGTACTTACTTACCAAATAAAGATTTAAAGATTAAACCCGCTAAATTACGCGGGGTACCTTCTCAAGGAATGATTTGTTCTTTAGAAGAGTTGGGTTTACCTACCGATGTCAATGGAATTCATATTTTTTCTGGGGATAACATCCAAATTGGTGATGATGTACGTCCGCTATTAGGTTTG
>JBCBPQ010000004.1:0-122113 GCA_039820645.1 Cyanobacteria bacterium J06633_8 | reverse complement strand
GTTAGTTGTTAGTTGTTAGTTGTTAGTTGTTGGTTGTTAGTTGTTGGTTGTTAGTTGTTAGTTGTTAGTTGTTAGTTACTTCTTACTTCTTACTTCTTACTTCTTACTTCTTACTTCTTACTTCTTACTTCTTACTTCTTACTTCTTACTTTGCTCCATTTCCTAAATAGAACCCTAAATGTTACCAATAGCAGCCATTCCAGTTTGAAAAGCACTTGTAACTCTGGTAAAATCATCGCAAGCTAATTCTATTTCTTCAACCTGTAATTCTGTACTACCTGCACTAACATCGGAAATTTTATAGCTAACAGGCCAAGCTCCCTGTAAACGAAATCTACAATTTTCCCAACCAGCTTGGTTATAAACAATCAAATCAGCATCATAACGTTTAGAACCCCAATTTCCCTCTTCTACATCACTTAACCAATCCCACATTGTTGTGGATATGGACATTCCCTGTTTTAAAATGATATTTTCGCTTTTGCAGTTTCCAGGAATTTTTGTACGTACAACTCTACCAGTTGGAGAATTTGCACTACCCCATTTTTGCGGAGTTACTTCACAAATTTCAATTACATCTAAACTACGTTTAAAACCCTGACATTCCATGAAATAACCGTCTACTAAATGATAAGAGCCATCTATCAATAATTCTAGATAATAACGAGAAGTTGTGAGAAATTCGTATACACTCATTATGCAATTCCTATGTAATTGTTATAAATAATCTTGGAAGTAAAATAAATAGGAAAATCTTTCCATACTAGATCAAAATATTTCCTTATATATTTACTACCTTCCAAGAGCCAAAATTCAAGATGTAATTTATCAATTATTAACTACTTAACACGATGCAGATATTCGTAGATAATCACAACTGTCTCAATGAATAAGTCAGTAGAACCAGCTTCCAATTTTGAGCTTTTATAAGACTTGGGCATACAGCCAGTTAAATCCCATCTTGCTGCTTCTTCTCCCGCTTGGTTCATTACAATAATAGAACCTGTTTTGCGTTCTCCTGCTGTTTTAGAACCACCCCCAGACATTTGTCCTCCAGTAGAGTGGGATTCAATCATCCAAGTATTTAATCTAGTGTCACCTGTTGTACCAACAAACTCAAAAGTAATCTCACCATTAGTTACAGCAGAGATAGTCGCTTGCATTTGTGTTTTTGCGTTAGTACTAATACCAAATGCTGCACTATCCCCAGCTGTTTCAAAAGTGGTTGATATACCAGAAATTTTCCTGACAACTAGACCATCTAAACCATCAAAATTTGCCGAGAATTTTGAATTAGCAAGAATCTCACCTTTAGACATTAGTTAGCTCCTAAAATAAATTTGGTGAATTTTTCTTTAATTATCCGGACTTGAACATAGATAGCAGAACTACTCCTTTCCCGGCTTTATGATTACCTATTGCTTCGAGGGAGAGAGGGAGTGAGGGAGTAATAGATTTATCCGGATTACTTACTACGGTAGATGTTTTCGCAGACAATTTCAAAACTCTCAATCGCTAAATCAGCCCCTTCTACATCAAAATCTGGTGCTGTATATCCTTTAATCCAAATATTTTCCAGATTCCACTGAAGGGTTACATTGTCATCAGGATCGTATGCAGTGATTGTTGCATTTTTACGATTCTCAGACCACTTACCCTTACCTGCTGCTGCGCCAGAATAACTTGTAAGCATTGTTCCTTGGAACCATTCGTAGAACTCTTTTTCACCTTCTTTGAGAAATATCTCGATGGTGACATTTGGATTGTCCTGAAAACCTGCGGAAGTTGCTTGTCGTAATGCGACTCCTTTCGATCCAGACATCAATTCTTTATCTGCACCAGCAACTTTTCCCTCAATTGAGACTTCACCAACACTTTTGACGTACTTAATTTGTACGCCATCAATTTCAACTAAAAATCTACTAGTAGTAATTGGTTTGAGCGTTTGAGCCATTTTTCAATTCCTAAAATCAGTTTGCACTTCGTCCGCATGAATGTGTGAAGTTAACAGTTGAAGGTTACTTATCAAAGACATGACTTACGATATTGTCATAATTACTGACTGGTGCGTGACGCTTATTGATTGTAACGCCGGTTAATATTCTTTAAAACGTCACACAACCTACAAAGTAACTGTGCCAGTTTCAGCCATTCCAAAAACCTTCAACTGATAAAAGACATCTTCCAAATTAAATTTCAAACCCTGATATTACCCGATCTAAAATTTTTTGGTATCCAATTCTTGGAAAGTCTTATGGTTAATAAATTTCTTATTCACCAGGTGCCCACTGGCTAATGCGGAAAATCACAAATTCTGCCGGTCTGACTGGAGCAACACCCACTTCCACATATAGACGACCTAGCATCATTGTATCTGGTGTATTCAGTTCTCCATCACACCTAACGAAGAATGATTGATCGGGGGAAGCACCAGCTAAAGCTCCTTCACGCCAGAGTCTGGTTAAGAAACTGGAAACTGTGCGAGTCACTCTTCCCCATAAAGCTTCGTCGTTAGGCTCGAATACTACCCATTGGGTTCCCATCTCAATGGATTTCTCGATATAGCTCAGAAGACGACGAACACTGATATAGCGCCATTGAACGTTATCGGGTTCAACTAAAGTACGAGCACCCCAAATCTTATAACCTCGATTGTAGTTGACGAAGTTGCGGATACAGTTGATACCCAAGGGATTCAATAATTCTTGTTCCCGCATATTGGTATCGTAAGCTAAGCCAACAATTCCTTTGGGGGTATCATTAGCAGGTGCTTTAAAAATACCTCGTGATTCATCGGTACGGCACCAAACTCCCATCATATGACCGCAAGGAGGTACTGCAATTGGTCTACCTCCATTACGGGGATTAGGAACCTGAATCCAAGGATAGTAGAGAGCGCCAAACATAGAACGACGATTGAATTCACCCAACCACTTTGCTACATCCTGGGGCTTTTGTTGTTCTGGAGCAACGGCAGCATTATCATTTTTACCTGGCTTTACTGGAGGTGGATCTAGTACTACCATCCGATATGCTGGGCCAGGGAAAGAATTTTCACAACTACTGACCATCATTTCCATGATGCCATGTACCTGGTCTAAGTCTATCAAACCTTCTTGATACACCCGCATTAGGTCGGGACAGGCAATCATCGCAACTTCATCTACCTCAAAAATTCCCTGAGTACCAGTTTTATCATCCCTTTGACCTTGTAAATCTCGGGGAAATCTGTCTGGGCTAGAAACATAGGGTGGAGGAACTATTTCATAGATTCCATTAGCTGGTCGTTTTGAAAGAGGATTATTACCTTGAGAGATGTCAGTTAATGTGACGTATTCAGAATTTTCCAGTGCAGTTACTACATAATCTGCGACTTGGGCATCAACCTGGGGATTCATACTCAAGTTTTCATAACTTTCAAGTACTTGTTCTCCTTGTTGAACAACAAGTCTAAAGAATTCTCCAGTATTGAATGGTGCTTCTGTTCCTTCTGGAGCATCTTCTGGTAGAGGTTTTGGCTCACTTTCTAGAACTCGAACCTTGATGCGTCCACCACCTGATGGTGGTAAAGCTGGAGCATCTCCTTCAGTTTCAGGTAATTTTAAATCAAACTGTAAGGATGGGCGCTTACCAGCAGTTGCTAACAACAAACCGGGTTGATCTGATGAGTTTACTTCAGAGCCAGGTAATTGAGTACCGATACTAGTAACCCAGCAACGTCCTCCACCATTGATAAACCAACCAAAGACAGCAAAAGGTAAGTAAGCGTTGAAGTCTGTAAATCCATCAGAGCCTTCTTTGCCAAAGTATTCTAGATACTGACTCCAGTTGGTTACCAGCATAGGTTTAAACAATTCGGCATCACCGCGTACATCTTCGGTGAAACCGATAAACCCAGCTACACTCATACTGACCCCTTCTATGGGGCGACTACCGCGATCTACTTCTTCAACATATACACCAGGAGCAAAATAATCTAATGCCATGAGTAATATTCCCTGTATTTTGTTTGTAAGTCAGGCAATAAATAGCCTTAAAAATCATCTTTAATTATTGCAAATCCAAAAAAATTACTACAAAAAACAGCTTTGATAAAGGTGCGGAATGTGGCTTCCAAGTTATTCAATTTCCCTTACAACAAGCCATACAAGTTAATTTTTTATTCTCTTGCAAGCGTAATGCTAATAGTGTAGGGCACTATATTTTCTAGGATAAGAACTGATAAAGGTTTATACCAAAATTTGGTACTACTCCTATAACGAGAGTGAACTTAGAAAGCAACACCTAAATATTTCTAGTTTACAGTAGCAAAGTTTTTTAGACTTAGGGGAATTGTCAGCGTTACATACAAAGCAGGACGAAAAGGAACACCCAAGGCATTCCATAGAGCAATTGTATCGCCTGTGGCGAAATTTGAAATGGTAAGTTGCAAGTTACCGTAACCTTGTAGTACCGGAGCTAGCAACTCCTCTTTTAGGATGCGATGACCGGAGAGAACCATAAAGGCCTCTGACAATAAACGTTGTTTACCCAAAGATGTATAATCCTTGGCAGCAATCACGAAGGATACATCAAACCACTGAGTAGGAGCTTTAACTAAAGTTCCATTACCATGACTATCAAGGGATTTGTTTTCTAAGTGGGAGTTTGATTGCTGCAACCAAGAGCTTGCTTTTAAACTGTAGCAATACATGTTTAGCCCTGGTTCTGTATATTCTTCACCACTAGGTAAACCGAAGTCTATTTGCTCTGTATTCTTTAAAGAAGTTCCAAGAACTAAAAGCGATGCTAAAGTTTGCGTTACAGCATTAATCATAGAATTTGCTCAGCAGGCAATACGTTTTTAAGATTAGAGATATATCCTGCTATATGTTTATTGGACTTTGGTCGAAACTTGAAATAAATAAAATTTTCTACGAAGTTTTTCTCTCTTGAAAAGAATAGTATAACCCTTGATATATAAGAAAAATATTGATAATACTTTGAACTATATTTGGTGTTTTTTGATATACATTGTAATTGATTTGTCAATGTTTATTTATACGATAAAAATATGCCTTCGTATAATTTATCTAATACATTTTTAGTCAAAGATACAATTTATAGTTGCTAAATTTTTACCCATCAATTATCATTCGATATTGTATATCTTATAGAATAAATACTTAATATAATAGTTAATTATAATACTAATTTTATCTGTAATAGCAATTATATTTATATAATTTTATTCACAAAATTTGAATTAATATAGTAAAAAATTGCTTTTTTCTGGGATGCTTTGTCTGAAGGTAGATATAAAACAATTTGTAATAATGATGAATATAGGTATTAATGCCATATGCTGAGAAATAAACTTCATTCAACAAATAGTTTAAACAATTATCAAGAAGCTTTTGACTTCAACGAATTTTGTCAGCAGCAACTCGAACAAATGGCATTAAAAATACCTCTAGTTGCTGCTAGATTTCTGTATCAAAATACAAATCAATCCCAAGGTCAATCCATTGAGTTTAATAGGCAAAATTTATCTTGTCAAGCTATAGATTATCATCGTCTAAGACTAGAAACTAATCGGTTAAATGAGTTGCCACCTCTTACACTATCTGAAATAGAAATAGAAGGTAATCTCAAAGCTGTTATCTATCCTTTTAATAACCGCAGTCATAACCTTGAATACTTATTGCTATTTACTTATGAGTGTTTATCTCAAAGTCAAAAACAGTGGATAAATGAACAAGTGTTTCTTTTGATTAATTGCCTAAATATCTTTAAAGAATATCAACGGCAAAAAGTAGAAAACCAGCTACTCGAACAAGTAATTCAAAGGTCAGAACATCAATTACGTCATTCAATAGGGTTAATTAGTCTTTACGCAGAAAATTTGTGTTTGGCTTTACCAGATAGTTTTCAATTGGAACAAGCACAAATAATTCGGGAAACGGTGAATCATTTGAGCAGTGATTTGAAGAACTTGTTAAAATGCGGACAACAAGAAAAATTGCGAATTACTACTTATGATTTGGCAGCTATAATTGCCGATAGTATTAGAGGTTTTAAGCCATGGATAGAAGACAAAAAATTATGTATTAATTACCCGGATACACCTGCAATTATAGCAGTAGACTCTCTACAAATTAAGTATGTATTTGACAATATTTTAAGTAATGCGATTCATTTTAGTGCTCAAGGTTCTAAAATTACTTGTAATTGGCAAGTTTTTCAGCAGGAAATATTAGTTGAAATTTCCGACCAAGGACCTGGAATGTCTGAGGAAGAATTGCAAAATATATTTACTCCTTTTTATTCCAAGCGTCCGGGTGGTACCGGTTTAGGTTTAGCTATTGCAAAAAAAATAATCTTAGACCATCGAGGTAGTTTATGGGCACAAAATTTACCAAAAGGTGGTGCCCAATTTTCTTTTATATTACCCAGAATTTAGTTTTATAAATAAAACACAATTATAAATTTTTGAGCGTCTTAATTTATATTCATAGAATAGTACAGTCAGCAATAATAACGAATCGCTATTTTTTATATCGTAAAATTTATCTCATCAGTATTCACAATCAAAAAACTATGAATAAAAAACAGCAAGTATCAGTTCTATTAGTAGATGATGAACCTCGTTTTCGCCAAGGTTTACAAACTTTGCTCAACTTTTATAGTACAAACAACTCTTGGGAATTTAATGTTGTAGGTGAAACTGGTTCTGTAGATCAAGCTTTAAAGTTAACCCAGGAGCAAAAACCTGCTTTGATTCTGCAAGATTTGGAAATGTCTCCTGATAATGGATTGACAGCTTTACAAAAATTCAAAGAATTACCTTACAAAGGTAAGGTATTGGTTTTGTCCGGACACCATGAAGAAGAATGGGTGTTTAAAGCCATGAAAGCAGGGGCTTATGGTTATGTGTTTAAAGACCGTTTAGCTAGTGATTTATACGATGCGATCGCGACTGTAATTAATAATCAGGTATATCTTTCCCCAGAAGTAGCTACTCAATTTTTTCGGATGTATCACTTCTATACAGGACGTTCCCTAGAAGCAGTTCGAGCAATTCATCTTACAGACAGAGAGCAAGAAGTTTTATATTGGTTGGTTGAAGGAGATTCTAACGAAATAATTGCCAAACGCTTGTATGTAACAATCGGTACAGTAAAAGCTCATTTAAGTGCCATCTTTGAGAAATTAGGTGTGAAAAGTCGTACTCAAGCGATTGTGAAAGCGTTAAAACTTGGTTTAATCTCAGGTTAGGCACTTACAAGTAATAAATTATCCCACCGTCGGTGTTGCCCGATAGGGCAACACCATTATACGTCTGGGTTTTGTCCGGAATATTTGTTAAACGGTGGGATAATTTATTTTTTGGATCTCCCTTAGAGCAGCATTAATACTGCTCGGATCAGGAGAGATCCTCCCTAACCCTCCTTAAGAAGGAGGGAACTAAGCCCCCTTTTTAAGGGGGTTGGGGGATCTAACGATTGCGTTTAATTCCTTAACCGAGCAGTATTGAGAGCAGCATTATATATATCTGATAGTCCATCAAGGTAATTAAAATCTAAAGTTCTTTTCTTCCCCCGCTCCCCCTGCTCCCCCTGCTCCCCTCTCTTCCTCTCTCTGTCCCTACTGACAATTTTAGCTTGGTCGAATATTATTCCCAATAAAAAAGACGATGAGTAACTATCTGGCAATTTCTACAGTAACTGCAACTCTACAAAGGATTGTACAAGCTGCGATCCAAAAAGATGTAGAGGGAGCGAGGGTAACAACCTTTGGACTTAGTGAAATAGGAAACAATCCCCTAGAACTTGGGGTGAACGTGTTTCTTTATCAAGTAACTAACAATTATGCATTGAATAATGCCGATCTAGCTGCTTTTCGGGTTTCAGGAAATACAGCTAAACGTCAAACTGCATTAGACCTTTACTATATGTTGAGCTTTTATGGGAACAATAATCAATTGATACCCCAACAGATGTTAGGTTGTGTGATTCGTACACTTAACGATCTACCTGCTCTTACACCAGCAATGATAAAAAATACAGTTGCGGAAGTAGATTTCTTGAAAGATTCTGACCTTGCCGAGCAGATTCAAAAACTTGAATTATTTCCATTGAATTTGGATTTAGAGCTACTCGGTAAAACCTGGTCATTATTTTCTCAAGCTTCTTATGTTCTCTCAGTTGCTTACAAAGTAGCAGTAGTAATCATTGATGGTGAACAACCAGCACAATTAAATCTTCCGGTACGTAATCGACCAGCAAGTAGTACGGTACCATTCCCCCATAAGCCTGTAATTGAGAAGGTACTATCTGATGCTGGAAAATTTGAGCCAATTTTAGCTGATACCACGTTGCGAATTTTAGGTAAAAATCTCAATAGCTCCAATACATTAGTACGTATCGGCGAAATTAAAGTAAAACCAAAATCGAAGAGTGAAAATTGCATTATCTTACCTCTTTCGTCCCTACCAGCTAATTCTCTTCAAGCTGGTATAGGTAATTTACAAGTAATACATCAAATTTCTATACCACAACAAGGAATATTGAATAAATGGGTTGATTCTAATGTCTTACCTTTTGTTTTATGTCCAACTATCACGGATGTAGTTTTTGCCAATATTGAGGATAGTGATGATGACTTAATAGCGGGAATAATTATAGTCCAGGTAAATATAATTATTTCCCAAAAGCAACGGGTAGTGCTAGCTCTAAATGAGTGGTCAATTCACAAACCTGTAGCTTATATGTTTGAAGCTTCTATTCCTCATGCAGATACTCGTTCTATTAGCATTCCAATTAAGGGTGTTAAACCAGGAGAGTATCTGGTACGATTGCAGGTAGATGGAGCAGAAAGTCAAATGGATATTGATAAAAATCCTGATAGTCCTACCTTTAATTGGTTTGTCAGTCCCAAAGTTTTAATTCAGTAGTTTATTAATTAAAAAAATATTTTTATATCAATAATGTTATCTATAATTCTTGTTAGTTTAATGATTGTGTGTTTAATATGATAATGAGATTATATTTCTATATTTTTTATATAAAAAAGCAATAAATGCTGTTTCATAAAAACAAAAACTAACACTTATTAAGAGGTACTGAATGCAACTAATTAACTTAGTCGTGGCTTTCATTGTCTGCTTAGCATTAGCTTTCTTCTCAATCGAAAATCCAGAAGTTGCAAAAGTTCAATTTATTCCGGGTGTCGATATACAAGCTCCGGTTTCAATTGAGTTTATTTTTGCAATGGGGCTTGGTGCTCTGTTAGCTTCGATGTTTGGTGCTTGGACAAGCTTACAGCAATTTTTCACTTCTGGTGGTAAACTTCGCAATAAAAATAAGCGTATTCAAGAATTAGAAAGCCAGGTTGAACAATATAAAGCCGAAATTGAATCTTCACAAGCAATTCTTCCTCCAGAAGAAACTAAGGCAACTATTGTAGATTCTTAATATTCCTATTTTAATCAAGGTACATTTTGGGGTCGATTGAATAATTTATTGGTGTTGCTGTTTGAAGTATGATTTTAATTTAATAGATAACCGAAAGCCTTGTAGAGACGTTACATTGTCAGTCTCAAAATTTAAATTCATACCGGGATTCAGTAACGCCAATTTATTCCCTGAGTAAGTCGGCAGAAAAAACAGAACTATATAAAATGCAGGTAAATTATCCTTAAACCATTATTCCCACTGCTGACTGCCTTGCCATAACTCATATCTTGCAATATCAAAACCCCGGTTTCTTGAAATGACAACGAATAATGATGCTTTTATCAGGAGAAACCGGGTTTCTTTGGGCTTCTTGAGAATGGTGCTATTCAGTCAGCTAATGACTATTTTCAACGTCAACCTACTTGACATAATACTTATTGTGATGAATGAAGATTTTTTTAGAGATAGAATAAATCAAGAATTGGAAAACATCAGCTTTAATAATTTAACAGAATTAGGTAATAAAGCCATACACCTAAAACTAATTATTGGACATGGATGGAGAAATGGTAAATATGAAATACTCCGTCGAGATGAAGCTGTATTATTGTCAGAACAAGAAGCACGGGTTTATTTAGAAAACTTAATCGAAAAAACCGATTTTTAAATGTCTCTACCAAAAGACACAGTAACTGAAACTTGGTTAAAAGCAAATCATGATTATTTGATGAAGGCTATTGCTCGCATACAGACTTTTTTGGAACCTAAAATTACCCAAGAAGTCTCCGCTGAAATATCCGAAATTACAGCTTTAGAAAAATCAAATTTATCACCACCATCGACTTTAGAAAAACTTTGCCAAATTTTTAACCTGTCATCTTCGGAACGAGATATTTTATTATTGTGCGCTGCAATCGAATTTGACGGTAGCTTAGCAAATTTGTATGCAGCAGCCAATGGCAATCCACAGATGACTTATCCCACTTTTTACTTGGCTAAGGACATTTTATCTGAAACGAATTGGGATGCGATCGCACCAATGAGTCCTTTACGTCAATGGCAGATGATTGAAGTAGGTTCTGGTAATTCTTTCACTAGTAGTCCTTTACGAATTGATGAGCGGATTCTCCACTATTTGATGGGAATTAGGCATCTAGATAGGCGATTATTTGAGTTAGTTGAGCCGCTTTCAATTCAAGAGAATTTGGTTTCTTCCCACGAGCAAATAGTACAACAAATAGTAGAAATATGGTCGAAATCTCCATCATCTAAATTACCAATATTACAGTTGTGCGGAGAAGATATTAGTAATAAGCGAGCCATTGCTTGTGCTGCTTGCCATAATTTACAACTTAATTTGTATGCAATATCTGCTGAAAAAATCCCCACAGAGACTAATCATTTACAAAAGTTTACACGTCTGTGGAAGCGGGAATATGCTTTAAATTCAATTGTTTTGTTACTGGAATGCCAAAATTTAGACACAGTTGATGCAAATCAAGAAAGAGCCATTTCCCAATTTATTGAAAGTATTAATTATCCCTTAATTGTCAGTAGTTACGAGCGTCGTCGTCGGAGATTGCGTCCCTTTATTACCTTTGATATATATAACCCTACAGCCGGGGAGCAACGTCTGATTTGGCAAAATAATTTAGATCAAATATATGAGATAAATGAAATAACACCCAATCTCGATCGAGAAATAGAAAATTTAGTATCTCAATTTAATCTTACCGCTCCGGCAATTCAGGCTGCTTGTTTGAAAGCAAAAACTTTAAAAATAGGAACTCAAGAAAAATCTTCCATCCAAAATCAACTATGGAACATCTGCCGGATTCAAGCACGCCCTCGTTTGGATGAATTAGCACAGCAAATCGAGTCAAGCTTTAGTTGGGATGACTTAGTTTTACCTGAGAAAGAAATGAATATCGTCCGACAGATTTCAGTCCATGTACGACAACGGACAAAAGTTTATCAAAATTGGGCATTAGGAAGTAAAAGCGGCAGAGGTAATGGCATTGCTGCAATGTTTGCTGGAGCCAGCGGTACCGGTAAAACAATGGCAGCAGACGTATTGGGGAATGATTTAAATTTAGATGTTTATAGAATCGATTTAAGTTCCTTAGTTAGTAAGTATATTGGTGAGACAGAAAAAAATCTGCGGCGAGTATTTGATGCAGCAGAAGCTGGAGGAGTCATCCTATTATTTGACGAAGCAGATTCTTTATTTGGTAAACGTTCCGATGTGAAAAGTAGCAATGACCATTATGCTAATCTTCAAGTTGGTTATCTATTGCAAAGAATGGAGAGCTACCGAGGTTTAGCAATTTTGACAACTAACTTAAAAAATTCCATCGACCAAGCTTTTTTACGTCGAATTCGTTTTGTGGTAGAGTTTCCTTTCCCCTCACGCAAGCAAAGAGCAGAGATTTGGCGACGTGTGTTCCCCAAACAGACACCAACAGAAGGACTTGATTTCAAAAAGTTAGGTCAACTCACCGTAGCTGGGGGAAATATTCGCAATATTGCTCTGAATGCAGCTTTTTTAGCGGCTGATGCTGATGAACCAATACAGATGAAACATATTCTGCAAGCAGCAAAAGCTGAGTATGTAAAATTAGAAAGACAATTGACAGATATAGAAACTAAGGGTTGGCGGTAGCTAGCAAAAAGCTTGACCAACTTTACTAAACGTTACCCAAGTTTACCCATATTCGCCATGTCAAACCAATCATGATTTAATTTGAGGTAAGGCATCGAGTAGAGAGGATTGGTTGTGGTTAGTAGTGCAAATCAAATACCTAAAGTGGTTCGGGTTGACCGTTACGAATTTGAACTTGATACAGGGCAAGTCTATCAACACGCTTGTTCCACTAGATAAAGATATCACTGTGGCTGAATTTCAGGTATTCTACGAACATTGGTATAAACGTATCAAGGAGTTAGTACCGTCTGGAATCGCTTGATTACGTTGCGGCAAGTCTCGAAAAAACTTGGTGTAGCGAGAAAAACGAGGCAATGATGGGATGCTACAGGAAGACTCCGGGCTATCCGAATGCCTAATGGTTACAGGATGTACCGGGAATCCGATATAAACGAAATTATTGGAGATAAAGAAGAATCTGAAACAGAAGTCTTACCTGTAGCTGTCTACTGCCGTGTTTCCAGCAACGACCAAAAGCAGAAAGGTGATTTAGAACGCCAAAAAGGTAGAGTTTTAGATTACTGCGTAAAGCAAGGTTACAAAGTGCATAAAGTCTTTGAAGAAGTTAGCTCTGGGATGAATGATAACCGGACTAAACTTAAAGCTTTGTTCAAGCTAGTAACTGAGCATAAAATAAACCGGGTAGTCGTGGAGTACAAAGACAGACTAACCCGGTTTAATTTTGGTTTTTTAGATGAATTTTTCAAGAGTCATGGTTACAATTTTCCGTAAAAAAAATGGGCAGGCTTAGTTATTCCTAGATGCCGGATACAACACGAGTTAATTTGTTTTAAAGCCTGCCCATTTTTTAAGGTTTCATCTCGGGCGTGACTATTGAATGTGTTTCCTCGCAGATGAATAAATCATTTGAGGAAGAATTGTCACAGGATATTATATCACTTCTTGCATCAATGTCAGCAAAACTTTATGGACGTAGAAGCGCTGAGAACCGCAAAAAGAAACAGGCTCAAAGTAGTAAGAATAATCAGACTAACTTGACTCTGCTTCTGTTGCCCATTCTTCAAGAAACTTTCTTATCCATTGCCCATAAGGCTGGTTAGCTGGCTTAAGGCTATCAATTTTATCTTTTACCCAAGGTTCAATTACCACAGTTGCTTGAGCCTTTTTTTGCATATATCTTTTCTGGTAATCAGATACTTTATCCCTATTTGCTTTCTGCCATAGTTTCTGAGAATATTTTTTACTCATTTAGTTGACATTTGTAAGTAATGTACTATAGCTATAGTATTAAACACAAGGAGGTGATTGCCAAGTGGGCATCAAAACTTTTACGACAATAGTTTCTACAATAACGCCTAAAAATATTAATAATTATTGTACTGACTACGGTCAAGTTTATGGTGCTGCTAGTCAATACTGCCTTGAACGTAGGATGTTTGAGGACGGACTAGGTAAGTCTAAATTAAACACAGACCTACAACAAAAATTTGGTATTAATAAGCGTCAGGCTAATTCTGTAATTGCTGAAGTTGATGGAAAAATTTCTTCAGCTAAAGAATGCCGTAAGCGTCATATAAAAACTATTGAAGGTCAGCTAAAATCTGTAACTAAGTTTCTGAAAACTTGGGAAAAACGAGTTAAGGATTACAAGAAAGCTAAAAAGGTTAAAAAGTTCAAGCAATCTTATATTAAAGATGCTTGTGCTATTCGTTATAATCCTTGCCGGATGACTGAGTTGCAGACAGCAAAACAACGTATTCATCAAAAGAAACGACGCAAATACGTTTTAGAACAAAAACTAGGACATCTCAAAAATTCACCATTAGAAGTGAATCTAGGTAATATTGGTAGTCAATTTACTTTTGTTGGCTCTAAAGGTGAAACGTCTGGGAATCAAATATGTCAGTTGGACAATGAAGGTAATCTGAACATTCGGGTTCCACGCTGTCTAGAATCCCAGTATGGAAGTTACTTAGTCCCGACCGGAAGTTGCTTTTAAGTATGGTCAACAACACGTTGACGCTGCTTTAACAATTGGACAGGCACTAACTTACAGGTTCTACTACAAAGATTTTTCCTGGTATTGCGCTATATCTACTGATGTTCCTGAAGTTCCTACACAGTCTAAGTTCGGGAATGGTGCAATAGGCGTTGACCTAAATCCATCCGTTATTGGTTGGACTTATATAGATGCAGACGGCAACTTAAAAGATAGCGGACAATTCAAAATTAATCTTCACAGTAAGACTAGCAATCAAGTAGAAGCGATACTTGCTGATATTGCTGCTCAACTTGTTTTGTTGGCTGAAACTTACGAATGTCCTATAGTTATTGAAGATTTAGATTTTTCAGCTAAAAAACAGCAATTACGGGAACGTGGTAAAAAGTATTCTCGTATGCTTTCAGGTTTCGCTTTCTCCAAGTGGGAGGAAGTATTACAACGTCGATGCGTCAATCGTGGTATCGACCTAATAAAGGTTAATCCAGCTTACACAAGCTTGCAGGGATTAACTAAATATATGGGGATGTATGGCTTGAGTTCTGATACTGCGGCTGCATTGGTAGTAGCGCGTCGTGGTATTCGTACCAATTCATTTAAGCGTTTTTCTGACCGTTTACCCCACAAATACATCAAGCTCATTCCTTCCAACCAAGCTTATCTAGGTGGTACTAGAAAACACAGTTGGTCACGTTCGTTTGAGCTTAGACGCGAACTTTCCGGAGTACGTCGTCACAATTATTATACCAGCGGTCTTCTGCGCTCCCGTGGTCAGGCGACCTAGGTCGGAGTCTTCGGACAATGCCCTACGTAGGAAGTCTAATGGCACTTCGGGTAGTAGGTGAAATTCCTACTGGGAATCCTTATGTAGCTGTTGGCATAAGGTCATTGTCCAAGATTGGGTAATGTTTTTTCAACGGTTGGATTTGAATGGCACGCTTAGTCAAAACAAGAATTTGATTCCTGGATGGAGGTAAAGTTAATTTACAAAATTATTAAATCTTCATCAAAGATTGTAAAAAATCAGCTAGCTTTATAGACTAGCTTTGCGTATTTTAAATTAGATATTCAATTAAAGTACGTTGATTATGGATTTATTCAGTAGTTTATCTTCTGCTCGTAAAGAAACTGAAACTTCTTTTAACCCTGCTGAAGCATTTGCAGCTATTGCTTTAGCTTGTGTTACAGCTGACGGATACCTCTCCGAGGACGAGATTGAGGGAGTATTAACGACTTTAACTAGAATGCAATTATTCCGAAGCTATTCTGATGATGTGCTGACAAGATTGTTTGATAAGCTTGGTGGAATTGTCAAACGGCAAGGGAAAGATACTTTAATAAAAACTGCAATTACTTCACTACCTCATCACTTACATGATACAGCTTTCGCTGTTGCAGCAGACCTGATTCTGGCAGATGGTGAAGTAGCAGAAGAAGAAGAAAGACTTTTACACTATCTCTACAATTATTTTGACATTCCTGCTGAAACAGCAAAAAATATTATTGATGTCATGGTTATAAAAAATAAGGGATAATTTAACTATTATCGAGCAGAACCGTTGTCTGGTGAGGCTGGTAATTTTCACTAAATTTTAACTACAATAATCAAATATAGCACTTCCCATCGTGAAATTGTGAAGTGCTCATTTTTATTTTTATTATGTTTAAAGATAATTCTAGCTTTATCTAATGGTTTTATTTTAATTGATTCTGAACGCAATAATAAGACGGTGAGTGTACGGCACCATCCGAGCATTGTGACAATTGCGGCCATTCCTGATAAAAAAACAACCAATTGTCATTGACAAGATTCTATTTAAAATATTGATGAAAATGGGATGATTTCGTGCAGTTTGTAATAATTTTTCAATGATTATAACTGTCGATTCATCCCATAAATATATAAAGCTCTAAAGACCAGGAATCTCAGACAAATTGCCTTGTAATTCTTCCACTACATAACTAGTAGTTTTTTGCCATTCTTCAATAGTGAAATAATAGCCTTCTTTGCGTGCCATTTTGATAAAAGTTTCTAAGTCAGGAGCCTGATTTAATGATGTGCGTAGATCGGGATTTGATTTAGCTGCTCTAAACAATCTGGTTACTTCTAATTGTGCCATTGTTTAATTACTCCTAAATTTTAAAAAATTATCGTGATTGATGCTAAAGATTCAAAAGATGGCAGTTGGGAGAATATTAGGAAACTTCTTTGATATAAAACCAAAGTTATCCCAAATTTTATGAAAGTAAGGGTATAAGCTCAAATCATAATGCTAGTAATCTGGATTGTTCTGATGTACATATCCTAACGCCTTTATTGCCGCTCTTGATCTCCTTTAGTAAGCCCAATAGTAATAGTATCAGGATTAAAAAAAAATCAACTTTAGTCTAATAAATTAAAAAGAAGACAAATGTCACAATCAAATAAAAAATCAAGGTTAGTAGGTGAACAAAAATATTTACCATCATTATTCGCTGCGGGAAGTAATCGCAGCCCTTGCGATGAGCCTTTCTCTGACCGGCACATAAAGGTGAATGCGCTCATGGCTAAGTTACGTAGTGGTACTCGCTTCGGACATACCTTGATTTTTTTATGCCGATTTATTCATATCTTGCACCTCGACGAGAAACCGGGTTTCTTGCAAATCACTCAACGAGCAGGATTATGCTTTAAGTTCGGAGAAACCCGGTTTCTTTGTGCTTGTTGAGAATGGTGCAAGATATGTGTTTACTTACTTGATAACTGATAACTGATAACTGATGACTGATAACTGAAATGACTAAACAAAAAAATCTGAACAAAGAAATTTTAAAGGAAGCTTCTAAAAGAGCAGTTGCTGAAGCTCAGAGCAAACGTAATTTTATTAAAAGTAGTGTCTTTGCTCGTTTAGTTAGCTTTATACCAGCTAGATTAACATGGCTTATTCCCTTCATTGCCGATTTTAAAGCCAAGCTAAAATTAGAAGAAGAAAAAGCTAGTGCACAATCTCAAGATCCTGAAGTTGAAGATAACGCAAAAGTTTCCATACAAATTGAACCTTTATATCAAAAGTATAATTGTGTTTACCACAACCCTTTAATTTGTACCTATTCATCTCAAAATATAGAGTCCAACCAACCAAGGCTAAAGTATTGTTCGGAATGTGATTTCCCTGCAATACTTCCCGAGAAAGCAGAAATTCGAGGTAGACGTGGTAGATATAGAATTGAAGGTTTGTTCAAGTATCGAGGTTTTGGACGCTTGTATAAAGGTATTCAGGTATCTAACAATCAGCCGGTTGTACTGAAGGAATACATACTCCCCAAGCGTTATTTTAACCAAGAGGAAGCAGAAGCACGCAAGCAAATCTTTAACCGAGTTGCTGGGATAAATTTAGCAGACAGTAGAAAACTAAACTTTCGCATCAATCAACCTTGGGAAGCAATAACAGATGCCAATGAAGAACGTTGTTATTTAATTACAAACAATAATCTAGACCACTATCCTACATTAAAGGAATACCTCGCTTTTAATGGTGCAATGAATGGGGAATCAGTATATCAGGTTCTTAACCAAGTGCTGCAAGCTCTAGATTTTCTTCACACTCAGAAATTTAGTCTTCCTTCCTCCCAAATACAACATGGATTAGTCCACGGTAATTTAAGTCTAGATAGTTTGTTGATAGTTAATCAGGAATTACCAACTCCCAGTCAGGAAGAAATTATTGATGTTGATTTGCAAGATCCTGAAGAATCGGAATTGTTGTGGTACAAGTATCGGATAGCTTCAGTAGAAGATAATTTTTTCATTTATCTCTGTGACTTTGCTTTATGGGAAGGTTTATTTAACCCATCAAATTTACAAAGTCGTATTTCTAAACAGTCAAAAGATTTAGTAGACTTGGGATATGTGGCTTTTTATCTATTAAATGGCGGTAAAGTTAACTCAACTAATGGTCAACGTCTCAGCCCTATAAATGAAGGACATTGGCCAAAAATAGATCCGGAATTAAAAAGATTTGTCTTACGTTTATTAGAGTTAGATGTTGCTTTTGTTAGTGCAGCCGCAGCCCGCCAAGAATTATTAAGTTTACTACCGCTAGAAACAGATATATCTGAAGAATCTGCTTTAGAAATTGAGTCAGAAGAGGAAGAAACCAAAAATCCTCGACTTTTATTTTTATTATTAGGTTTTTTGAGCTTATTTTTATTAGGAGGATTAACTTGGTTTTTCTTTGCCAACTCTCAACAAGATACTGTAGATGCTAGTGATAAAATTTTGCTGGAAAAAATAGAAGAAGTTCCTAATGTTCCGTCGGGAAAGTTTAAATATACAAGTACAATAAATCTTTTACCACAAAGTAAATATTTTAAGAATCAATTTGAACAAAAACTAAAAAATAGCAAACCAAAATATAAACTAAATTATATAAATTTAAAACCGGGTGAAACAGCGATAGAAAAAGTTAAATCGGGAGAAGTAGACTTTGCAATTACATCTCTTACAGAGAAATTACCTCCTGAAATAGATTCTAAAGAAGTTGCTTATGATGGCTTAGTAGTATTTGTTTCATTTAATTATTCAAATAGAAAAAATAGTCTTCCTCAAAGTTTAAATGGACGGATTAGTTTTGAGCAACTACGCAAATTATATTTTGGTAAAATTCATAACTGGCAACAAAAACCAATCAATGCTTCTAATGTTGATGTAAGACTCTACGCTCCGGATGATAATACAGCAGTAGAATTTTTTGAAAACAAGGTACTGGAAGCAAAAGGTTTTTTTGATAAAAGACAAAAAACATTAACAAAACAAAGTAATAATTTTCTTTCTTCTCCAACACCTTCATTTAAACCACCAACAATTAACAAAATTACTTCAAAATATGGAGGTTCATCTTTTGCTCGTTTATTGCAAACAGTATATGGGGAATTTGAAGATTATAATTTAGGAGCAATCGCTTTTGGGAAATTAAGTCAAGTTTTCGGTCAATGTTCTGTCTATCCTTTAGCTTTAGCTAATGGAAATAATAAAGCGATTCAACCTTTAATACAAGATAACCGTCAGCCCATCCAACCAACAACAGATTTATGTGAAGATAAAGGTGGTTATTATCCGAATACTGAAGTCTTTAAAACAGGAAAGTATCCTTTAGCTTATCCAATTGCCATAGCTTACCTTAAAGATAATAGTCTTCCTCCCGTAGGAGAAAAATTTGCAGATTTACTTAGAACCAAAGAAGGACAAACATTATTGAAAGAAATAGGATTAGTTCCATTTTACCAAATTGAGTAAATTCATATCTTGCACCTCGACTAGAAACCGGGTTTCTCCGAACTTTAACGTAATTATTTCGTTGAGTGATTTCCAAGAAACCCGGTTTCTTTGTGCTTGTTGAGAATGGTCTATTCTGGTGTGTAAAGCGATGCAGGTGAACTTAGAGAACAAATGTCAATTATATAACTATATAATTAATAATATTAAGTATTTTAACTGAGACAAACAAACCGTAATGAAGTTATGACTCTTAGGTTGCAAAACCAGAAAAAGTTAACTTATATTTAGAACATACGACTTAATTATCATAAGAATAGTTTAATATAATGGCTGATTTTACAGAAAGAAGGTATACATGCTCTAAATGCCGTCAACAGGTGCTAGTAAGGTTTGAGACTCAGCAAGCTATAGTTGCTAATCCGAAAGCTTGTACAAGAGAGTGTGCTTTCGGGAAGATGATTGTTGGTGCGAAACATGTTATTGACCAAGATAGGCGTGAAATTGCCAAGGTTCACGCAAGAGCCACAAGGGATGCTGTTTCAAGGCGCACCGAGTGCCAAAAAGCTATACAGAAAACATCGGAATGTCAGGGTTCCCATTAAAAATTTTTTCTTCTAAAAAATTTTTAATGGGTTCCCTTGAAGCAGGAAGTAAACACCAAAATACTATATGTCTAGTTTTGTCTAGTTATAGGTAATTTTGGGTAAGTTTTATGTAACGGCGTTTTAAATTGCTCAATTAGATAATTAGAAAATAAATTATAGTTAATCAACCAGGAAACACGAAATTATTTTGATTTGGACTATATTCCACATCATTTCCCACTTCTACATCCCCTCCTAATTCTATGTCTCCTTTGATTTTCAAAGAATTCAAATATGCATGTATTTGTGGAACTGTTATAATTCCGACGACTGCTTGATTATTCACAACAACAGCCCCCTTCAGATTCTCGATATTTTCTTGAATGTTAGCAGGGAAACTCACCTGAATTTCTGCATCACATTGACTGTTAACAATAATTGTAGGGGGCAAGGTAGGTTTTAGTTCTAATAGATTGTTAATGTTTAATCTATCTGCTCGCTTCAAGTCTTCTTTTGTAACTAATCCTATTACTTCTTGAACTTGATTTTTGACGACATGGCAAATAACGCCGTAGTTACTTTTACCCATGAAAATACATGCTTGTTGTGGATTTAAATTTATCGGTAATATTTTAAAATTATTGGTTATGTAATTGTTCATTAGTTGTTCGAGGATGTAATGATGCGCTATAAATGATACTCTAAACTTTTGAGTTCCCCCTAATCCCCCTTAAATAAGGGGGACTTCAACCCCCCTTAGAAAGGGGGGAAGGGGGGATCATCCGAGCATTATGATAAAAACTATACTTTTGAAACATCCTCTTAGTTGTTAGTTATTAGTTATTAGTCAGGAATGGCCGCAACTGGCATATTTTCCGCATCTGGGTGCTTGTACACTGATTGATTGTTAACGCAATATAGTGCTTGTAGTACGGCACCACCCAAGTCTTGTGACAATCGTGTAAGTCCTTTTACACATATCTTGCACTTTGCTCAATTTCGCTCAAATAAACCCAGAATAATTTGTTAAAGCATGAATATCTCGTTGTGAAATCGTAAAGAAACCGGGTTTCTGGCAGTGGTGCAAGATGTGAGTTTATTTACCAATTACCAATTACCAATTACCCTCCAATTAACACGGTGAAACAACCAGTGATAATTTTATTACCAGGACCAACAGCTTCAAGAATTGTATCTCCCATCCTAGTAGCAGGTTGCTTGTTAATTAACACCGTCTTACTACCATTAATTACTACACCAAGTCCATGACTCGGAGGTACAGGAGGTTTTGGGGGTAATGGTGATAAACAAAGATGCAAATCTGCACCTTTTGCACTTTTTTTAATCTGTGCAGACATTGCCGCGATCGCAGCTGTTTTTACACCAATAGCAGCTGTTAATGTTGCAGCTTTGGATATAGGCTCAGGTGCTGCATCAAAAGCTTTATTGGCTGCATTAAGACTTTTGTCCCAATTTTTCTTTTGTTTTTTTAATTTACCTACTTTGTTTTTTTTAATACCACGAAATGCTTTACGACGACCAATAATTACATTAGGACTACCTTTGGCAATTCCTAATCCTAGTGGTGGAATTAAGTGAGTTGTTAGATCGCCAATTCTAGCAGCAGGTCTGCCCAAGCCCATAAAAAAAACTCCTGTTGATTTAGTTGAGTTTGATTGGTTTTCCTTTTACCGTAACTGGTCCTGTGGCTTTAATATTAATTAATTTAGCCTTAAGGTTAGCTGTTGCTTTAGCTTTAATATCGATATTTGCCCCTGAGAGAGAAATTTTTGATTTAGCTTTCATTGTAATATTCACACCCTGGATATCTATGTTTCCAGTGCTACTCATCGTTATTGATGATTTTCCTTTATCAGTTTTTATCTCAATTTTTTTCTTCGTATCATCTAAAAGGATATAGTGACCGCTCTTGGTCTTTATTTCAATAAATTTTTGACTATCGTTTAAATATAATTTATGACCATACTTACTATCAAGGTAAATCCCTTTTTTAACACTTCCTTTATCTTCTTCAACAAACTGTAGCTCGTGACCAGTTCTAGTTTTAAAGGTTCGTAAGCGCACTTTACCTTTAACAACGGTGTCTTTGATTTTTTCTGGTGGTTTATCTTTTCCATTCCAGACTCCACCAATGATATAAGGACGATGAATGTCACCATGTTCAAAGGCTACTAAAACTTCATCATTTACCTCTGGTAGACAATCAAATCCTCTTGAGGAACCTGCACCGGCTCCTACGACTCTAGCCCAGTTACTTTCATCTTTTTCGCTTAAAGTTGGAAATTTGACTCTTACTCTCCCCCAACCTTTAGGGTCGTTATTATTGGAAACTATACCTACCAAGAGAGTTTGTCCTGGTTGTAAACGCCTTGGAGGAGACAAAGTTGTGAAAAGGTCTCCTCCTCGCAATCCTCGAACGCTAAATTCAGTTGTATAATAACCTTTATCGTAGAAATGACGGGTTTCTGTGACATAATATTTGCCAGTATAATTGCCCATATCCTTCAAGTCCACTATTCTTCCCGGTCGAATATCGGGATTCCCCTCAGCAGTACCATCAGCATGAACAAATTCTCCGCTGAGTTCGTCAAATAGGGCTTGAGCCATTGTATCGGCTTCTTTTGAAGTAAATACTGGCTTATCAACAACAGTTATTGTCGGAGTGGTTGGTTTTCTTTCAAAACTAGAACTAGTTTTAGAGCCATCACCAAATTTTGTACTTGTGTATACTGTTTTGTCCTTCGTCTTTGTAGATAAAATTGCCTTTTTTTGAGTGTAGTCCCAGCCCCTAACTTCAACTTTTTTTACTTGTTCTGTACTAGAAACTCTAACTCTAAAACTGTGTAATTCTTTCAACCATTCAAGTTGTAATGTTGCGTCTTTTTTTGGTTTACGAAAATATAATTTACCATCTTGAACAAATAGTTCAAAACCAATCCGGGCTGCTCGTTCCCGGAGAAATTCCATATTAGTTTGGTTTTCCTGAAAAATATAATCGTGAGCTTTACCACTAGAATCTATAGTACCTGTTTTGATTCCCACTTCGCGGATAATTTTTTTGACAACATCGCTATCAGTCATATTCTGAAAAGAGCGGTTGTTACGTCCTCGGTGCAGTCGATGTGAAACATCATAACCACGAACAATAATTGGAGCCTGAGAGCCTTTGGTAAATTGAGTTTCGATAGCAGTAATTTCCCCATCTAATACTTTACCTTGTTCGGCATCATCAAACTCATCTGAGTCTGTAGTGCTGGAAGTAAAACTGATAGAAATAGATTTACCAATAGTTAATATTTTGTCGTATTTCCAAGGTTTTTCGCCTTCAGTACCTGAAAAATAAGGATTGTTAATAACTAAGGTAAACATTCCTGGAAGATGAAGACTTTCTTCAACAGAAATTTGAAGAATATCCTCCATAAAACCGTCGGGAGGCTTACTGTTACCAATTTTTATACTAGGCTCAGATACGTAACTTGCAGTTGGCATGAATCATAAATAGATACAAGGACAAACTAGTGTAAAGACGTAGCAGTGCTACGTCTTGAGAGTTAGGAGTGTAGAGACGTAGCACTGCTACGTCTTTTGACTCCTTCCCAGCCTCCGGGGTGGGAACACATAGCCTCTCTGCTATGGGGAGCCTTCAACCTCACCCCTCTCCTTCCACCCCTCTCCTTAGTAAGGAGAGGGGAAGGGGGTGAGGTTTTCTGTATTCTATCAAGGGTGAAAAATGCTGTATTTTACAAAAAAATCTACCAACGACTACTACCGCTTGAGCGCCCTGAAGCTTTCGTACTCCCTTGAGAGCTTGTTGCATCTGTTTCTAGTAAAGTTAAATTCACTGTTGCTCTTACTGGTGTTCCATCAGCTAGAAACATTTTTAGGGTGTAGTCTAATTTTGTCACAAAGCAACGAAGGTATTGATAATCACCCCATATAAATATATAAAGAGGTGGGCGTTTTCCTTTAGCTGGTCCACTTTTGACAAAATCAAGGGCTTGTTCAAATTGATTAATATACGTTAGAACATTTTCTTTTGTTTCATAAGTATCTATATAGAGATTATTAATATTTACTGTCTGGTTAATGGGGTATTTAAAACTAACTTTACTCAAACCTTCGTCAGTACGAGCACCTTCAGCTTGGTCTACACGTACTTCTTTCCCAAGATTTAATTCATTGGGATTAAACATGAATTCAATATCTTTTGCACCACTATCACAAGCTTTTAATTTTGCTTTAACTAATGACATTTTACTTCTCCAGCTAATTAAATTATAGGATTAAGGTAAACGTCCAGAATATGAATTACCTCTTCTTTCACGTTCAAGTTGCAATCTTTGCCGAATTAAACTGTAGACTTCCCTTGCTATAATTTCAAAATTTTGATTATTGTCTGTTTGAGTATTTTGTTCTCTTTGTTCTCCTTGTTCTCCTTCTCTTTGATTTTCTAATGTGGCTGTATAACCTTCGGTGACAGAATCAGTATTTCTTTGAATTAAACTTTTTTTACCAATTGATGTCACATTAATTGAATTATTTTTTGTACTTTGATAGGGAATTGAATTTCTGAGTATTGTAGGAAGATTTCTGAGATTTGAGTTAGATTTTGAATCAGAGTGAGAATAACTTGATTGATTGCTAGGTCTAGTATCACCAACTAATTCAGCAACACTTGACCAAGAACTTGGTCTTGTTGGCTTTGAAGGATTAGTTTCATTAGATGAAGATTGATGATTATTTCTTATCTCATGCTCATCAGTAACTACAGTTTGTGGTGATGAAGAATCAAAAGTAATATCATTATGTTTTGCCGCTACATATTTTGATATATTTATATTTGATTTATTTAAAATAATCGGCGAAGCAATGGTTTTTAAAGCCTTATTTAAATGAGGTATTTTTTCCCTATAAGATGAACTGTCAATAATATTTTCATTTTGATAAGTAGTTTTTTCAACTGTAGATTCAGTTGAATTCCCAGTCTCAGATTTTGATATAGGAGTAGTAGGAATCGATTTTTTTACAGATTGAAAAAGCTGAATTTGAGTAGATGCTTTTTCTCTACCAATATCAAAATTTGAACACTGTAAAGGACGTACTCCCAAAGGGATAATATATTTACGAAATCCCAATGGTTTGGGAGGTTTCATAATGTCCTCTAAAGAATTTAAATTATCCAAATTCTCTAAATTTTCTTTAACTTCTTTATGGGAGTTGGCCATAAATTATTTACTATCCAAAGTATCCTGATTTGTCCCGTGAAACTTCAACTTGAGCACCACCACCAGTATTATTAGTAACTTTTAAACCTTCGTAAGCTAGAGTTAATTCTTCAACTGCAACTGAGGTCGAATCAGCTTGTAAACCTGGTGCTTTCCAAGCAATGGGAATCGCACCAATTAGCGTCCAACACTGCATAGTTTGTCCCGATTGATCGAAAACTAAAATATTGATATTACGTCTGGCTGAAGTTTTAGAAGATGATGGATCTAATATCTGGTTAAGCCAATCCCAGAACATTAAATCATAAGTCATACCGCGCTTGAGGGTGACATTATCAAATTTAGCTTGCTTAATTAAAATACGTTGTTGGTCATTAACACCACCTTCAGAAAAAGTTTCCGTTTCTAATGACATACCTAAACCCGAACACTCGCTAAAAGATGCGGTAACTTGGCTTTCGATTTCGACATAAAATCGATTAGCTGTCACATAGTGAAGTTGGGTACCACTACCAGAACCAAAAAATGAGCCAAAAGGGTCAGAAGCTGCTGATTTAGCTTTATTCTTTAAGCTAGAAGCAGAACTTTTGGCTTTATTTTTTAAACCTTTCCCTGCTGATTTGAGTTTATCCGAAGTCTTACCCATTACCAAGAACCTCCGTAATTAATTCTGCGTTGTTGTTGATTATGTAAGTCTTCGAGCATCAATTGATAAACGCGATCGCTAAGGGATCTCATCATCAGAGGATTTTGCATTATTTCACCTGCAAGCTGGGAAATCTCTCCTAGCTCATCTGTTTTCAATTCACACAGAATTGCAGCAGGTGCTACATATCCAGCGGGAGGAAAATTATCTACCTTTAGAGAAGATTGAGAGTCCATAATCAATGAGAAAAACTCCATTTCCAATACTAGGGGTATCTCTCAAGAGTGAATATTAGCCAAAAGTAGAATGGCTCATATCTTGCAGCAATATCAAAAACCCGGTTTCTTTTAATTACAAGGAAATAATCATGCTTTCACCACGACAAACCGGGTTTCTTTGGGCTTCTTGAGAATGCTGCAGTCAGATGGAGTGTTTATAACTCAAATTCCACACTCTAGCTATTAATAGTTCATAAGTACTGATAAACTAAATTTTAAACTGTCTGGGATATGTCTCCTGCAATAATTTTGTAAATTTCTGGGAAATAACAATCTGTAGTGAAAGCATTTGTGTAAAATAACTGATGTAATAATGCTTCGGAAAAACAATCTCCTTCTACATCAATACTGGTTTTAAAATAAATTTCTCCGGTATCAAAGTTGAGTTCAAAGTTCCCAACAAGTAGTCTAGTATTAATTCTCATCAAAAACTCTGCTACTGTAGGGAGTTTTTCTTGTGGAATTGTTTCGGGAAATATTCCATAAACACTACATATCTGTTCTACTTCTTTCACAACAATGTAGCAATCCCACTCACCGTTGTCACCCCGGTAAGTTACACCCAGTTTTTCTTCGTTTTCAATTGTCCAGAAGGGAAGTTTTTCTGACTGGAAGAAATTGAAAGTTATTTGATAAATTGTTTCTTCTTCTTCTTCTTCTGGTGATTCTAAATAATTTGTTTCCCAAGTTGTTTGATAGCCAGTTTTTAGAATTTCTGTATCTAATTCTCCTGGTAAAGGAACTTCTTGCATCACAGATAGAGCATACCAGTTATCTGTAAAAAGTAAGGGACTACTTGGCTGATTTTGACTAATATAAAGTAAATACTCTGCTACACTTTCAGCAAGTTGTTCGGATGTTTCGCTTTCTTTTTGGGAATTCGAGAGCAAGTCAAAAATTAATTCACTCTGTAACTTGACTTCAATTTCGATTTCCCCTGCTTGAGAAAATTCTTCAGGGAGATAATTATCTGTAACTGTTGTTTCGAGATGAAAAAGTCTTTGTTTCTCAATTTCTGTGTAGATTTCTAAGCTTACAGTAAAAGTAATATGACATTCTAATTTTTTTTCATCCGTATACAAAGCTACTTCTTTGAGTTGTACTGATAGACAATAGCCTGTGGGTGTTTGTAAAGTTAATTTGTTGTTAAGAGTAACTGAATCTAAACTATTCATTAATTTGCTTCAAAATGGAAAAAGTCGAGCTTAGAGCTTATGTGCCCATTAACTGTAACTTTATCTTGTTGGCAATTGTCCAATTGGTATTGTAATCAGTTTTTATCAGCGTATCTTCACCTAAATCTGTATCTAAAGGTACCCATTGTCCGATAGATGTTGCATACCAATTTTCTGTATTTAATATAGGAAGTTGGGATTGCTTGCTATTTAAATCCAGTAAATAATTGGCTACTTCGAGGGGAGTTTTTGCATATAAGCTCAAATCGAAAAGCAAATCAGAAGATAATTCGGCTTGGATTTCCACATCTCGATTTACTTCAAATCCATCACCAATGGTATATAACTGCATTTGTGTTTCGAGGTGAAAAAGTTCTTTATAAGTTATATCTTGGTAGATTTGGGGACTAACTTGAAAGCTAAGAGCGCATCGAATTACAGATTTTTTATTTACCTCAACAGTTAACTTTGAGGTTTTTATAGTTAAATAATCACCATTTGGTTGATACAGTATTAATTCATTGTTGAGAAAACAAGTACTTTTTTCTTCTAAGTCATATAAACATAGTTTCAAATTGTTACTAATTGCTTGTGTTTTGGGATGTTCTTCTCCTAATACTGTTTCAGAAATTTCCATAGCTTCAGCATACAAAGCTTTCGCTTGTTGATAAAATTCTTGTGACTGGTAAACTGTTGCTAGATTATTGAGACTAGACACCACATGACTATGCTCCGAACCCAATAATTTTTTTTGAATTTCTAGAGCTTCTGCTAATAGTTGCTCTGCTTTATCGTAGCGCTCCTGACAATAATAAAGTTGTCCTAAATCATTAAAACTATCCGCTACTTGCAAACTGCGATCGCCTGATAATTGCTTTCTTATTTCTAAAGCTTCAATTAATAGCGATTCTGCTTCATAATACCGCTTTTGTACAACTAAAACAGTTCCTATATCATTAATAGTTGTCGCGACATCAAGATGTTTTTCTCCCAATCGATTCTTTCTTTGTGCTAAAGCGACTCGAAAGAAAGTTTCGGCATCACCATAACGCTCTTGCAATTTATATATTTGTGCTAAATTAATCAAACTAACGCTAATATCAACAATATTTTTATCCTGTAATTTTTGACGAATTTTTAAAGCTTGTTGATATATTTTTTCTGCTTGGTGATAATCTCCTTGTATAGAAAATATATTAGCTAAATTGTCAAAAATAGTTGCAACACCTGGATGCTCTGTACCCAATTTATCTTTGGCAGCTATTAAACCTGCTTCTAATAAAGATATCGCTGACTCATACTCCCCTTGAAACTGATAAAATTTCCCCAAACTAATAAATGGCGAAATTAAATCTTCATCTTGGATGTAATCTAGCAGTTCGGTGACTACCAATTCCAAATGAGGAATGTTGTGTTTAAATATTTCAATTTTTGCTACAGTGGGTTCCTCAGTCAATTTTTTTCCTACGGATATTATTTTATGAGAAAAGTTTTGTTTTAATTGCTTTGCAAAATCTGAATTTTCAAGTTTATCTCTTAAAAAATCATGAAAATTTTCTGTAACCATTAAGGAGTATAAGTCTTCCTCTAGATAAATATCTTCATCAATTTCCTCTAATAAACCAATATCAAGTAGATGATTCAAAATATCCTCTAACTCATCCCTATCATCATTAAGTAAGCATTCTTCAATTAAATTCCACTCAAAAGGATGTGCCACAAATAAACTTAGCAAACAAGCTACCTTCTGGGTAGATACATCCAAATTTTGCCAACTTATTTCTAATTCTTCTTGGTTCATTTATTATTTTGATTATTTTTCTGACTTTGGGTTGTGCTGTAACCTGTTTTAAGGCTACCGCTGCCAAATTCTGGCGGAAGAGGGATTTCTTGCTTGACGTATAAACCATACCAACTTTCAGTGATAAGTAGAGGTGAAGAAGGCATGGTATTATGTATTTTTAAGAGATTATTGGCAACTTCTGTTGCTGTTACAGCTTCCTGAATCAAATTTGGTAGCAATTCATCGGCTAATTTGATTTCGATTTCAATATTTTTATCTGGTGTAAACTCTTCAAATATTTGTTCTCGTACTTCTGGCTTGAGATGAAATAATGCTTGCGAGTCGATATGTTGGTAAACCTCAAAACTCACTTCAAAGGTTAAAATACAAGCCGTAGGAGAACCATTGATAGAATCAACGGCTATTTCCAGAGCTTTTACTATTAGAGTTTCACCAGAAGGTTGACGCAATGTCAACTGATTATTCAGGGAATGATAGGTGGTTTGACTTTGCTCGCTCATAGAAAGATAAAGATATAAGTTACATACAAATTAATCAATGGCAAGTAAAATTATCCACTATCTTCTCCTCAGACTAAGTTTTGTATAATACACTTGCCAATCACAACTGTTAGCAAAACTTTGTTTAATCCACTCTTCCTATTCCACCTCATAGATAGCATCACTTGGCGAACTGTCTTCCAAAGCTACTTCAACAATACCTGGAAGATACTGACTCATCATTGTCAAATTTGCTCTTACAATTGCCTTGAATAATGCTGCTGATAAGCGATCGCCTTCGACATCAATTCCGGTTTTGAAGCGAACTTTCCCATTATCCGAGTCCATTTCAAAATTACCGATGGGCATTCCAAAATTTGCCAGCATTAAAAACTCAGCCACTGCCAACCAGCGTTCTTCGGGTATCTCAATCGGGCATTCAGAATAAAACAGACATTGTTGTTGCTTTTCCCGAACAACCGCATAGCAAGTCCAAGAACCGACATCGGTGTCATCATAGTTTAACAAAACAGTTTGTTCTTCAGAATCAAGTTCGTATTCCCAATCAATCTCTTCAAAAACATCAATAATCGTTTCTAACATAAAAACCTCCTAATATATAAATACAAAAATCAAACAGCAAAAGTCATACTCCCATTCCGCTCTAAGATTACTCATTACTCATTACTCATTACCCATTACTCATTACTCATTACCCATTACTCATTACTCATTACTCATTACTCATTACTCATTACTCATTACTCATTACTCATTACTCATTACCCATTACTCATTACTCATTACCCATTACTCATTACTCATTACTAATTACTCATTACTTTGGAATTCAGGTTGTATTTAAAGAAATTTATCCTCCGAATCCCAATAATACTGAGTTAGTGTGTTCGGTTGAGACTTTGAAACGCTCGTCTCCTGTTTCTTCTCTTTCTTCTTGGTTACTCAGGTATTCCTGTAAGTCATCATAGTTTTTTTTGCTCACATTATATTCTTGTAGAGCTTGTTGATATTCTAATTGTTCTTGATCTACATCGCTAGCGCTAACATCGCTTTGATCGTCATTCACTTGTTGTTTTGGCGCAGGTTCTTTTGGTGGATTTCCAGGAGGTTGTTGACTTAAAAAATCTGCAACTATTTCTCTAGTTTTTTGGTCAATTTGTATCTTTTCTTCATCAGTAATATCGTCGTCCTGTTTGTAGGTAATTATATCAAGTTTCGCTGCTTGGATTTTCTGGCTGACATATGAGTTTTTTATTACCTCTTTGTAGAGTTTTTCTGGCACATACTTTGTTACACGCGTATCAGCATCAATCTTATCGAGGACATATTCTATCTTCTGTTTCTTTCTCCATCCAATTATTCCCGCACGTTTTTGATGGCTTACTCCATTATCTTGACCGAGAGGAACAAATTTGAATTTTATTTTTTGGAGACGACGTATATCGTATTCTATTTTCCACTCTTTGATGACGTTTTCACCTTTAGCATTTTTTTTCCATTTGTTTTCAATTTTTAGATCGAATCCAAGTCCACCATCAGCACTGTGTACTGCTTGCATATTTGTTAGCGCTTGGTCATTCCCTTGTCCCTGCTCGTTCATTATATATTCTGCCCAATTCACACTTAATGCCTCAGCCTGTACTATTGCTTCATCAAGAGCTCTTCCCATTCCTCTGGCAGTATGTCCTTTTTTTTGTTGCGGTGACAACAAGCCTTGTTCTTTTTGTTTTGGTACTTCTTCCTTTTCTGCTGCTCCCTGCATTTTTCGGATTAATTTCACTACTCCGGGTAAAATCAGGGAAGTACTCTGAGAAACTAAACCCGTCAAACTAACGTTGAAATAGTGCTTTGATTTATACAAACTTAGATTGCTCAGACCCATAGTTTTAAGACCTTCTAGCAAACTTTCTTCTGTCTGGTCTTTCTTTAAACCACGGTCATCTTGACCAGTATACTCTAGTTCGTATTTATACTCACCCTTCGCACCAAATAAACCTGCCGGGTCTACCAATTGTGCATTACCATTAAAAAATACCATCACATAATGCTTACCTCGTGGCTTAGTTCTCTGTTTTTTCTTGGGATATTTTTTATGTTTTTGGTATTTTTCTTGATCTGATAATTTGCCGCCACCAAGTTTTAATTTTTCTATAGTGTTTTTGTTATAGCGTCTGCCGAAACCCGTCTTAGCATTTCCTGCAATCGAGGCAATATCGCCAAACCCCGTTGAGCCGGTGAGACTCACCAAATAACCAAGATCTGCATAAACATCATCCGGTTTTTGAGCTCCTTTACCAGCAGCGAAAACATTTTTTTCTACATTAAATGCCCACTCTTCAGCCGCATCATACTTTTTAGTCCAGTAACTGCGTCTGTCTTCTTCTTGGCTATCATCTTGATTATCTAATTCTTGCTGAATTTCGTCTGGGTTGTCTTGATCGCCTTTTATTTTACCCCAGAGGGTATCGGTAACAAACCAAGGAACCAAAGCTCTAGACTCCCGGAAACGACGATAAAGACCGTAAGATAATTGCAGCATACAATTCTGAGCATTGTTTCCTTGGACTTCTAAGTAACCGCCCAATGCTAGTTCTAATGAACTGGTTGTAAAGTCGCTCACCCCAGAACCCACAGTAAATTCACCGCGAATTTTGAGCTTGTCCGCTTCTTTACGCTCTGCTGAGAACAAAATATTAAATGAAATGAAGGTTGGGGGGAACGGAACGAGAAATTTAACTGTTAATTTACTCTTGTCGCGTACATTGGGAACTGCTGCATCAATAGCAGGTGCGAGCTTAGTGAAATTGCTCTCAAAATTCCCTGTATACTTTAGAGAAAGTTTTGATATTTCTGCCTCCTCCTGCCCTTCAGCATCCCCTAACTTTGCCGCTTTTTCCTCTCTCCCATCATCATCATTACGTTGTCCTAATGCATTTTGCATTAAAGTTTCGCCGGGATTACTCTCCCAGTGGTGCTTAGTGGACATTAAAAGCGCTATAAACCTTAATATTGCATAACGGCGATTTTTGCGCTTATCTCCCTGGTTAGTTCCTTTTTCATGACCATCCAACCAAGTTTTTGACAATATTTTCATGTATTCGAGCTGACGAATTATCATGTTACGACGCTTCATCGCTCCATCCATCATTCCTGAATACTTTTGAGAAAACTCTTCTGCTTTTGCGTTGTATTCATCCAGTTTTGCCCTTTGTAGGGCTTTAACTTCTGCGACAAAGTCTATTCCTTTGTCCAAGTCTCGATCTTGCTCTTGCTTTAATACATGATACTTTACTAAAATTTGTAGTATTTTTTTGATCAATGGACCTTGAGGATTTTTCCTTTTTGTCCTGCCTCCTTCAAAAGTGAATTTCTCGAATTCTGTTGGAGTCCATAATTCTCCTCCTCCTCCTAACTTATCGAGAAAATTATCGCCGTCTGCAACAGCATCTACTGAGTTACGAAACATATCCAATTGTTTCATCTCTGTACCAATCACGTCTAACTGATTACTAATGATTGCCTCGAAGATGTTTAGTACTTGATTTACATTGTATTCTGCATCTCGCTGTGCTTTCTTCCTTGGATATTTAACTCTCTTTGTGCGAGGACTATATATAGCGAGGTCTACATATGCTCTATTTATGACATTTTTACCGGATTTATCATAAATACGCCCTGGTGTATCATGCCAACTATCGATGACGGTTTGTATTTCATTCAAAACCTTTTTTTGTTTAAGGGGACGATTGTGTCCTTTATCCCCCTCCGTATTAGTTTCTTGAGTGTATAAGTCGAGTTTGGCAACAATCTTTTTAAATTTTGATTTACCAAGAGTATTTTTGTTCGTTTCACCAAGTGCTTCTTTGAAATTCCCCGAAGTCCACATTGTGAGATCTGAAGTTATAGGTTGATGCCGTTCTCGTGTGACTACAGTTGCATCATCAACAGTTGCATTATCATCATCGAGTTCTAAAGGGTTAACATCTACTTCTAAATTTGTATTTTCCTGTTCGTCGGAAGATGACACATTCGGTAGTTGTTTACTAGGAAGTTCTTGTGGTAAAAATTTAGTTTTTTTATAATTAGAGTTTTCCTTCAGATATAAGATATCATCATCATCCCAGCGATGGTGTTCTTTTCGCGACTCCAGCCATTCTTGTGCCTTTTTTTTACCAAAGGCTGAAAGTTGCTCATTAAGTACTTGTACATATTTATTTAACTCCTCATCGCTCTTGGTGCGACGCTGAATAACAGATTCCTGAGATTGCAAAGTTGACTTGACTAATCCATTCGTCTGTGAATCATTATTTCCATCCTCTACCCGTTGCACCGACTTACTTTGTACACCAGCACCGCTACCAGTCTGCTGCATATTATGGGTTAATTCGTGGGTAACTAATTCCTGTCCTTTGGGAGTAGAAGTATTGAATTTACCCTGAGCAAAATAAATATCGTTACCGCTAGTAAAAGCTTGAGCATTGATAGAGCGACTGAGATTATCTGCTTTTGTATCGGTATGTACTTTAACCTGACTAAAATCTGCTCCCATTACAGGTTCGACCTTTTCTCGGAAGCTAGAATCTAAAGAAGTTCCACCACCTCTAGTACTATTCAAGCTTTTCTCAAAATCGGGGGTTGCTGTCCCTCCTTCCAAACCCATCATTTGAATTTGCGGTACATTGTCTTGTACAACTTGCCGCCGTATCCTCTCATGAAACTCACCATTCTCGGGAGTGATATCTTGTTGTGGTAAGGTCTGGAATGGGGACTGAGAATCCTTAATAACTTGTCTTTGTACTTTTGCTGCTAAGGAATTATTTTCTGTAGGAGTCTGTACGGGGGGAGTTTGTGGTGAGTTAATTTCTTTGACAACTTTGCGAGCGATATTATCTGCTTCTTGTTCATATTGATCGCCAGCTTTTCCAATGCTAAGCTTCCTTTGGATAGGAGGAAATTCTCCCCTCCGAGGCATGGGATATGATACAGGGGACTGAAAATTTTCTTGAAATGAAGGTGGCTCGAAGTTAGGGTTTTTGACTGGCTCTTTTTCAGGTGTATTGTTTGATTTTTTTTGTAATTCTTCGTTCATGATTTCAAGCAATTAATGAATAATTGATAACTATTTTAATGAGCGATAATCCAGTTTTTTTTCGTTATTGAAATCAATTTAATATTTGATTAATTCATCATAATTATTTTAATATTAGAATAATTAAGTAGGTGGGCACAAATAAACCAAGCTATATTACAAAATGTTTTTGACGCTCAAACCATTACCCCTATTGCAAGACAGCAATACAGCAAGACAGCCTTATCCCAATTACTATTTTCAATGCCAACCTACTTATGCGTTATCAAAACATTATAATTTATGTTTTTTTAGATTGTTTTTTCATTATAAAAAAAATAAAATACTCAAAAAATAGTGAAAATATACTTTTTGTTTATCTAATACTTGATATTGTTATCAGGAGAGCCATAAGTATGTATTTCATTTAACAATTACTTTACAGAAATATTCAAACATTTAAGAGTTAGTTAAATAAATTGATTCGACTTTTGGCGAATATTTATATACCTTTTTTATCTGTTAGTTTAGCAACGACATCGGGTAGAGAATATAGCTAATGCAACAGATAAGGCAATCTCAGCAGAATACTCACCTCGGTAAAGGATGGGCTTCACCCCTGGGAATTAACGTACAAGGGAATATTCAACTAAGTTCGGACGAGCGTAATCTAGAAGAATCTATTTATGTCATTTTAGGTACAAATTTAGGCGAACGAGTGTATCGTCCTAATTTTGGTTCGCGCTTGTCGGAGTTAGTATTTGCACCTTTGAATACTGAAACTTTGCTTATGATACGCCTTTACGTGCAGGAAGCTTTAGACATGTGGGAACCACGTATAGTTGTGGATGGGATTATTACTGAAGCAGATCCAATTCGGGGTCGAGTTGATATCACAATTAATTACCATCCCAAGGATTCTCATGATTCCCGTAGCTTAGTTTATCCCTTCTATTTAGAACCGGAAGGGGAGTAATGAGTTGTAGAGACGGGTGGATATTACGTCTCTACACTAAGAAGTAATGAGTAATGAGTAAGGAGTAACAACTAATAACTAACTACTAACTACTAACTACTAACAACTATATGAATTTTGATTTTTTACCCAAGTTACCAAAACCCAATTTAGACGATCGCGATTTTAATGATTTAGTAGATGAATGTCTGCTACGGATTCCTCGCTATTGTCCGGAATGGACGAATTATAATCCTAGCGATCCAGGTGTAACGCTGGTTGAACTATTTGCTTGGTTAACGGACCAAATGTTGCTACGGTTCAATCAGTTACCGCTACGTAACTATATTACTTTTTTGGAGTTACTGGGAATTCGTTTGCAAGCACCGGTACCGGCTCAAACTAATATTACTTTTTATTTGACTACTGCTTTAGAAGAAGAATATACAATTGCTGCTGGTACGGAAGTCGCTACAGAGCGGACGGAAACTGAAGAAGCAATTGTTTTTAGTACGGAAAATGATTTAACTATTGGCAATCCTAGCTTACGACATTTTCTGAGCGCGGAAACAGTGGAAGATAAACCAGAAATATTGCGCGATCGCTTTACAAATTTCTGGAGTCAGCAACCGAATGGAGAGTGGGAAGGTAGAGAACTTAATATATTTGAGGAGCAACCTTCACCGGGTAACTGCTTTTATATAGTATTCGATTCGCAAAGTTCTATTGAAGGTAATGTTGTAGCTATTACTTTTAAGGGAGAAGCAGCAACGTCTATAGGTATTAATCCTGAAAATCCACCTTTAATTTGGGAAGCTTGGAATGGTGTGACTTGGGAGTCAGTACTCTTAGAACCGAAAGACGATTTAACAAAAGGTTTTAGTTTTAGCAACATTAACGAACCGGGAGATGATACAATTCCGCAAGCGGATGTGATATTGCATCTACCTTTGCGTTTTCCAGCAACCAACTTTATCACCTATCGAGGACGCTGGCTACGCTGTGTTTATAATCAACCAGAAGCGGAACAAGCAGGATATAGTAGTTCTCCCCGTATAGTTGGTCTTTCCTTAGGTTCCATTGGTGGTACGGTATTAGCAAATCAAAGCAGCGTCATAGAAGACGAACTTGTGGGAGAAAGTGATGGTACACCAGGACAAACTTTTCAATTACAAGGATTCCCCGTTCTCAGTCGTCAGGAAAACGAACGTATTCTGGTGACTCCTCCCTCCCAACCACCGCAATTATGGCAAGAGGTAACAGATTTTGCTCAATCTTCTCCGGAAGATTATCACTATATTATTGATGATCGCACGGGTACAATCCAGTTTGGTCCATTAATTAAAGAACCCTCTCAACTAAAGCAACAAACATTATTTCGTGCCCAAACCCACCAAATATTACCGGGTGGTAGCTCCATAAACCAAGGTTTAAATGCTCAACAAATCCGCTCCTTAGAGCGACAATATGGCAAAGTACCCCCCCGAGGCTCTGTTATTTCCATAACTAGATATCGTACTGGTGGAGGAAGTCAAGGAAATGTACAACAAGGCACTGTGACAATACTAAAGACAGCAGTACCTTACGTTGAAAATGTGGTAAATCATATACCGGGACGCTACGGAACCGATGCCGAATCATTAGAAGATGCGGTGTTGAGAGTTCCGGGAATGCTGCGGACTCGCGATCGCGCAGTTACTGCTGAAGATTTTGAATTTTTGGCTATTAGAGGTAGTGAGGGTAGGGTTGCTCGCGCTCATTGTTTGTCTTCTAAAAAAGATTCCGAAGCTGGAAAAGTTCGTTTATTGATTGTACCCCAAGCCAATACCGATGGAATTTTTCGCGGTGAAGGTTTACGAGCGGAACAATTAATCCTTACTCCCGATTTAAAAGACCAAATAAAAGCCTACTTAGATGAGCGTCGATTATTAGGAGTACAGGTAAGCTTGGAAGAACCAGAATATGTTGGAGTCTCAATTAGAGCAGAAGTAGCTTTAGAACCACAGTATAATAATTTTCGTGCCCAGGAAGATATTATCGAAAAATTGCGTATATCTTTATATCAATTTTTTAATCCCTTAACCGGTGGTTCGGATGGTAAGGGATGGCCTTTAGGTCGTCCTGTTTATCAATCGGATGTTATCAAACTTTTCCAACAAATTCCAGGTATCCGCTATTTAGGTGTTGTACAACTATTTGAGTTACGTAAACAAGAAAATAGTTGGGTACGAAATCAACCCCAAGAACCAGTAATAGATCCAGGTTCCCTAGGGCTTATATGTTCCTGGGCTAATAGTCAATTGCGCTCAAGTCACGTTATCAACCTGATACCATGACTGGATATCATGTTCGGTTAAACAGTTATCATATCTGTGGAGGGAAAGTAAAAAGTAAAAAGTAAGAAGTAAGAAGTAAGAAGTTGTAGAGACGGGTGGATATTACGTCTGTACAGAAGTAATGAGTAATGAGTAATGAGTAACTAATTAACCGAACTTGGTATTATCCATGGAAAGGAAAAAAGTATTTTCCACAACAGCTTATTTATAGTCTAGATACTTGATGTTCCACACCCTGCGGGTGAACAACTGATGATCCACATCCTCCGGATGAACAACTTTTCACTGTTCACTGTTCACTGTTCACTGTTCACTGTTCACTGTTCACTGATAACTGTTTACTGATAACTGTTCACTGATAACTGTTCACTGTTCACTGATAACTGAAATGACTCAAACACCATTAACTCAAGTTCTCAATCTGCAACTAACTCCCATGCAGATATCGGAGACAATCCCGGTTACAGATTTATCATCTAAAAACAGTTTTGCAACACAGACAGCGAATAGAGGTACAGAGCTTTTTCTTTATCCAGGAGAAAGCAGTGAAATACTAGTAGAGATAGAAAACTCGGGAAGAGAAGCTTTACAGTTAGACTTGGGGATTGGTGGAAACTTTCCTGAAAATTGGTGTCGTATAGGAATAGAAGGAAATGAACTAGCTCCCAAACAAAGGATACAGGCTGTACTTTATTTTCAAACACCAGATGACTTCTTTGAATTTAATAGACCTCTAACTCCTGGAAAGTCTTTGGTCTTAGACTATAGCGGTCATTTGAATGTACGGTATAACCAAACAAATAGTAATAGGGAGTTAATAAAAACCGCAGAATTTAAACTTTATGTACGTCCCCGCAGCCTTTACCCAAAATTTCTACCAGAATTTTACCGTGAAGTAGACTTTATTAGTCGCTTATTAAAAATCTTTGAAGAAACTTTTGAACCAGCAGTCAATACTCTGAATAGTCTTTGGGCTTATTTAGATCCATTGACAGCACCCGAAGCGATGTTAGGATTTCTTGGTAATTGGGTAGCATGGGAGATAAATCCCCGCTGGAGTCCAGAGGTACAGCGTCGTTTGATTCGTCAAGCAATGCAAATTTATTCTTGGAGGGGAACCAGACGAGGTTTGCGTTTTTATCTACATTTGTATACAGGTTTACCTTTGGATGAGGAAATACCCCAAGAAGATGACAAACATATTTCCATTCAAGAAGTTTTTCAAGAAGGTTTGGTATTAGGTAAAACTTCTCTTGGGGATAATACCTTAATGGGAGGAGGAAAACCATATCACTTTATAGTGCGTCTGCGCTCCGAACCAGGAATTGAGATTGACGGGCAGTTAGTTGATTACATAATCGAACAAGAAAAACCGGTTTTTTGTACTTACGAATTAATTATTGATAGGTAATTGGTAATTGGTAATTGGTAATTGGTAATTGTTCATTGTTCATGGTTCATTGAAGATTGTTTTTTAGATGAAATTTTATTATGAATAAAGCTTTTCCTCCACCTGAAATTAATCAGTTTGAACGACTACAAATAAAGGATGGAATATCTATAAATGCGGAACTTTGGCGTAAAGCACATGATTATCACGATAAACGTCAAAGCGTTCAATATCAATCTCTTAATCAGCCAGGAATTGTTTTTGGTTTAGGTGTGCGCTCAATTTCCGCTCCTGAATATACCTCAGCTCAATATCGAGATGGACGTTGGTTGCAAATAGAACCGGGTATTGCTATTGATTTACAAGGTAATCCTATCGTCGTTCCCGAACTAGAAACATATCGAATTGCTTCAGAAAATCGGACGCAAAGCCCAATTACAATTTATTTAGTTATTAAATTTGTAAATCCGGAAACATTAAATCAACAAAATCAACGGGAAATACTTCTAGAAGATTATAGTTTAGATGAAAAAACTAGTCCAGCAAACGAATTTGAAGTAGAATTGTGCCGAATCGTTTTACAACCATTAGCCGACGAAATTCAAAATCCAGTCAATGTCTTTTTTCCAGAAGATAACAGTATAGATTTGCGCTACCGCCAACAAGCGCGATCGCGTACTCAAGCTGTTGTAAATGTTGCTCAAATAAATCATTCAGATTCTCAAGCTTCCCGTAGCTTAGATAATCTGTCCTATCTGTTGGAATCCGTCAATGTTCTTTATCCTTTTTTGGCAGGAACTAGTGAAGTTAGTCAATTATCCTTACAAGAAAATAATCAAAATAATATTGATGAAAATACAGGTTTTGATTTACTTTACTTAACAGGACAACAAGATTTATCCTTTAAAGAGGAAGAATTTGAAAATCTCAAAAATTATATAGATACTGGCAGTACCCTGTTAATTGAAATACCTACTGGTGCAACAGAATTTGCCAATAGTATAGAAGTTTTGGTTCAAAAACTGGGAATTACCTTAGAAGAATGGACAACCTTAAATCCCATTCATCCCCTCCGCAGAAAACCATTTTTATTCGCGGCTTTACCCAGTGTAACTCAAAGACAACTGCATATTTTTTGCGGTATGGGAATAATTGTCATTGCAGGAGATTTATCACCCGCTTGGGGATTAGATGAGCAACTTTCTCTAGATAGAAACACAATCAGAACTGCTCAAGAATTAGGTATTAATATCTTACATTTTGCTTGGCATCGACGACATTTAATGCACCTACTCCAGCAAGATAAATCAAACAATCAACCCGATAATTCACAAAGACAGCAAAAACTGAAAAATGTGAACAAACCATCTGATTTACTTTAATAGTTGTTAGTTGATAGTTGATAGTTGATAGTTGATAGTTGTTAGTTGTTAGTTGTTAGTTGTTAGTTGATAGTTGATAGTTGATAGTTGTTAGTGTCAACCGTGTAATCTATTTGATCGGCATCGTCAATGTTGAACAATCTTATCAGTGCTAATATATCTTCACGAGTTTTAACATTCCAACCGGGTGGTTCACCAGCCTCCTTAGAAGTAATTGTTATAAATAATAGTGACCGCCGTGCGAGTTTTCTTGTAGAGATTTCGGCTGCTGGTGTTCCCAATCATTCAAATCATTTGTGGTATCGACTTTATCCAGCAGTTAGTGCCAAAAAACCTCCTGGTGATAGTACCAAATTTTCCATCGAAATTATTGATACACCAATACCTGGCTTTACAGGTACTATGGATATTACAGTCCGGATTTTTTCCTTGGAACTTCCAGAGGAAGAAAGAAAATTATTCCACTTATTAATCGAAGAAGGAAACACTTCTAAACCTGTAAAACTTCAACTTCCCGTACAAATCTTTCATCAGTATCCTGGGGAACAGCTAACAATACCTTTAGAAGTACAAAACCCCAATCAGAAAACCGCTTATGTGGCACTTAATTTTTTGGGAATAGAGCCTTCCTGGTTAATCGATGGTACTCAAAAAAATTTACAAATAGCTCCGGGTGAAGAAAAAGAATTAGCTTTTCAATGCCAATTACCCACAAATATAACTGAAGCTGTATGTTTAGTTTACCCCTTTACAATTGAAGCTACTCATGGGGAGGGAATAAAATCCCTGATTCAAGGTTCGCTGGAAATTCTTCCTTGGGGTTTTGCAGAGTTTCGCTGTCATCCTCAAAAGCAAACAATTGAGGAGCGAACTCGTCGGTTTTTTATACCAACATTTCACCAACAAACCTATGAGTTAGAATTAGAAAATCAAAGTAATTTATCCACCTCAGTTAATATTGAATTTCGAGATGATGACAAAAAAAAATGGGATTTACAAGTTGAACCAGAAGAAGTAAGTCTTAATCCTGCTGAAACTACTACTAATACATTGTACGCTACGAGTAAAAAACGTCGTTGGTTCGGATTTGTTAAGAAATTACAACTGGAAGCAAAAGCAGTTTTTTCTGATAGACGTAGGTATTTAAGACCAGAAACTAGAAGTCTGGAAATACGCCTAAAGCCGATAATTCCTTTATGGTTACAAGGTGGGATTTTACTATTTTTACTTTACTTACCTTTGATTTGGTTGTGGGAATCGGGACATACAGATGGTGTTCAATCTGTGGAAGTAATTAGTGGTTCTCACGATCGGACTATCCGTAAATGGCATTTTATGAATAATTTCATTGCACCAAGTGGATTAATCGCACATACAGGTAAAGCGGTAAGAGTAGTTCGTCATGTACCATCAAAACACATAATAGCTGCTGGTTTGGAGAATGGAGAAATTCAACTATGGGATGGGAAAAATGTTGAATGGTTCAAATTATTTATTCGCCACAAAAAACCCATTGCTTCATTTACTAAGAATCAAAATGACCGTGTATTAGATTTGGAATTCACAAAAGATTCAAGTTATTTATTCAGCAGTCATGGTAGTGGTTCGGTTCATATGTGGGATTTTGATAGTCAAAAGTTAGAGAATACAAAATTACATAAAACATTTAGTTGTAGTCAAAATATTTATCAAGATATTGGTAAATATAAAAATATTTGTAAAAAACCTTATTTTGCTATTTATGATATAGCCTTAGTTGGTAATCAAAACACAAATCTTGTAATTGGCGGACAATATAATAAATTATTACTATGGAATCCGAATACAAATAATCTCTGGGCTGTTTCTTCTGGCGAAGGAAAGAATTTTAATTACATCCAGAGTATTGCCACAACTCCTGAAAAACCTAATTTAGTTGTTACAGCTGATAACCAGGGATATATTAAGTTATGGGATATAAGTTCGTGCAAGTCTAAAAATAATTTTAAATGTGGAAAAATCGCTGATGAATGGTCTAATGCTCATGGTGGTAAACCAGTACGCTCTGTTGCACTAAGTAAAAATGGTAAATATCTTGCCAGTGCCGGAGATGATGGACGAATGATGCTCTGGTTGTTAAATGATAAAACGAACCTTAAAAATCAAGATAAATATGAGCGTGAATCTACTTGTTTAAGCGGGAAAGAAATTGCGAAATTTTCCACTAAGCTAAATTCTATTTCTCTATTTGTACACAATAAAAAAAAACGCATTCTATTAGTTAGCGGTGGTGATAATAATAAAGTTAGATTACGTGGGATTAAAGAAAGGGATTTTTTGGAAAGTTGTTAATCAATTAATTTTAAACTTTCTATAGCGGAGGCATGATTGCAGGATATTTATAAGTTTTAATTTCCTAGAAAAGAGGTTTCTCAAATGTCACAAACAGGAGGTTTACGTCTAGCTGAACTTGTTTCTCTACCCGATGCCCAACGGCAAATTGTTCAACTGCTTAGTCGCTCGGGAGAGCTAAATTTAGCAGCAATTGCAAGTGGGACTTCTCAACAAGAGGAAAATACTCTTTTTAATCTAGAAGAATTAATCGAGCAAGGCTTTGTACAAAAAATAGAAACGACAAACGAAACACTTTACCGAATTCGTCTTGCAGCAAAACAAGGAATTAAACTTAATAATATCAAGCAAGCACTGGCTCCTGGTAAACCTTTGGCAGTTATCCTTAATCCTTCCCACAGTGTAACTGCTGGCGAAAAATTTGAGGTCGGGGTTACAGTTAGCAATAAGGGAACCCAAAGTGCTTTAATTCTCATTAGTATCAATAAATCTTCCGAGACTTTATGGCAATGGTGTACTTCTTCACCCGAACAATCGGTAGCTTTAGAATCCAAATCTAGTTGTGAAGTCTTCTTCGAGTTTCAGGTTCCACCAGAAGCTTTACCCGGTAATTATAATTACCAAATTGTTGTTGATGCACCACAACACTATCCAGAAGAAACACCAATTCTAAACAACCAGCGGTTGCAAGTTTTGCCACCGATAGAGGAAGCTGTATATACCAGCGATCCTACCTTTAGTGTTGAACCAGTTACTAGTGCAAAAAAACCGCAGCTTCTCCAACCGGGTGAACCACTAGAATTATCGGTGGTGGTACACAACCGTTCTAATCGAGTAGACCGTTTTTGGCTAACTTGTCCGGATATAGAACAAAACTGGTATAAAGTAACTTATCCAGAAGCTTTAGAAACACCCGGATTAGTCACAACTACTGATGGATTAGACCTAAATCCCGGTGAAAGCGGCGAAATTGTGCTGTTGTTGAATCCACCTCTAGATACTGTTGCGGGTAATTATTTTCCTACAATCAATATTAGGTCTGCTAACGATGCAGATTTAGTACTGTTAGATGTAGTTTATATAAAAGTTCTGCCGGTTTATCTGCTGAATGCAGATATGCGTACTATTGTGGGTACGGTGACAAATACATCAGGACTGTATGAATTGATTTTAAGCAATTCAGGTAACACCGTCCGGGAAGTTAGCTTACAAGCTAGCAGTTCTGATGAAGAAGATTTGTGTACTTATACTTGGGAAACCGATAAAGTGCGGTTATTCCCTTGGACGAGTTCCAGCGTTAAATTAAAGGTTACACCCAATAAATGGCGACGTCGTCCTTTATTTGGAACAAGTTTACCAATTAACTTTGAAGTTGGACTTGAAGATACACAGCAACTACCCCTGACAATCGATCAATTTGAAGGGATATTACTATGGCAATCGCGTCCTTGGTGGTTACCTGTATTACTTGCACTTTTAAGTGTAGGTTCTTTGGGTGCGATCGCGTTTGTGATTTGGTGGCTGGTAATTAAGCCGTTAGCACCTCCAAAGATTCTAAAATTTAATTCTGACAGTCCTATTTATCAACAAGCTAATGATGATTTTGTACGCTTGAATTGGCAAATCCGCAATCCAAAAAGAATCCATACAGTACAAATTACAGGTACTTCTGCTGAAGGAATAGCACCAGTCAAAACTGTTGAATATAACTTCAGTAAAGGAATACCGGAAGAATTAGAAGATAACTGTACAATCCAAAAAGTTATCACCTGTAAAAATGTACTTACAAATGCCAGTAAACCTGGTGACTATAATTTTGAAATCAAACTTTTTTCTCAAAGCGACAAAAAAGTTCCAGTGGAATCAGTTAAAACAAATTCAATTAAAATAATACCTGTAAAATTACCACAAATTAATGAATTTGGCTCAGTTCAACCCGTTTATGAAAATAAACCGGTTCGTCTCAATTGGAAGATAAATAATCCAGATAACTTACAAGAATTAAAACTTGTTGTTAACAGAATACAAAATGGCGTTGTTACACAGAAATTGCAGCGTTATAACTTCAAAACAAAAGATGACGCTGAAACTAAAATTCCTAAATATCTACAGGGATGTGTTATTGATAAAGAACTAATTTGTACCAATATTCTTACACAAGCGAGACAACCTGGTGACTACAGCTTTGAATTGACAGCAATTCCTCAAAAAGGGAAACCAGAATCACCAATTTATCAAAAAACAGAAACTATTAAAATTAATCCTCCGAAAAAACCAAAGATACCTCTAAAAATTATTAATTTTAAGATTAATGGTAAAGATGCAAAACCGAAATATATTTTTAGGATTAATAAATACGTACCTTTCCAACCTTTAAATATATCGTGGAAAGTAGTAGGTGATAAAAAGACAAAAGTGAAACTTACTCCTGCACCGGGAACTGTTCCCCTTACAGGAAAAGTTTCTTATCCAATTAGTCAACAGCCACAAAGTGAAACTTTAACCTTAACAGCAACAAGTGGAGATGGAGAAGAAATTAGTCGTTCTATTACTATTGAAACCTTCAACCCAACATTAGTAGAACCTACTTCTGACTCTCCAGAAAACTCATCATCAGTCAATGGTTCTTCCTCTTCTTCAGGAAATAGTTCCACAAATAGAACTTCACCTCAAAATCCTAATTCTCTTTCCCCTTCAGAATTACCTCCTCAATTTGATTAATGGGACTTTTCACCTCTAAAATTCTACCGATTTGAGAAATATGTATATTATTACTACATTCGTAATTACTATCATCAAAATTAATTTAAAAAGGCATAAGGCAGTCCCCATATTTTTTTAATAGGGACTGCCTTCTTGATAAAACAACAAAATACTTATCTATTAGTAGTATTTTGACTTTAATATTTAGCGTATTTTTATGATGATAATCAATGGATATGCTGAGGAAACAACAAAAAATGTTAAGTTTGACTATGAAGTTTAACAAAATAAGAATTAAAGAGTCATGAATGATATTTTTGATTATGGAATCGCTCAAAGAGCTTCAGTTGATACAGAAATAATAATTGCTCAGATTAACCAGTCACCGGAGTCATTATCTCAACCTCAATCTGACTCTTTAATTGATTCCGGTTCTGAAAATTTAATTGATTTTGGTCTAGTAATATTAGCCGTTGCTGTTGTAATTACAATTGGTATAATTAATCAACAACTTAACAAAGCAATTCTTTTTTCTCTAGCACTGTCGGCTTTTTTGATAATTATTTTATGGAGTATATAAAAAGCACTTAATATCATGTCCGGTTAAACAGTTCTCATATATGTGGGGGCTAAGTAATAAGTAATAAGTAATAAGTAATAAGTAATAAGTAATAAGTAATAAGTAAGGTAGAGAATAACCCCTATCTTTTCAATAAGGTTATTAATTAGATTTTCTCTGCTCCTTGACAATATTTTTTAAATTTTCCTTAGCAATAGGTTGTTTGGGATTAATTTTCAATGCTGTTTCTAAAGCTTTAACGGCTTTTGAATATTGTTTTAATTTACCTAGTACAATACCTTTTCCCGTAAAAGCATCAGCATTTTTGGGATTTATTTTCAGAGCATTATCGTAAGCTTTTAGAGCTTCATAGTAAAGTTCTAATTCTACTAATGCTAAACCTTGGTTATACCAAGCATCAAAAGAATCAGGACTAATTGCAACAGCTTTGTTAAAAGCAGATAGAGCCTTTGCATATTGTTTTGCTTGCCAAAAAATATTACCTTTATTTATCCAGGCTCTAAAATTTTTTGGTTCAATTTCTAAGGCTTTATTATAAGCAGATAATGCATTTTTTAAATGACCTGTTTGAGTCAAAATTGTACCGCGATTAAACCAAGCTTGAGCATAATTAGGATTAAGAGTAAGTGCTTTTTGAACTGAATCTAATGCTTCTTGATAACTCTGTAAATACCAAAGAATTGCACTACGATTGCTCCAAGCCATAGCGTAATCCGGTTTGATTCCCACTGCTCTATTTACAGATGCTAAAGCTTTTTTATAATCCCCAGCACCTGCTAAAGCTTCACCACGCTCATTCCATGCTTGTGCCATTCCGATAGCATTCCATCTACCATCCCCACCAATCGCAGCATCGCAAGCTTTCAATGCTTCCTCATATTGCTTAAGTTTGTTAAGCATCGCACAGCTACCAACTTGTGCTAAAGAATATTTAGGTTCAAGGGCAATAGCTTGTTGGTAGGAGGTAAGAGCTTCGTTATATTTCCCAAGTTGTTCTAAAACTATACCTTGTTCTCCCCAAGCAACAGCATTTTTAGGATCTATTGCAAATAAACTATCGTAGTCTGCAATAGCTTTTTGTGGTTGATTCATCATCCGATGAGCCAAAGCTCGATTTTCTAAAGCAAAGGTTTTACTTTTGTCTCCCCAATTACCATTACCACTTAAAGCGCGATCGCAAGAATCAATTGCAGCCTCAAACCGTCCTACTTGGTTTAATATTTGACAGCGGTAGGCTAGGGTTAGAGAATCTTTTGGTTTAATTTCTAACACTTGATCGTAAGCAGTTAATGCATTTTCGTATTTACCCATTCGACTCAAAATACTACCCTGATTTAACCATGCTTCGACGTATTTTGGATTAATAGTAAGTGCTTTTTGGGTGGAAACCAATGCTTCTTGATACTGCTTTAAATTGCTAAGAATTACACTACGATTGTTCCAAGCTTCTGCATAGTCAGGTTTTAAAGTCACCACTCGATCTACAGAAGCAAGTGCCTCTTTATACTTTTCCAATCCAATTAGAGCAACGCTCCGTTCATTCCAAGCTTGTGCTATTCCCAGAGATGTCCATGTTCCATCCCCAGCAATCGCAGCATCACAAGCTTTTAAGGCTTCTTCGTACTGCTTATTACCATTGAGAATGGTACAAAGATTAACTTGTGCTAGAGAATAATCTGATTTGATAGCTATTGCTTGTTCGTAGGATTTTACAGCTTCTTGATTCCGTCCCAGCTTTTGTAAAATAATACCTTGTTCGGTCCAAACAATGGCATTTTTGGAGTCAATTTTCAGTAGTTGCTCATAATCCGCAATCGCTTTTTCCAGTTTATTTAACTGTATGTATGCAAATGCGCGGTTTTTCAAAGCAAAGGTTTTATCTTTGTCTCCCCAATTACCATTACCCTTCAAAGCGCGATCGCAATAATCAATTGCAACTTTAAATAGTCCTAGCTTATTCAAAGCTTCGCAACGGTAAGCTAAGGTTAAGGAATCTTTTGGTTCTAGTAATAACCCACGTTCGTAAGCAACATTTGCTTGTTCGTATTTTCCTTCAGAGCTAAGAATAATACCGCGATATAACCAAGCCAAGTGAGGTGATTTTTTACCCCAGTTACCATCAACCTTCAAAGCTTGATTACAAGCGTCTAGGGCTTCTTCATAACGCTTCAACCCGGCAAACGCCATACATTTATAAGTTAAAGCCAGAGATGATTTCTGGTTAAATTTTAATGAACGATTAGCACTACTAATAGCTTTAGGATATTGTTTTAATTTCAACAATACACCGCTGTGGTCTGCCCAAGCCAAGGAATTTTTGCGTTGAAGTGTTATCGCTTTTTCACAAGCTTCTAAAGCTTCTTCGTATTTACCCGATTCCGACTGTAAGTTACATAAATCCGACCAAAAATTAAAGTCTTTTATCTTCTCTTGTAATCCTTTCTGAGCTAAAAAATCAGGTGGTTTGATTTCAATTTTTCTGACTTCAAAAGCTCTAGCATCTGGAGCCAAAACCAGAAGAAAAGAAAGACCTAACACATGGCTGTATTTACTTAATTTAGGCATAATTAATGTTGCTTATATTACAAAAAGATGAATAATACTATTTACATTAAGATTAGTACTAATTAAGATTATTTTCACATAAAATATACTATAAAGCCGTCATAGTTAACAGATTTAAATTTACATTTAGCACATAAAAATATAATAATAATTTCTAAAAATAAAGTGTTTTATTGTAATAATTTTGCTTAATTTTTTAATTTAACTTCTATTTAAAGAACCATTACTAAATTTTTAAATATTAATGAATGCAGATAAATAAATAAGGTGCTAACTTAAGTAACGCCATACTTATCAATGTAAACCTGAAGGGAGCAAATCTGAAAGATGCGAACTTGAGTAATGCTAAACTCACAAAGGCAAATGTCCAAAATGCAGAACTCATAGATGCAAATCTAAGCAATACTGATTTAAGGTTTGCAAATTTTAAAGATGCCAATCTGAAAGGGGCTAATGTTACTGATGCTGAAATTTACCTTACCAATGTGTGCGGTGCAATAATGCCTGATGGTAAAAATAAAGGGGGTTGCTGATTGAAAGTATTGTCCCGCCGTTTTTAGCTATTAATAATAAGCCTGTGGAAAAGTAACGTAATTTCGTTGGTTAAGGACTTACCGTGAAAAGTCAGAATGGGACAGACTACTAGTGAGTAGTCTGTCCCATGGTTCGTAGTTGCGCTTCAGCGCCAAAAATCTTGGCGAAGACAGCGCAACTACGAACGAACATTTATTCAAATTATCAAAACTTATGGGACAGACCACTACTAGTGAGTGTTCTGTCCCACTAGTTTTGATGGGTTAGTTTCTTTCTAACGTCGCCAGACGTAGCAGTGCTACGTCTCTACAACCGCTACCTTAAATCTATAAAAATCTGGGAAATCCTTTACCACACTAGCTTTTAGGAGTCCAAATTAGCTCGTTGGGGTGGAAATTTGGGCGAGGTTTAGTCAAAACGTCACAGATTTTATGAGTAAACCTCGCCCAAATATAAGCGGATTTCCCAGATTTTTAGCGAACAGTTGAACCCCCTTTAAACTTGAACAAACCATTACCTTATTTAACAAGATTATTATTACATCCTTGGCTGTAAATAAAAGAAGGATTTGGATTCTGGTGAAACCGATACATCACGTTCTGTTACTAACAAACTTAAAATCATCACAAATTCCGATAAACTAGCTGGTAAGGTTCCGAAATTACTAGCGGGAAGGGCATTCCCCAGAAAAGCACCTAGAGTACCTATAAACAACCACGGTAATTTACCTCTGGAACGAATCAAGATTCCTATTCCAATCAGTACCATGAATATGGTGACTGCAATCGTTGTAATTGGGAAAACATTTGGGGAATAATAGCGAGTAATTCCGGCAAAATATTTGGGTTCAAATGTCGAACCTATATACCTACGAATTACATCTAAAACACCTAGAGAAATAGCTAAAACCCAAGATAAACTCTTTGTCATAGTTGTAGCCCAACCTGCTCCTGCACGATTCGCTAAATCAACTCCAACCACAATCAGTAAAGGTAGGAAAATATAGTGAACTAAAAAGCGTATTTTGTTTAGATATAATAATAAATCTCCGGGTTCTATTAAGCTACCAGCAAAAAGTACAATGTTATCGTAGAAAATACATACCAATACAATTTGCACTAAAATAATTGCAAAATTATTAGATTTACGCCATAAGGTTATTGACCAAGCAATTAGTACTAATTCAGCAATGGCTAATAGTAAATGTCCTTGAGGATATATTTGAGAAATTTGCATTTTTTAGTAGTTATGAAGAGCTTGAAATTTCTAAAGGCTTTTATTGGCTTTTATTAATTTGCTATCAATTGTTTATCTTGATTTTGTTTTTCTAATGCCTTAGCGTAAACTAACCAAGTAAAAATAGCCACACCAGCTTCTGTTCCGCCAAAGTCATGTAAGATATGAAATAGGGCATTATAAGTAACGTTATCCTGACCAAATTTATCTAGTAAAAAGACAAAAGTCAGATTAACTCCTACAGAAAACAAGGGGAAAAGCAAAATCTTCCAAGTTCTTAGTAACTTATAGCCTCGGTAGGTGAGAACAGCAAAAACTAAAGTCAGAAGAATGTAGATAGGGATTTTATAGCTTGTATTGTTATTATGTTCGTAACCTAAGAAATATAAGATAGATATGCCGAGTAAGCTAACAGCAAAAAACACATTCACCAAGTTTGTAAGTGCTGTTGTTTCCTTAATTAACCCGTCAGCCCATAAAGCAAATGCTGAAATTAGAAAGAAATAAAACATGAAATTTAACATCGTAAATTCATTTTCGTAATACCAGCATTGAGTGACGTGCCAACCAATTTCCGATGCGATGGCAACCATTATAAAAGATAGTCCTAATTGGGAAGCAAAAATGGCTTTTGATGACCATTCTAAAATAATCAGACTTTTATAAAAAACTCTCATTGCTAAAGGAATCAGAGCAAATGTCAGAATATGAGTAGCAATTAGTCCAATTTTCCAGCCACCAGTAATACAAGTTTGGGAAGAATTTGTATCAATTAAACCAGGTAGTTTTGCAAGAATATAAGCAAAACCAGAGAGGGCAATAATGAAGCAAACAGCGATGACTATTAAATTCGGACTAAATATCTTATCTTTTAAACTAGTCTCGGATTCTTTCGTTTCTATGTTAGGTTGTTCGAGAATTTGCATTTGATTAGTTTTATATGTTTAACGTTGAGCTTCAATATTTAATTCAAATTTTGAAAATCAGAACTGTATTCCAAGCACAGATAATTAGGGTTGAACTAACTTGAAGAGGAAATAACCCAACTGGACTTGGAATAACAGACTAGTACTCTCACAAGCCAACATTGCCGGGTGGGGCAGGCAGGGGGAGCAGGGGAAGAAAAGAACTTGTTCTTCTCATTATTAACCCCGCATAGTTTACTTGGTATACCACTAGATTAATAATGGTTTAAAATACTCAATTAACTTTTTAAATCAACGCTCAACTTTGCATTAGAGTTAGGCGCAAAACCACTTCCAATAGCCATATAACTTGTTGCTCCTGGTTCTAGAATAGCAGGTCCACCACAAGATTTAATTAAGTCAGTACCATTTTTGATTTTTAACCCTGCACAACCAAACTCGCGTTTTCCGTCTGGTCCAGTAATGACAATTGCATCTATAGTTCCAGTCTCGTTAGCAGGTTCTAAAGCAACTACAGCAGAACGGATTGTTGCTTGGTGATTGAGTGGTTTAACTGGGTTAACCTTGAAACTTCCTCCTTCAATGGAAATACTTTTCAACATATCTCCATGATTCTCAGCCATTGCAGTTGGAGAGAACAACCCTAATATTAATACCGCACAAATAGCCAAAATCTTTACAGAACTGATGAGCTTCTTAAGTGTACTCATATCAAACTCCAAAAATTACTTTTCAACTATGATGTTAATAGCTAGATGGTATGGGTTGGCATCCGTAATAACTCTTGTATCAGACAAATAAATAAATAAATAAATAAATAAATATATATATATATACAAGCCATATCCTTCCCCTCTTCGATGTTTTGCAGAGGAGAAGGGGGTCAATACTACTCGGTTAAGCAATTAAACTCGTTTTGAGATCCCCCAAACCCCCTTAAAAAAGGGGGCTTTATTCCCTCCTTAGTAAGGAGGCTTAGGGAGGATCTTCCCTTAACCGAGCAGTATTAAGAAGGGAGTAGCTTGTGTATTGCAAACAAAGGGTTTCAAATCATCCCTTGACTCCAGAGAAAGTATCCCAATCCCGATAGAGTTATCAGAGATAAGACAGTTATCAAAATTAGCTTTATGTTTAAAGCTTTTTTAGGTAACTTATCTACCACTTTGATTGTCTTGAGAGGGAATTTATCTAATAATTGCGAAGCTTTGATCTGGTTTTCTATAACCAAATTTAAACCAGACCAAATATATTGCTTATTATAAGCATTTGCTTCATGCTTCACACCACCAAAGTTTCTAAACAAAGCATCGCTAAAATAAGTGGTATCGGTTACAGCTTGGTTGTGAAATGCAAATAAATGTTCTTGTTTATCCGACAGTGAGAAATATATTTTTTTATCGGCAGAAGCTATATAATCAAAGTTGGATTTCTTGCTAAAAAATCCTGGTTTATCCCAAGCTGCGGGTTTAACTAAGTTGTCATCATCTCCGTGCAAAATAGCTACAGGAACATCAATATCACCTCCAGTTTTTTTAATATCAATTGCTCCTCTAGTTAAATGAGAATTGAATAGTTGTAAAACTAAGGTCACTGTTTTGGGAATACCTATTATTGTATTAGGTGCGGGGTCGGCAACAATAATTTGTTGCGGATATAATTTTGATTTTAATTCAGTTTTATCTTTATTATTTACTTTTTTAAGATAGGAAGTCCAGCTTAATGCTAGTAAACCTCCCAGGGAATGACCAAAAAGATAAAAATCTGTTTCTGCTGTCGTTAATTGTGAATCATTTTTACATAGCATTTCCCATGCATTATCTGTAGTTTTAAGTGCATTCTCAATCCATGTTAATGGACTTTGAAATAGACTATACCTAACAGTACGGATTAATTTGATTAAATGCTTTCCGTATCTATGGTCAACAAAATAATAAGTTAACGATATCAGTCCAATAATTAGAAAAATTGCTATAAATAACCTAATTCTGATTGCTCCGACAATTACTTTTCTTAAAAATGATTTTATCCTTCCTTGAGAAAGATGCTTAAACGTCTCTTGAATAAATTCGGTAATTTCTGACCAATTTACTAATTTTGTTTGATTCTTATCTAATATAGTTTCATCGCTGTCTGGGTTATTTGGGTAGTCATTTTTTTGAAAACCAGGAAATAATACATAATAACCTTTTTCTACAAGCTCTTCTAAATGTTGCTCGTAGAATTTTGGCATACATAAAGCAAAGCCATGCATATAAATTACAGCTTTGGTTTTTCCTTTTTCGTCACGATATGGATGATTGGGAACGTATACCTGAATAAAATTACTATTAATATGGCTGCCGGATTGATATACTTTATAATTTAGCTTTTCTTTGCAGTCCCATTCTGTATTTTTCAATAAATAATCCTGTGAGGGAATATCTATTTTTGGAGGCATAGATTTCACCATAATTTGATTCTCCTTTTAAATGCAATTATGGGATTTATTTAAACAAGATATTTTGATGCGATATGAGTTGATATTTCTAGAATGCTGTTTCAATAAATCCTTACTTTATGAAGTTAAATCATGATTATCTAATACCACCACAGTGGAAATGCTTGAAATCAGCATTATGCTTTTTTAAGTAAAAATACTGAACTGTATAGCAAATAAATTGACTTAAAATTGATACAAGATAAATCTGGTATATTGTTTTATTGAAGCTTATCTAAAAGTTTTCTTATGATTTCTCCGTCCGCACTTAAATATTAATACTCACATGGAAAAACCCTTTAGGCTTGCCATGTCAAATGGACTCACGGCATCTGCGATTCGAGTTGAGTCTCAAAAGGACTTACCATCGGCTATGTCGGAACTAGGTTTTGACAGTGCGCGTCCCATTCTTGTAATTTTGGGTGGTGCGGGTAAAATGAGCGAAACCGATTTAAGTCGTTTGCGTTCATTATTTATCAAGGTGCTGGCTCCGGTAGTTGAAGAACTAGGTGCCTCTCTAGTGGATGGTGGTACTGATTTTGTGTTAGGGGGGATTGGGCATTGGGTATGGGGAATTTGGCATCGGGAATGGTTATATAAGTTAAAATTCAATCTTGTACTATTTCATGTCTTCTGGAGGCAGAGCCTCCAAATCTTAGTTTCCAGGTTGAACCTGGGAACTAGATCCATCTTTATTTAACCAGATTTTTCAACTTTATACATAGCGCAAAAACCATAAACATTCTACCCAATACCCAATTCCCCAATCCCCATAATTACAAAAACAATCTAGAAAACCAAAAGGAATTTGATATGTCTATCTACGACAAAGCTAACAAGAAAAATCCACCATACAAACTTTTAGCTCTTGATGGTGGTGGTACCGAGGGATGATTTCTCTATACCAAGTTTTTAACCAAAGCCTTGGAATGGAAGAGGAATCAAAAGCAAACGAGGTACTTGTTAACCGGGGAAGAAAAGCAAAAAGCTCAAGATTGGTTAAAAATCCGCTTCACAGACGAACAACCACCTTGTGCTCCCAGCGATTTGCATTGCGAATACATCACCGAAAGCATCAAGAATGCTAATAATTTGATGACTCAGGTGATGCTCTCTTATGCTGACGAAGATAAAGCGACAATGGAGAAGATTCGGAATAGTTTAAGACGAGAGGGTATTACGGTTTGGACAAATACTACAGATATTCAGACAGGGAAAGATTTTGTAGACTCATTTAAACGGGGGATTGAAAAAGCCGATAATTTGGTTTATTTACTTTCTCCCAATTCAATCAAATCCAGCTACTGTCAGCAAGAATTGGATTTAGCTGTTAAGTACAATAAGCGGATTATTCCTCTGCTGGTACACAAAACAGACGAAATTGAATTACCATACTCTTTGCGGAATTTACAGTATATCGATCTTACGGATAATATTGACGAAACAGATTATCAACTTGATGAAAGCGGATTACTGAAAATATTAGATGAGGATGCAGCTTACTACAACCAGCATAAAATCCTGTTAAATAAAGCCCTGAAATGGAAACAACAAAAGGAAAACTTTAGTATTTTACTACGGGGAAAGAACCTGGAGAAGGCCGAAACTTGGTTGAAAGTAGCAAAGAAAAGAACACAGCATCCACCCATTCCATTACAATCAGAATTTATTACCGCAAGTTCCCAACAGACAACCTTAGATTCCCTGGATGTGTTTATTTCATACTCCCGTGCTGACTCAGACTTAGCCAGAAAGTTGAATGATGCTTTAGAGCTACAGGGAAAAACGACACATTTCGATCAAGAAAGCATAGCATCGGCAAGTGATTTCTCAGAAGAGATTAAGCAAGGAATTGAAGTCTCCGATAACTTTCTATTTATTCTTTCACCGCATTCTGTAAATTCACCTGATTGTAATTCGGAGGTGGGTAACCGTTCACGGGATTAGACGTGATACCAGAAAAAATAGGTACACATAGATGGTAAATTAAGAGGCATGTATACAAACTGCCTCGTTTATGGAATTGAAATTCCCAATTCCGATTGGGATAGCACTCCAGCTAGTGTCAAAGAACTGGTGGAGAAATTGGGGCAGCGTATCAAAAAATCCGAAGAAGAATTAGCGAATTCAGAAACACGTAATCAAGAGCTTTTAGAAAAAATCAATCGCACATCAAAGAACTCATCATCTCCGCCATCAAGCGATTTACCCAGTGCGCCAAAATCCCCAAAGAAAAAGAATAGTGGTTATATTCGTGGGGGACAACCGGCGAGTAAAGGTCATAGTCGTAATTTGTATGATGCTTCTGAGTGTGAAGCGATCATAGAGCATCACCCAGAAACTTGTAGTTGCTGTGGTGAGAAATTAAGTGGGGAAGATATTTATCCGTTACGTCATCAAATTGTTGATATTCCTCCAATTAAACCAATAGTAGTGGAGCATCGCTTACATCGACTCAAGTGTAACAACTGTGGAGTAAGTACTCGTGCAAAATTACCGTCCGATATAAATCCAAGTGGTTACGGGGTAGGAGTAGTAGCTCTTGTAGCAGTTTTGAGTGGGCTGTATCGTCACAGATTTTTGGATGGTACAGAATGCAATGGATGATGTATTTGGTATTCCAATGTCCTTGGGGACAGTAAATAAACTGAAGAAAGAAGCCAGTAGCGCTTTGGAAGCAATAGTAGAAGAAGCGAAAATATACGTTCCGCCATTCCCCTGTAGTGGGAGCGGATGAAACCCACTTCAATCAAGGTAACGTTGATGGGTGCAACTCTAAGAAAAAGCAGGGGTGGTTGTGGGTAGCAGTTACACCGTTAGTCGCGATATTTGAAATTGCACTTTCTCGTGGTTCTGAGGTAGCTAAAAACTTGCTGGGTGAAGATTTTAGCGGTATTTTAAACTCAGACCGATATGCAGCCTACAATTGGGTTAACTTAGAACAGCGGCAATTGTGCTGGGCACATTTAAGACGTGAAGCTCGCCGGGGGAAGCTTCCCCCGGCAGACTTCACGAGAATTTATCAAAATCTCAGATCGTTTTGGAGTTTCTGGGGATATCGGAAAGAATTTAGTCAAACAACAAGAAAAATTATTTCAACTATGGCACCGGGTTCGAGATGGAACTTTGAGTCGATCTGAATTTAAACTTTTGGTTCTATCGATTCGTAATTCAATCAAGTCTTCTTTACAAGAAGGTGCCGATTACGAGATTGGAAGTAGGGAAAAAACCCCATTCGCAAAAACTGTACGCACCTGTCGCCAACTTCTTAAAGTTGAACCAGCTTTATGGTTGTTTGTTGAAGTTGAAGGGGTCGAACCTACCAATAATGCTGCTGAAAGAGCGATACGTCCAGCTGTAATATGGCGACGCACCAGTTTTGGCTCTCAAACTCAAGGGGGTAGTAGTTTTGTTGCACGGATGTTAACTGTTGTCACTTCTTTAAAGTTTCAACATCGGAATATCTTGGAGTTTATGATTAATGCTGTGAATGCTGCACGTCATGGTACCCCTACTCCTTCCTTATTACCAGAAGTGAAAGTAGAACAAGAGCAAGTGATAAATGCTGCTTAATATCAATTTTTAATATCCGTCTATTTCCCCCGGTGTTAAATAATTGTTCAGGAAGAATTTTTTTCAAAACTTGTTCTGCTGTTGAAATGCATTGCATTTCAATCAATCACCAACTCCTGAACGGTTACCTTTTAACAGCTTTACAGGCAGCAGTTTATCAAGATGGATTTAGAGAGCAAAATCGTTTAAAAAAACATACAGGTACTGTCTTTGATGTAGCTTGGAGTCCTGATGGGGAGAAAATTGTCTCAGCTAGTGGAGATGGTACAATCAAACTTTGGAATTCTAATGGTAAATACATCAAAGACATAATATCAAAAAGTGAGAATGAATTCTATAGTGTTAGTTTTAGTCCTGACGGGGAATATATTGCTTTTGCCGAAGATGACACTGTTAAAATATTAAACTTGCAGTCAGAAAAACCCGAAACTCTCGGAGAGGAAGAGGATAAAGGTTTAGTCTGGAACGTAGCTTGGAGTCCTGATGGGAATATTATTGCTACTGCTAATAATGGCAAGATTGTTAGACTCTGGAACAAGCAAGGAAAGCTTCTCGAAAAGCCCAAAGATTATAAGCCTTTAGCTAAAAATGCAGTGGCTTGGAATCCCAAGGGAAATATTATTGCCACTGTGAGTAATGACAATAGTATTAAACTCAAAAAGCAAGGAAATTAACCCCAAATCCTCAAAGGGCATAAAGGTTTAATCAAAAGTATCAAATTCAGCCCTGACGGAACGAAAATAGCTACCGCTAGCGAGGATAATACTGTAAGGATTTGGAGCTTATCAGAAAAGAAACTTGAAAAGCTTAAGGGAGATAATCAAGCACAATTCTCCAGCGTCGCTTGGAATCCCGATGGAAAAACAATTGCTTTTGCTAATAAAGATAAAAAAACCATCAAACTCTGGAATAAGCAGTGGAAAGAATCTAAAATTCTCACCAGACATCAAGAACCAGAGACTCCTATAGCTTGGAGTTCCGATGGAAATACCATTGCTTTTGTTAGTGAAGATAAAACTATCAAACTCTGGAGCAAGGACGGAAAGTTTATAAGAAATATTGGAAAACTTGAGGCTATAGTGTCGAGTTTAGCTTGGAGTACCGATGGAAATTTCATTGCCTCTGGTGGTGAAGATAACAAGATTAAACTCCTCAGCAAGCAGGGTAAGTTTCTCCGAGACATAGGAGAACATGATGCTTCAGTCACGAGTGTAGCTTGGAGTCCCGATGGAAAAATCATTGCTTCTGGTAGTAATGATAATACCATCAAACTCTGGAACCGTGATGGCAAAAAACTCAAAACCCTCAAAGGTCATAAAAATGATGTTTTAAGCGTCGCTTTTAGCCCCACAGAAAATATTATTGCTTCAGCAAGTAAAGACGATACCGTAAAACTTTGGAACTTCGGTGAGAAAGTAAAAGGGAAATTTGATGCCCAAGAACGCCAAACCTTAGACGGACACACTGAGGCAGTGACTAGTGTAGCTTGGAGTACCGACGGTAAAAATCTGACTTCAACTAGTAAAGATAAAACGCAAATCCTATGGAAATTGAAAGACTTAGAATTAAAGCAACTAATGAAGGCTGCTTGCGAACAAGTAGAAGATTATCTTAAATACAATGCCGAAGAAGGCGATCGCCAACTTTGTAAGTAGGATTCGTAATTAGTGAAAATCTTAGACATCTGCCAGAAAACATTCAGTAGAGTTGAAAACCTCACCCCGACAATACCGGACATCCCTCTCCGCTATTTTGGAGAGGGGAAAGAATTTAGTAGGGTGAGTGACGGCACTTTATTTTATTCCAATCTACTTTTGCATAAATTTCTGGATAAAAGAATTGTAAAAAAGAATCAAAATATTCAGTAATTGCTTCCTTCCAAGTTTCATCATAATTTGCATAATGATTCACCCCGATTTTAAACGACCATTTGAGGAATACGGTTAGGGAATGGGGAATAGGGAATAGGGAATAGTTAGTAGGGAATATGGAATAGTTAGTAGGGTGCGTGACGGCTACGAAAAATTATAAATAATAACTAAAAATGTTGATATTGCCGTCACGCACCATTTCATCCCGCCCGAATTATTCAAAAAATCAAACTAATTAAATCAACCATTCTCCGATGATTGAGAATCAATAAGTTGCTGAAAATCTTCCGGAGAATTAACACCGATTGTTTCCACAACTAAACTTTCCAAAATCGCGATATCATCAATTTGATTAATATTTTCCACTAAACTTTCTGGAAGATTACCAAAGCGTTTTTGTAATAGCTTGATAATATCTTCTTTACGAGTTTTCTTTGTTGTTCTCTCAATAGCCATTTCTTCTAAAGTGCTTAAAAAAGGCATTTTTTGCTCCTGTTCATACTGATGTAATTGGTTGGCAAATTTAAATTGTAACTGTGGTGTTAAGCACATCATTTTATCGATAAACTTAAAGAGTTTAACAATGTCAAATTTACTTAAACCTCTTGCATATAGACTTCTGACTAAATTCCATTTCCACTGCTCCCTCTCGGATAAATTACTAGTCGTTTCTTTAGTTTTCAAATGCGCCATAACTACTATAGCAAAAACGTTCTGGCTGCGTTCTAAATCCTCCCATTGGTAATCTAACAACTTAACAATTGAAAAATTAAACATCAGTTGACTGTTACCCAAACCATATTGATAAGAACTAGGTCGCCATGTTTTACTTTCATCACCTAAAATTGCTAAACTAATAACTGGCTGATTGTATAAATCAAAAGCTCGATAATTATAGATAAACATTCTTTGATTGAATTCTTTATCATATTGACTTTGAACTTCAACATGAATCAAAATCCACAAAATTTGTTCATCTTTTAACCAAACTTGAAATAATTTATCAGCACGACGTTTTGGAGTTTCTGCTGCGGCGGTGATTTGTTCTAATTCTTTATCTAAAGAAATAGGTGTTTTATTCCAATCAACTTTTGCGTAAATTTCAGGATAGAAAAATTGTAAAAAATAATCAAAATATTCGGTAATTGCTTCCTTCCAAGTTTCATCATAATTCGCAGTTATTTCGGTCACAATGATTCACCCCGATTTTAAATGACCATTTGCAGCATATGATATAGGAATACGGTTAGGGAATAGGGAATAGGGAATAGGGAATGGGGAATAGTTAGTTAGTAGGGTGCGCGACGGCTACGAAAAATTATGAATCATAACGAGAAATGTTAATATTGCCGTCACGCACCATATGACTAAAATAAGAATACTCTCTCCCAACTTAAGATAATGGTCGCATCCCCACAGCAAAACTACATCACCCCAGAAGAATACCTCCAACTTGAGCTTGAAGCCGATGTCAAACACGAATACATTGACGGTTATGCTTATGCAATGGCTGGAGCTAGCGACTCTCACGTTACTGTTTCGTTAAACTTAGCCACACTCCTCCGCAATCATGTACGGGGTTCGGGTTGTCGGGTTTTTATCTCGGATATGAAAGCACGTATCGAACAACTAAATCGCTATTATTATCCAGATGTGATGGTTACTTGTGATGAAAGAGATAAGGAAAATACTACTGAGAAAAAATTTCCTTGCTTAATTGTTGAGGTTTTATCCGACTCAACAGAAGCATTTGATAGGGGTGATAAATTTGACGATTATAAATTATTAGAAACTCTGAAAGAATACGTTTTAATTAATGTAAAACGTCAGCGAGTTGAGTGTTTTCGTCGTAATAAAGACGGAATGTGGTTATTGCAATTCTATAGTTCCCAAGACAAATATTTTCAACTACAAAGTGTTAATTTTGAAGCGGAAATGAGCGCACTTTATGAGGATGTGGTATTTGGTTGATTTAGAGGAATGGGGAATTTGATGGTGAAGAACTCCAAACCTTAAACGGACACACTGAGGCAGTGACTAGTGTAGCTTGGAGTACCGACGGTAAAAATCTGACTTCAACTAGCCAAGATAAAACGCGAATCCTATGGAAATTGGAAGACTTGACATTAAAGAAACTATTAAAGGATGGTTGTTAACAAGTAAAAGATTATCTTCAATCCAATGCTACAGAAAGTGAGAAGAAACTCTGTAAGAAAAATTCGTAATTTGTGAAAATATCAATGCCCATCAACCGTATCCGCTCAGTGAAGCCACTTATAAAACAAACGGGTTAATCTAGGCATGACTACATAAGCCAGTAAGAGAACTGTGATTCCGGTCATAATTGCTTGACGCAATAAGTAAGGTAAATTCGCTACTAATGGTCCTAAAAAATAACCAAGGATAGATGAACATACAAATACTCCAATCCAGGTGACAAAAGCAGTTTTATACTTTGGTGGTGGAGGATTAGTTGTATTGGGAAGAGATACTAAGGCTTCTAATCCGGTTAATATTTGAACGTTTTCTGGTTTGTCGATTAAAGGTTGAGCGCGTTCTATCCATTCTTTTCTTTCTGGCGATCGCATCCATTGGCAGAGATTTTTATACTTATCAAAGCGGAGAATAATTACATATTCTTCTTTACAACCTGGTTTTGGTCTGAGAATAGTTAATCCACTATGACCTTCAAATTGTCTTGCTACTTGAGAAATTCCTTGCAGCCATTCCTCATAACCAGATTCGCGACCGGCACGAATGTAGTGGGAAATAACTGCGGTGACTTCTTGATTTGCTTGATTCTCTTGTAAATTCATATATTTTCCCTCAAATAAACAGGAATGGCCGCTATTGTCACAATATCCTGCTGGTGCGTGACACTACAACCCAGATTACTAGATGTGAAAAAATTAGCTAAAAAAAACTCTGCGTCCCTTTGCGTGAACCTCCAAATCCCTCTGCGTTAAAAAATACATAATCCCAATTCCAACCGCTCAAACCCTCTTCCCTCTTCCTTATTTCAATAACAACAAGCACAAGCTAAACCACCCCAAAAATGAGATAAACTACCCGCTGTATTCAGAGAAGAAAGCCTTAAATTTTGCCTAGAAGAAGTTATTCCCGACTGACTCTGAGGTACAGAATTAATCTTTGAATCATTGTGATAACCACCAAAATACTTTACGGGGGACCAATCAGGACTTATAGGTAAAGCAGGAGGGGATAATTTATTAAATTCTGCGCTTGCATATACAGGTTTACCATCAACAATAGTTAAAACTGATTCGAGGTGTTTGATTCTTTCTTCAGGTACAGAGAAATAATCTTCCGATAACACAGCTAAATCTGCTAATTGTCCCGGAACAATAGAACCTTTATTACCTTCTTGATTGGAAAACCAAGCAGCAGCAGTAGTATATGTCCTTAAAGCATCCATCCGATTTAACCGATTCGCTTGATTATAAATAGGTGTTCCCCCGACAGTTTTTCCTGAAACCAACCAGTACAAACCCACCCAAGGATTGTAACTAGCAACTCTTGTTCCATCTGTACCACCAGAAACAGGAACATCCATAGCCATCATCTTTTTGATTGGGGGAGTATCATTAGCTGCATCAAAACCATAGCGCTCTACAAAATATTCTCCTTGGAAAGCCATACGGTGTTGAATAGCAATTCCACCCCCCAAAGCTTTCACACGCTCAATATTGCGATCGCTAATTGTTTCGGCATGGTCTAAAATCCAGTGCATCCCTGAAAAGGGAATTTCTCGGTTAACCTGTTCAAATACATTCAAAAAACGAGATATGGACTGATTATAAGTAGCATGGAGTCTAAAAGGCCATTTATTTGCAGCCAGAAGCTTAATAACATCAGTTAACTCCCCTTCCATATTGGGATTGAGGTCGGGACGAGGTTCGGTAAAATCTTCAAAATCCGCAGCGGAGAAAACTAACATTTCCCCAGCACCATTAAGCCGATAAAAATCGTCTCCTTGTCCGGGATTAGCAATTTTAATCCATCTTTCAAAGTCTGCTTTTTCTTTTCCTGGGTTTTGGGTAAACAAGTTATAAGCAACCCGTACCGTCATCAATCCTTCTTTATGAAGTTTGTCAATAATTTGATAATCATCGGGAAAATTTTGTCCACCACCACCAGCATCAATAACGCTAGTAATCCCCAAACGGTTCATCTCCCGCATATAGTGACGGCTAGAATTTATTTGGTCTTCTAAACTTAATGTGGGACCTTGTGCAATCGCAGCATATAATATTGTGGCATTGGGTTTAGCAATCAACATCCCTGTAGGATTACCCTTACTATCCTTTTCAATCACAGAATTAGGAGGAGGTGTAGTATTACGATTGATTCCTAAAGCTTTTAAAGCTGCACCATTGAGCAAAGCCCGGTCGTAAAGATTGAGAATGAAAACAGGTACATCGCCAGAAACAGCATTAATTTCCCTAATAGTAGGCATTCGTCGTTCGGCAAACTGAAACTCACTCCAACCTCCAATCACCCTTACCCACTGAGGTGCAGGAGTTCTTCTAGCTTGTTCCTTAAGCATTCGCAGAGCATCAGCTAAAGAAGGAACCCCATCCCAGCGCAATTCCATATTGTAATTCAACCCACCGCGAATTAGATGGGTATGACTATCATTGATTCCCGGAATTACTGTACGACGATTGAGATTAATAACCTGAGTTTTATCTCCTCGGTAAGCCATTATCTCCTTTTCACTACCCACAGCCAGGAAACGATTATCTTTAATTGCTACAGCTTCTGCAAAAGAGCGTTTATCGTCTTGGGTTGCAATGCGACCATTATAAAGAATTAAACTTGCCTTGTTAGCTGTATCCCTGGGATTCTGTGCCCAATTTGTCCCTTGATGTATAAGGTAGCTGCTAAATCCTGCTCCCAAAGCTAATTTGAAAAAATCCCGCCTTTGAAACTTGTGAAAGTTATCCATGATTTTAACTTTTTAACCATATTTGAGCTTTTGATCGGTACCTCACCACGCCACTTGCTACAACGCGGGAAACCCGCGCAACGCAGTGGCTCCCCTTCCCCTCTCCTTACTAAGGAGAGGGGTGTCCGCTAGGACGGGGTGAGGTCTTTCATATATGGTGGTAAAATTCCTTCATTGAGACCTCTTCCTTCTTCCCTTTTCCTTCGTTTTAAAACTTGTTTTCAACGACTAACTGACTCAAAGGTAATTGTCCGGGTTTTGGCCAAGGTTCTTTAACTTTTTTACCAATTGCTACCATTGGACCCATGACATAATCGGATGGTAGATTAATCAATTCTGCGACTTTATCAATATCAAAACCAATCATTGGACAAGAATCGTAACCTATACCTTTAGCTGCTAGCATTAGAGTTTGCATAGCCATGCCAATTGAACGTTGAGCCTCATCTCGCTGAAGCCATTCACGACCTTGATGAAAAGGTACCATCCAACCAACTATTAGGTCACTAACTTCTTGGGGAGCATCACGCCAATAACGCTCTGGTTCTTTTTGCCATGCTTGTACATCTGCTGTAAAAATTACAAGTAAGGAAGCATCAGTCATTTGAGCTTGGTCATTACCAAACTCAGAGCGAATTTTTGCCCGTAATTCTGGCTCTCGAACAATTACAAAACGCCAATGTTGAATATTGAAACTTGTTGGAGCTTGAATCATTGCTTCCAAAAGTTTTTGTTCTTCCTCTGGTGTAATTTTGTGATTGGGGTCAAAATGCTTTACTGCACGACGTTGATAAATTGCATCTATAGTATCCATTAGAAACTCTCACCTTTGATTTTTGACTTAACAATAGTGTTCTACCACATTAATTCCGATGTTTTGTAGAAACGTAACACTGCGCCCCGTCTCCCCAAATTTACCGGGAAAACCAATCACTAAAAACCAATGCAAAATATTAGTACTAGTTGATTTCAGAATTTCTGGGTGGTGGGGTTTTTCCCGCAAATCCCCTGGAGACGTTATACCTGGAGACGTTATATATAACGTCTCTACATTGGGTGTGTTTTATTGTTGTGTAGCAAAATAACTAGTCATTAAACTGCGATAATTGGGAGTATATTTAGATAGTAAAGCAGCTAAACCTTCAATATCATTACGCCAATCTCGGTGTAGTTCACTAGCTACACTAAACCAGCTCATCATCTGGACTCCAGCAGCTTGCATTCTCATCAAAGCAGCATCTCGAACATCTTTGTTAAATGTTCCAGAAGCATCAACAACTACAAATACTTCATAACCATCTTCTATAGCTGATAAAGCTGGAAAAGCTACACAGACATCAGTAACAATACCTGCTATCACTAATTGCTTACGACCAGTATCTTTCACCGCTTTGACAAAATCTTCGTTATCCCAAGCATTAATTTGACCTGGACGAGCAATATAAGGAGCATTGGGATGAGATTCCTTAAGTTCGGGAACTAATGGTCCATTTGGTCCCTTTTCAAAACTGGTTGTAAGAATAATCGGTAAATTAAAGAATTTGGCTGATTCTGAAAGAGCTAAAACATTATTTTTGAATTCATTGGGGGAATAGTCTTGCACCAAGGAAATTAAACCAGCTTGATGGTCAATAAGTAAAACAACAGCATCTTCTTTGGAGAGACGATTGTATTTGTAGGAAGTAGTCATTTCAGTTACCAGTTATTAGTTATTAGTTATCAGTTATCAGTTATCAGCTATAAATTGCTTACTCATTTTTCACTGTTCACTGTTCACTGATTAAATTTTTACCTTTAAAGCTTGTTTACAAGACTTGCGAAGCACCTTAAATCAATACGGCGTTGCAATAGGTTTCTATAGAATTTTTCTACTCGTGGAATACCTAAGTCTTATAAACCAAGTGGAGTATATAACTCCCTACGTAAAAGAGCATATGATTTGAATCATGTTTTGGGAATCAATAACTCTATTTTTCGACCTTGACGACTGATAATACCCGATTTTTCCAATTCTGAAAGGTTACGGTATAAGGTTTCCGAACTTAAACCCAATTCGTTGGCTATATCTTTGTAGGAGCGATCCAAAAATATTCTTGTTTTCTCGGTCGTCGCCATCAATAATAGGTATTGCAATAACCGTTCCCGTGCTGAGCGAATACTGCGTAGTTCTAATAGTTTTTTCAAAGATTGGCTTTTGAGATTGCATTTTTGTAAAAGATTTAAAGCGAGTTCGATATTATCTTGCAGCAATTCCCAAATAATAGTTTTGGGATAGCAAATGACACGGGATGGGACTTCGGCAATCGCATGACAATCGTACAGTTCTGTGAATAGTGCAGATTCAGCAAAACTTTCCTTCATCCTTACTATTTGAAAAATAACTAGATTCCCTTCGCAGGTGTAGCGCACCAATCGAATCCGTCCAATTTCCAGAGCAAAGATATATTTAGCTGGATCTCGATAATGAAACAGTACCTGTCCTGCGACCAAGTTTTCATACCTAGCCCCATCCCGCAACTGTAAGGGAAGACTACTTGGTACTGATAAATCCATCTTTTTGCGGGGATGAATTTTAAGCTAAATCAAACAACAGTACTTCTGTGTTATCACTAGTAGCAACTATGGCAATCTCTGATTCTTCAGTAATCGCAGCACCGTCACCAGCCCCCAGAGATTCACCGTTAATATCCAACGCACCTCTAGCAACTTGTAGCCATAATGACCGATTTTTATCAGTACTGTGGTTCAGGCGATCGCCATTATTTAAAACAGCAACATACAAATTTGCATCCTGATGAATTGTCACTGAATTATCTCTTCCATCAGGGGAAGCAACTAATTTTAACTTTCCTTGTTTTTCTGCAACAGAAAAATGCTTCTGCTCGTAGCTGGGTTGAATTCCTTTTTTCTCTGGTAATATCCAAATTTGCAGAAAGTGAACTCCGTTGGTATTAGAAGCATTGAATTCACTATGAGCAATACCAGTTCCAGCAGACATCCTTTGTACATCCCCAGGACGAATTATCGAACCAGTACCAATACTATCTTTGTGTTCTAGCTCTCCTTCTAAAACATAGGAGATAATTTCCATATCTTTGTGGCTATGAGTACTAAAACCTTTACCAGGTTGGACTTTATCCTCATTAATTACTCGCAGATTGCTAAAACCCATGTGATTGGGATCGTAGTAACTACCAAAAGAAAAAGTATGGTTACTATCGAGCCAACCAAAATTAGCATTGCCTCTTTCTTGAGATGGACGAATAATAATCATAATTTTTACCTTCTGTGTTTAACAGTTAACAGTTATCAGTTAACAGTTATCAATTGTTTTTTTGCTTAGTTATATTATTGACTGTTTTAATAAAAAAGACAATATACTATTTAATCGACATATTGTTTCTATATAGTCTACAATATCAATACACAATTAAGACTTAGGGAGATCCAAGAAATAAAATATCCCACCGTTTTACAAATATTCCGGTCAAACCCAAGATTTTGGTGGTGTCGCCTTTCAGGCGACACCGACGGTGGGATATTTTATTATCTGTAAGTGCCTTATACAAATTGCACATTTTCTTGACTCTGTGTCCCTCTGCGTTTGACTCTGCGCCCCTTTGCGTTCAAAAGTATAAAACTAATGGATAAATTTGAAAGTATGCGAGCTTTCACTCAAGTAGTGGAAGAAGGAAGCTTTGCTGCTGCTGCGAGGAAAATGCAGCTATCTCGTTCAGCGGTGAATAAGTTAGTAATTAACCTAGAAAATCAATTAGGGGTACAGTTGCTCTATCGTACAACTCGTAAAGTTACACTCACTGATAATGGTAGAGCCTTTTACGAACGCTGTATCGATATTCTCAGTAGTTTAGAAGAAGCAGAATTAGCAGTATCTCATCAACACAGCGAACCCAAAGGAATTCTGAGAATTAATGCTCCCATGTCTTTTGGAATATCGTTTCTTGGTGCAAAAGTAGCAGAATTTATGACTCGCTATCCAGATGTAAAAATCATATTGACTTTGGAAGACCGTTTTGTAGATCCTATAAGTGAAGGTTACGACATAGTAATTCGCATTACTTTACCCCAAGAATATCCAAGTTTAGTAGCCCATCACATTACAACATTTCCTTTAGTTATTTGTGCGGCACCGAGTTATCTAGAAGCAAAAGGAATTCCTGTCAAACCCTCAGAATTAAAACAACATTCTTATTTGCACTATGGTTATTCCACAAAAGGTTGTGATTGGGAATTAACCAATACACATAATAATACAGTTGAGCAAGTCTCTATAGATGGAATTTTTTGTTCTAACAATGGTGAAGTTTTGAGAGATACTGCTGTTAGGGGTTTAGGGATTATTATATTACCAACTTTTATTATCAAAGATGAATTAGAGCAAGGCAAACTAAAAATTATTTTGCCCGATTATCGTCTACCAGAGCTAACTTTGTGTGTCATTTACCCTGTAAATCGTCATCTTTCTACTAAAGTTCAGTTATTTACTCAATTTCTCCAAGAGGATAAGGGACTTTCAATTTAAAAACTAATCAATCGCTTTGGAGAGCAGGGGGAACAGGGGGAGCAGGGGGAGCAGGGGGAGCAGGGGGAGAATAAATCTGATAGTCGTATTAGATGCAGAAATTGAGTAATTTAATTTTTGGATGTCCCTAAAGTGAAATTTTTCACCGATAAGGTGATTTTTTACGGAGCATTTAAAGCACATTTTTTAAGGATTAAAATTTATAGTTATTACCAAGATTCAAAAAAGTATAATCGCCATAAAGACAAAATCCAGCCCAAAAGAAGGGATTAGAAGTATCTAAATTTTCGCAGTTGGGAAGTTGGTTATTTAAACAATCTAATTGAGTGCGACGCAGGGCGCGATCGCGAGGAAATTGTTCTAAATAGTGGTAAAATTTGCTCATGAAGGAAACTGCAACTTTATCGGAAACTTGCCATAGGCAACCAAGAATACTTTGAGTACCAGAACGCCACAATGTTTCTGGTAAACTAATAATCCAACGTCCTGGAAGAATAAAGTGATCGGCACTAAAGCAAGAGGAAAGAGTTGCATGACGCAATCGGCTTAAGTCGATTTCTGATAGTTGCCGAAGGCTGAGAATGTCTTTTTGTCCGGAGTCGGAAATTAATACTAGTCCGGATTTATCTGGTTGGTTTGGTTCAAATGTACCGTGACAGGCAATATGCAATAAGTTAGCTTGAGATAATTTTTCAACAATTGCGGTTTTAGTGGCAGAATTATCTTTATCTCGCAACTGCAAATAAGATATATTATTGTTTCTTAACCACCTAACTACTTGCTTAAGTTCTCTATTGACTCCTGGTAAGGCTTGAAATTGCTGAATTTTTTGAGATACACCAACAACTAAAGCTTGTTTTCTGGGAGTGGATAAAGGTTTGATAGATTTACTATTTAATTCGTAAGCAATGGAAATAGCATAAGTTTGTATTAAATATTTATTTTTATAAGTAATTGCTGCAAATGGAAAACCATGCAATATATCGTCAGGTATGATAGTTAATGCTCCTATGCGTTTGGGAAGTTGTTGGAGTATTTGCGGCAAACCTAATATATCTGCAAGATTCTCGGTAACTTCTTGTCCTACCTGGGATACTGCCATCATTTTTTGACTGTAGTTTGAATTATTGCTGACACCAATATCTCGATAACCGTCAAATCCTTGAATGCAATCATACCATTGCTTGACGCAGTTTCGTACTTTGATACGAGTGGTAGGAATTACGTTAAAATCAAACAAAAATAAACCTGATTTGATTACTAATATACGGTCGGGTAAAATTAAAAACATTAAGGTAATTCGGTTTTTTGGATGCGTTATGAGACGTAACCAAAATGATTTAGAAGGTATAATTTTCTCAATAGTTTTTTCTGGTTTAGTTGTGCGTTTTGCTAAAGCGCCTTTGTATTTATCAATATATTCAACTAGAGCATTGAGTTTTCGCATTAATTGCAAACGCAGCCATAGGCGCTGAAATAGATTAACTCGATTTAACTGGGATTTTAAACGACTTAATTGATTAATTTGGGATGCAATATATTCTTCGTCTGCCGTCCATTTATTTAACAGATAAAATACCTGTTCGGCAGGAGGAAGAGTGTTAGTAATTTGTTCGAGTAATTGATTTGCTGATAGGGTAAGGGCTTCTACGGCAGCAGGTGAATAATTTAAACGAGTCCGACACCAAATCATTATTCTTTGTACCTGCCAAAGTTCTGGTTTTAAACCCATTTTATCGAATTTTAGACAGATTTCTGATAGAATTTTATGAGCTTGTTGTATTTTTTTTAAATTCTTATTGTAAGTACCTTGATAGTAAATCAAAATGGCTGATAAAACACTTATCCTGACTTGAATAATTTCAGAATCAGTACATTTAAATACTTTTTTTATATGTTCAATTAAATCGCTGGCATCATCAAGTTTGTGTTCGCTAAGTAATAACTGAAATGCTAAAGCACGGTCTTCAAACCAAGCTAAATAATTAGAGGATTGATTAGAAAAATCTAGCTTAAATTTTGTTTTTTTCAGAGGTTCATAAGATATTCTCCTGCTCATTTCCGTCACAGAAATACCAGCCACCGGGGAATTGCTGCGAGCATTACAAAGTTGCTGCAACAACTCTGCTCGCGAGACTAAAGCACTATCGTTAATTTTTAAAGCATCGCGCTGAGTATCTAGTAAATAATTTTGAGCCGTACTAGTTTGATTCAGTTGTATTAAAATATGAACAAGATTGAGCTTTGCTCGCAACATTGCTCGTGGAGAACGAAGTTGACGACAAAGTTTTTCAACCTGTTGAAATTTTTTTAATCCCTCACCTAAATTTCCTTGTAAAAGATTAAGTTTACCAGATAGCTCTAACAATTTAATCTGATACTCGGGATGTTGGGTTGGATTGAGTTGTGTTTGTGATTCCCTAAGTAAATTATCTGCACGATAAAATTCACCTTTTTCCAGGAGAGCAGAAGCGATATTTAATTTGAGTGGGAAAAATGTTTGTAATGCGAGGGAAGGAATATTTTGAATATCTTCTCCTTGAGTATAATCTAAACCCCTTTCAAGACTAATCAAAGCTTCTCCATATTGTCCCGAACTAGCTAACAAACGTCCCATTGCTAGGTATAATTCGGCAAATAACACAGTGCGTCTTTCAGAATCTGCATCCCTCCAAATACATCCTGATTCCCATTGCAATAAACTTGGTAAAGCAAATTGAATATTATTGATATCGCCAATTCGTGGTGACATTTCCAGAAGCAAGTTTTGGGCTTGATTTAAATCACCTTTATCTATAGATATTTGAATTAATCTTAAGCGAGCGTAGTCAGCCCAATATTCGCTTTTTCTTTGTTCGTATAAACTAATAGCTGCGCGAAGTAAATTGTCTGCGGCTTTAAAATTACCAAATATTCCAGCTAAATCTGCTAATGACTGGATAATTTTTAAATCGGCATCTGTAAGGTGAGAATGTAAAATCCGATATTGAAATATTTCATATAAATCATTATAAGCTTCGATTAAATTACCTTGAAACCATTTTTCTTGAACGATATTATAAGCAGCTTCGAGTTCGGTAAAGGTATCGTAGGGCATTGGATATTTTTGAATGTTGGTATGAATATAGATTTTGAGACGTTGCTCGGGTTATCCCCCCTCTCCCCCCTTAAAAAAGGGGAGCCACTACGTTGCGGAGGTTTCCTCCGTTGTAGTAAGTGGCGTGGCTTTTATTCCCTCCTTACTAAGGAGGGTTAGGGAGGATCTCCCCAAAACCTACGCAGTATTAGTTTAAGTTCTACAATTCAATTATTTATCAATTACTCCTAATTGGTTAATTCAACTGATTTGTTCTCCGGTAAAATCACAAAATAAGTAGGTTTATCTTGATTACAATTTGAATTGTTTTCTTCATCTTTGCTATCTTCTTCCTTTTTACAAGAGTCACTTATAGGTGCTTGATAAACATTATTTACTCTCATATTGAATCTACTAATGTTGTTGAAACCTTCTCCAGGATTAGGAGATGCATTTGGACTACCTCCTCCACCGGGAGGCTTTCCACCGGGAGGGTTTCCACCAGGAGGATTTCCACCACCTACAGTCACTTCAGTTGCTTCAAGTTTATAAAACCTTGCTCCAGAGCCGGAAGAAACGCTTTCATCAATTCGTTGACTAAAGTCTAAATTATTCAATTGGGGTGAGTCTTGAACAAAAAATACTCCTTCGTCAGTTTCAACAGAATTATAGTTACGATTGTTGATTTCATCGAAGAAATTTTTGCTAGGATATATTTTTTCTCCTTGCGAATTCACTTCTTTAACAACCCGCTTGCCTTCATGTATATCACTTAAAGCTTTTCGCAAATTCAAATTAGGATCGCCACGAAAATGCTGTATAGAATCGTCAATTAACTTTGATGCTTTTTTGTATTCACCTGCTTTAAGCGATTCGTCAATTTCTGCGATTCGCTGCTGCAATTTTTGTTTTTTCAGTATTTTATACTGTAACGGATTTTCAATTAGCTTCGTAACTTGCTTGCTAGAATCAAATCTGGTTTCAAAGCCCTTACTTGAACCAGGTATTTCCTGATAACCCTGGGTTCTTTTGAATACTTCATCATCTTTTAGAAATTGAACATTAAAACTACGCGCACCATCTTCAGGCTCCGCAACTCTCATGAAGGTAGGAGGTTTTGTACCATCCCCACCACCACCACCTGTACTAAGTCTTACCGATTTATTATCAGATGAGCTAAATTTGACATATAATTCATTCGGTTGGGATAAAGAGTATTTAACAGATTCAACGCCATCTATTTTTGCAATATGAGCAGGAAGATTGTCACCTTTATAGCTACTAGCACGAGATGCAATAGTATAACCATCGTCTACAGAGCGACTTACAAAACCGACTTTGAAACCATTTGCTGTTTTGGTAACATTTAAATCGCCAAATTCTGTACCACCAAAATCACTTTCAATTTTTACTCCATGAACAGTTGTGGTAATTTTTCTACTAAAGGACTGATTGACTAATTCTGCATTTTGAGTGCGGAATTTGAGATTTTTTTGAGGAGTAATTTTAGTTGAAGATTCAAGTGAGTTAGTAGGTTTAAATACGTATGTTGTTCCTTCTAATTGACTTAAATCCTTTGCTGTAGGTAGTGTTTTAAAAGTAAGTTTATCTCCTACAACTTTTACAGAATCATAATCAATATTTGGGCGTAAACTAACTTCATCTACTGAAGTAAATTTGTTAATCGGACGTTGTTTAGTAAATAAATCTCTACTCGATAGAGAAACACCACCATACAGATGAAGGTTTTTACCAAATTGGTTAAAGGCTTTGGAAACTAAAACAGGCATTGTTTCTGTTTTAATCTCTTTCTCACCTTTCTTATAGAAGCATACAGGTTTTTCTACGATAATTTCTGACTGATTACTACAAGGTTGTCCAGCCCAGTTTTTGAATTTTAACTGATTTTTGTTGGCTTGAACCCAATTAGCAAAATTCCAGTCGCGTTTGACCTTGATATCGCTTAAAAAATTTAAACTTGTGCTATTGCGAGAATTATTTATCCAGCTTATTAATAAGCTCCACTTCATAATCGAGTTGAGCTTTTTATATTGTGGCTCAAATTCAGCAACTTCTTGATAATGAGCGTTCCAAAAAGCGTTAAATTTGTCTGAAACAATATTAGCTGCTTTTTCGTTCTTGTCTCCTCCAATTTCAAGGGGGTTGTGAGAACGAGCAGAAACTTTAGTAGCAATAGGAGAAAAAATAATCTTATTTCCTGCGTCTGCAACTTGAAATTCTTTTGTATTTGGCTCGAACCAAATTCTAGTAGAAGAATTTTTTTCTAATTCTTCCTCATATATTGGTGAAACACTGATATTTTTTTTGGCTTTAAAATCTTCGACGGGTTCTTCTGGAGCCGAGTTAGCATAATCAAAACCCCAAAGTTTAGCTAGTAAATCTGTATAAAACAGATTCATTCCCACTTCTGTTCCTTGCAAATCGCCGTTATAACGAGCGTATATAAATCCTTGGCTGACATGACCTCGCAAAACTTTATCAATTTCTGCATCTTTACTGTTTATTTTGGCAGTGATAAACTGTGTGAGTTCTTTATCTTTTTGCTTGATTAAATTATCTCGAAATTGTTGGTATTGTTGCTCTTTCTGCTGAGCCTTTAGAGTAAGTTCCTGTTCAATCTCTGTTCTTAGCTTACCTGACTTTTGTGCAGCAACAGCTTCTGCTTCAATTTCTTGACGTAATTGATTATTATAGCGTTTCAGTTCTGCTTTAATTTGTCTATTTTGTCTTTTTTTATATGCATCAACTTGCTGCTTTAATTCCTTTCCAATTTCTCCTTCTCGCAATGCTTTTTTACCTTGCTCGGATTTGAGAAATTTAGATAATTTATCACTTAACTGACGATAGGGAACTATATCTTTGTTTGCTAAACCCTGTTTTGCGTTGTTTATATCTTCATCACTAATTACAGGTTTACCTTTTAACTTGATTGCTTGAATCAAAGATTTATTATTATCTAGAACTTTTTGCAATCGGGAGTAATCAAAACTTGGATCTAAAGAAAATCCACTACCATTTACATAATTAAAATCCTGCGGACGCTCCCTTATTCCCTGTTCTGATTGCCATAGTGCTGCAATATCTTCTAATGTAATATCTTGGTTCTTGCCATCAATTTTACGTCCAGCTAAAGTTAAAGTAGAACCGTTGACTTGAGCAAAGGTAATATTATTAACTTGAGTGATAAACTTTCTTAAGTCGCTTTCATTGCTAATTGTAGTTGCATAATATCCGTATTCAGGACTAAAAATTTTATCTCCGTCAATATCATTTTTTCGAGTTATAGTAGCAGACTGATTATTGGGATTAATATCGTACTCAAATACTTCAATTACTTTTGGTTTTTCTCCTACATCTTTACGATGGCGATCGCTAATAGAAGCAAGGTGATTAATTCGCTGTTGCTTATCATTTGTTTTCGGTACAATTGCAATTACTTTACCTTTTCCCACATAACGGGAACGAGTTTCGCCGTGTTCAAAGTTAGCAACCGGATTCATAAAGTCGTAACGTACCGTCGGTAAGTCGTAGACTGTCTGATTTATTTGATTGCTGTTTAATCCTTTACCGGAAACAACTGCGAACAATAACCAATCTCGTAATTGCTCTTTCTTCTGACGGGATGTTAATTTTTCAAATCCTTTGTTTGGTTCAAAGTTAATTACCCTAGCTTTATTTACGGGAAAATTTCTATTAGTTACAATCTCTACTGATTCTGCTTTTACTTGCGGTGCGCTGGTATGAAGATAAACAGCACCTAAAGCGATTGGAGATGCGATTATTGCACTGAGACTTAGTAAGTTGATAATTCTTTTATTCATGATTAGTTACTACCTTTTTGGCTTTTAGATTGCTGTAATTTTTTCATCAAGTCTATATATTTTTCTTCTTGCACTGAAAGTTGTTCACCTGGTTGTTGGGGAAGCCATCGCACTAATGCATTTTGATATAGCTCTATTACTTGTGAGGTGCGTTCATCTTTGTGAAGAAAAGATTTTTTTTCTAGAAAAGTTGCAGATGCTTTAAGTACTTCCTGATTATTCTGTAATTGACTTGCTTTAACTAAGGTTTCATAAGCATCCTTTCTTGCTGCAAATGCGGTGTATTCGTATATTGCAAGACTACCAGTTATAAGAACCATCATGCTTGCTAAAATAACCTGTATATTGAGAAGTTTATTTTTAGATATAGATTTAAATTTAGATTTAGCCTCACGGAATTTTAAACGGTACACAGCCATATTTTTACTTTCCCCTAGTTTTAAATTAATGTGAAAGCTTGTTAGAAACAGGACATATTGTTTCTGTACAATTCCTTAATTGAGATTGCTGCCAAACTGTAAACATTCCGACAATAGTAGCAGCCATAAAAGTTAAGCCAATAATGAATTTAGCTGTTTTATTTTTACATAAGCTAATAAACATAGATTGATTTTGTTGCTCATCTTCATCTTCTGTATTTTCTTGTTGGGATTCATATATGCATAAATCCAAATTTTTCGGAATCGCTGTTGTAATCAAGATTTCTTTCGTTAGCCAATCGTCCCATTTTTCGGAATCTTGAGAGTCTATAATATCGGGAATAATTGCACGGGATGATACAATTTTGATTAAGTTATCTATATTTTTATCATCAGAAGCTGGCAAAGTATTTTCTATACTCTGGGAGCGATTTGATAGTATTTCAATTTTGCCTTGTTTTAGTAAACTACCATCAAAATCGCTAGTACTAACAATTAGCTTAAGAATATCTTTGTATTCTCTTTTCTCATGTTTCCATGTATCGGGTATGAAAATCGGAATTTCTTTTCCTTCGCAGGCAAAAGCTTCTTGTGCTGGCTCTAGTTGAATAGAAGTTTTCCCTCCTAAAGGAATTACGTTAATTTCAAAAAGTTCGGTTAAATTTAGTAATACGCAGTAAAGACGCATCTTACTAGTATTAGTCACCTTAATCGTAATTTTTGGAGGTATTAACTCGTTATTGTCAGCTTGGTATTCTAAAGCAATTTGACAATCTTCTATTTCTACATTGTCTTGATATATTTGCATAGTCACAGCATCTGTAGGAATGCTGCTATTAATAGGGCTTGTAATTGTGGCAATATTTGTCCATCGCGCAATATGTTCTAAAGATTGAATCGCTTGCAATGCACTTTCATAATTAAATCCACTGCCCGAAGATATTATTTGTCGGTTATCGCTATTACGAATAATAATATATTGCTCTTCAAACGCACGCACGCGAAAATCAGCTGCATAAGCATCAAATATTTCACATAAATACAGTGAAGGGCGTTCTCCGCAAAAAGCTTTTTTCATAGCTTGACGAAGACATTTTATTCCCGAATCATATCCTTCAAAATAGATTTTAAGATAAGATGATGGGATAGAAGTAATTACGACTTTATAGGTTAACTCTGGATCTAATTCTTCTTTTTCTCCAGATATATGAATATAGCTCAATTGCGGTAACACTTTCGTAATTTCAGCCACGGCGATCGCCCCTTCTAATTGATGTGTATTTTCTACTGTGATGGGAAAAATAGCTAATCGAGTTTTTTCGTTTTCGGAACCAGCAACAATTCCGTGAATTGCTCCACCGTCAATACTCCAACCATCTACTCCGTTATATGTAGCTGTAAAATAAGGCTGTCTTTTATTCGCTTTCCCTCCCAAAAATGACCAATCTAGATAATTTGAATTTGTTGCTTCTATTTGCGGTGATTGATTTGGGTAAAAACTACGTACACATACATTAGCTCGCTTAAATAAATCGCGATAAGTCAAAGTATCGTTTCTTTGCAAACTGTCTAGTAAAAAGTAGGAAAAGACTCCTCTTTTTTGACTATAATGTTCTTTCGCTTCTTCATTATCGCGACAAGCAGCTAACAAGATATATTCCGATGATGGTAAATTAAATCTACTTTGTTTATTGCCAACAGAGGTAAATCCTTTTATTTCCTCCACAGAGAAGATAAAATCATTAATCGATCTTTCTTTCAAATTAGCTGCAACTTCACGTATACCCGTATATTCAGAAGTATGACTGCGAACTCCTCCACCTGAATGACAACAATCTAAAATGACAACAATATGCGGATGATTGTGAGCAACTTCAGAAATTAGCTTGGCAACTTCTTTATCCGCTAAATCCCAAATATTATTTTGTCTGCTATCCCAACAAACCAAAGTTTCGTTTAATTTATCAGGTTCTAAATGCCAAAATTCTGCTGCTGCTTGCTCCTGCGAACCATGCCCGCTAAAGTAAAATAAGGCAGTATCATCGCTTTGAGCTAAACAAAGGTGTTGTCGGAAGCTATCAATTATTGATTGACGAGTTGCTTCTTGATTGATTAACTTTTTAATATGTAATTTATCTTTGCTTTTTGCAACTCGTTTAATTAAAAAGTCGTTAATTGCCGTGATATCGTTAACGCATCCTCTTAAAGAAGGGATTTCTGAGGATTGATATTCATCTATTCCAACTAATAAAGCATAGATATTGTGACTCATATTTCCACCTTTTAGATATTAATTGGAATGCTTAAATAACAAATTTTTCCAGAATACTATCTTCTTCAAGGCTAATTTTCAAACCAAATTTATCTCCGATATTTCCTTTAAATTTTAGTTGCAGCCAGTTACTAGCTTTTGATTTTTTCTCAAGTTGAGGAATTTTTTGATCTCCTTCATCTAGCAACGTCATTTTTATCCCATCTAACAAAAATATAGATTCACTTGCTGGATAAAGTCTGAGAACAATCTCTACTTCATTTGGACTCATTTGTGTCTGACGAAGAATTAATAAAAGTGCTTCGGATAGATGCTTGAGATGAATAAATTTTGCTGCACCAGTTTCTTGATTTGCAGATGTTTCAACGGGTGAAATACTTTTTGCCACAGCTAAATTAGCTTCCCATCCATTATCCAATATGCCGTCAAACCATTTACTTAATTTAACTATTCCTTCGTTAATCTGATTTGCAGCATTTTCAATAATACCAGTCAAATTTATTGTATCTTCTTTAACTTCTACGGGTTGTAATTTGTGTAAATAAGTTAAAAAATCTTGTAGCGAACCTAACTGATTTAGAAGTAATTTTTCGGTTTCAACAGATTCGACAAAGCCTAATATTCTTGCTTGTCTATTATCTTCATCAATTTCTACTATTACATAACCAATACGTTCTGATAAAACTTCAGATGGTATGTGACAATATCCTTGGAAAGGAAGTACGGGACGACATTCTAATAAACCTTTATCTTTTATAAAAAGACTAGCAGTATTGATTAAGTATGGCATAATGCCATCCACACCATAACTTTTATCTAAATCGGTTTCAATTTCCATGCACTGACAGTAAAAATTGAAAGCTAATACCGCCAAGGTATTTAAATAAACCTCTCGCGATTTTTGAGCATGATGCATATTGCTAAATTTTTCTGCAATATTTATCATTTTTCCATCTATGGTTAAGGTAAATGCTAATTTCTCTTGGGTATTACTCATGACTTTACTCTCCTAATTTATTCACTAATATTTCTTCACTAAGATACTTTTTAAAGTAGGGAAGAAACTCTTCACTAGCTCTTACATAAAAACTATATATAGAACCATGAGTATTTCCTAATCCTAATTCCTGATAAATTTCTTTCCAGGTTTTACCTTCTTCGCATTTTTTCAGGACAATTGCTTGATAGCTGACTTTATTCTTAAAAATTTTACTGACAAATTTTCCTTCTGGATCTTTTTTTACAAATGCTAAAAACTCTTTAAATTCTATCCATTCTTCAGATATCCTACGAAAAGGATTAATTTCATCTGGATCGTATCTATCAAGGATATTAGTACCAGATTCATTATTATCAGTTGTAGAAATAACTTTCATCTCATTATTTCGCTTTTTCCAATTAATCCAGTTGTAAGCATCAATATTTATATATTTTGACTTATTTCTAACCCAAGTCATAAATGAACCTTTATCTGGATTGTATTTAGTAATATTTTTACAGATATACAACCATAATTCTTGAATAAATTCTTCATAGAGATACTCGGATTTACTAGCATTTTGAGGTTTCGGCATCTCCACTTTTATCCTTTCTGCTAATAAACTGACTAATTGTGTCAGTGCAGCTCGCTTTTCCAATAATGCTTCTTGTTTCGCTTCAAAACTAAGCACATTATTTTTTTCTTCTGCTCTTATAGCAGCCTCTTTAGCTGTTAGTGCTAATTCATCTAAAGATGGAGAAGACTGCAATTGATTTTTCCCCATAACAAGATACTCCTTTGTGGGTTCCTATTATCTTTCGGTATTTCTGGCTGTTTTTGTTATCAGTATTTACAAAAATTTGCTTTATGAGTAAGTTATGGGCTGTTTTGCCTTCCTAAATTACTCTCTACAGCCAATACAGGCTTTTATGCATTTCCGAGCAAATTCTTTTTCTTGATAAATACTCCATTAGATAGATGAGGAGTGATTTGGCTTCAGCTAATAGATTTCTGCTTGTTAGAGCCAGAAACATTTTTCAAGTCAACTTTTTAACGCTTATTGTTTCAAGTTCTCAGATAATGCTAAGTGAAATACCTACAAGCTCCCTTGCGCTACACTGTAGGCTTACCAATGAATTGGGGATTGGACATACCTTGATTTTTTAACGCCGATTTACTTATCCAGCGAACGTAAACAGCGCATCATACAGAACTTAGAATTAACTGCTAATATTCTTCACAAAAGACCTTTCGGCTTCAGCACTTCTAAAAGTCATCATAACTATCCCAGTGTTTTTGAGGCTGGGTTTCTCAACTTTCAAAGATTCTTATGGCAAAATTAATAATACAAATTCCTTGTTACAACGAAGAAGGTTCTCTAAAAGTCACTTTATCTGCACTACCTCGGCAATTACGAGGTGTTGACTCTATTGAATGGTTGATTATTGACGACGGTAGCCAGGATAGAACTGTTGAAGTAGCAAAAGCTTGTGGTGTAGACCATATCGTTCATTTTCCGAGAAATCAAGGGCTTGCTAAAGCTTTTATCGCGGGGTTAGAGGCTTCTTTAAAAGCCGGAGCGGATATTATTGTTAACACTGATGCTGATAATCAGTACTGTGCTGATGATATTGCCAAACTTATACAGCCCATTCTTTTAAAGCAAGCAGATATAGTTGTTGGTGCCAGGCCAATTTGGAAAACGAAACACTTTTCTTTAACAAAAAAGCTGTTGCAAAAACTTGGTAGTTGGGTGGTACGAGTAGCAAGTAATACTAGTATTTCTGATGCTCCCAGTGGTTTTCGTGCTTTTAGCCAAGAAGCCGCTTTGCGACTAAATGTATTTAACAATTATACATATACTCTAGAAACTATTATTCAAGCTGGGCAAAAGGGTATGAGTATTATTTCTGTACCCATTAGAACTAATCCTGTTTTACGCCCTTCGCGATTAGTTAAAAATAACACTACTTATGTAGTGCGATCGCTATTTACTATTTTACGCATTTTTATGCTTTATAATCCGCTGCGTTTTTTCTTAATCTTAGGCAGTGTGCCGTTTTCTTTGGGAGTGATATTAGGTATCCGCTGGCTGATATTAATGCTTTTCTATGATATTGGTGGTACTCATATACCAAGTTTGATTCTCACGGCTATTTTAATATTAATTGGCTTTCAGCTATGGATGTTTGGTTTGGTGGCGGATGTAATGGCAGCTAACCGGCGGATGTTAGAAGATGTACAATTACGGATGCGCCGCTTGGATACCAATGCAGCTAAAAATGGTCAGCAGCCTTCGACTTTAAGCGGGGAGTTTCTAGCCTAGTACTCTCACAAGCCCTTCATTGCTGGGTGGAAGCAGGGGGAGCAGGGGGAGCGGAGGAAGCAGGGGGAGAAAATTACTTTTTTTTCTTACAATTAATCCCGCCTTCGTTGACTTGACGAACTACTAGAAATCCATAAAACATATGGCTAATTGTATTGTTTTTGATATTAATTCACGGTAGATAAATCTGTTTTTTCTGCGGAGACGCTAGGAGAGTGTGTTAAAGTTCCTCCGTGTTCTAAAGATACATGCTTTCAATGCTCCCAGAGGTTTTTCGATGAAAAAAATCATTTCTATTTTGGTCAGTTTTACTATCCTGGCAATTATTTACTGGAAAATTGATATTCCGAAACTGGTTGAATTATTTCAAAATAGTGACCGATGGTGGATGACAATTAGTTTAGGAATGGTTGTACCATTGGCAATGTTAACGGCTTGGCGTTTACAACAGCTAATGCCTAATGATAGTCGCTTGGGATTTGGTGAAGCTAATCGTTTAGTTTTAGTAGCTAGCGCACTGAATATGGTGCTGCCTTCCAAGATGGGAGATATCGCTAAGGCATATTTTCTTAAGGAAAAAAGACACTTAGATGGTTCTCTATCACTGTCTTTGGTATTGTTTGAAAAAACCTGTGATTTGTTATCAATTCTTATATGGTGTGCCTTTGGGCTGATAATTTACACTCAAAAAAATTGGTTGATTGAGGTGATGCTCATCACTGTGGTTTTTGGTATTGTGTTTGGGTTAATGCTAATTGCTTCCCGTTATTTTTATACATTTGTATTTCAGACTACTAGTAAAATATTACCCAAAAAGCTAAAATCCCTTCTTGAAGTTCTACGGTTATCTTGGGAAGAAATGCATGATTATTTTTGGCAAAATAAATCTATTCCTCTCAAGGTTGCAGGTATATCCATATTGATTACCTTTGGGCATATTCTTCAAATATGGTTACTCATCTTAGCTCTCAAAGCCTGGATACCGTTTTTAACTCATATTGCTTTATGTCAATTATCAATTTTGGCTGGCTTAGTACCACTGACTTTTGCTGGAGTAGGGACTAGGGATGCTGCTATTATTACATTTTATAAACCATATTTAAATGAACCAACTGCCGCTGCACTAGGCTTACTATGCACTTCCAGATATTTATTATTAGCTATTGGGGGGCTACCTTTTCTGGGACAATATTTAACAACAATTAAAAAAATACGCGGTCATTCCAAAGGCAAACCAAATATCAATCAATAACTAATAATAAATAAAAGCCAAAAGAAATGTTAATTTCAACAATACACAGATTATTAATTGGTAACTATCATAAATTATCTCGAAAACGGACTATTTTTTGGTTTAGTTTCAGTATTACTTTTGCTGTTATTAACGCAATCTTGGGATTACAACAAGCGTTTAGCAGCGAGTACGTTGTTCAAGATGATGCAAGGCAGCATGTATTTTGGATGATGCGTTTTTTAGATTCTAATTTATTTCCCAATGATTTTATAGCCGATTATTTTCAGTCTGTGGCTCCTGTGGGATATTCGAGTATTTATAATTGGTTCGCAATTTTAGGTGTCAATCCTTTATTTTTAAGTAAATTATTACCATTAGTCTTAGGAATAATCAGTACTGCTTATTGTTTTGCTCTCTGTATGCGAATTTTTCCGGTGCCAATTACCGGATTTATCGCAACTGTAATTCTGAATCAAAATCTCTGGATGAGGAGTGATTTGGCTTCTGCTACAGGAAGAGCTTTCACCTACCCATTAATGTTCGCATTTCTATACTATTTACTAAGTCGATCTTTACTACCATGCTTGGTAAGCATTGGGTTATTGGGAGTTTTTTATCCCCAATGTGTATTTATTTGTGCTGGAATTTTAATTATACGAATTTGGAATTGGCAAACAGGAAGTTTTCGTTTTTCACAAGAGCGAGAACGTTATATTTTCTGTATCGTTGGACTAGGAGTAGCATTTTTGGTAATGTTACCTTACGCTATAAAATCATCAGAATTTGGTCCAGTAATTACAGTTAATCAAGCCAGACAGTTGCCTGAGTTATTTTTAGGAGGACGCTCTGTTTTTTTTAATGATAATTTATTTTACTATTTTTTATATGGACGTAGTGGGATAATTACGGCAAATTTGTTTGCACCTACAACCATATTTACTGCTTTAATATTGCCATTTATACGCCAATTTAGGACTAAATTTCCTTTACTCCGAAAATTGAACAGCGATGTTATGCTATTACCACAGATATTATTGGTATCGCTGGTAATGTTTATTGCTTCTCATATACTACTATTTAAACTTTATCTTCCCAGCCGTTACACTCAGTATAGTCTGATAATTGTTTTAGTTTTATATGCTGCGATTACATTAACAATAATGTTAGATACAATTTTATCTATAGGTTCTAAACAAACTATAAGTTACTCCCTTACTCGTCAGTTTTTTGCCATAAGTTTTACTGTATTTATTTCTATTACTCTATTATTTTATTATCCTTTCTTTATCAAAAATTTTCCTAAATCTGGCTACGTTACAGGTAATTTTCCAGTTCTCTATGAGTTCTTTAAAAAACAACCAAAAGATACTCTAATTGCTTCTATAGCATCAGAAGCTGACAATTTACCTACATTTTCTCAGCGTTCAATTTTGGCAGCAAGAGAATATGCTATTCCTTGGCAGTTTGGTTACTATCAGAAATTCCGTCAGCGAACTATAGAATTGATTCAAGCCGAGTACAGTTCCAATTTAGCAGATGTCAAAAATCTAGTTCAGAAGTATGGAATAGATTTCTGGTTGTTAGAGCCAGAAACATTTACTCCAGATTATATTAAAAGAAGTAAATGGCTGAAACAATACTTGTTGAGTGATTTGACTGAAGATAAATTAGTCAAATTAACAAACGGTATTTTTCAAAGCTTACAGGAAGGAAATGTACCAGCTTTATCAAAGATGGTACCTAATTGTACTGTGGCAGAAATTCAAAGTTTTGTGGTGGTAGATGCAAAATGTTTCAGTACAGAACAAAAGCTTGCAAAAGTAGAGAGGAAAAGGGATTATACTCTACCCTAAGTACAGGACAAAAATTGTAGAGCATAAATCAAAGAAGCTATTTTTCATAGAAAAAAGTTTTTTTGGATGCTAATCTCAGATTTTACCTGTTTTGTCTGCGCTGCCGTCTTCTTTTCATACTAGATTTAATTTGACTGCGACTTAACATCTGTTCTTCTACAGCTTCGGTCGTATCATTTTTTGTGATATGTTGACTCAAAGCTTTGATATTTGGACAAGTAAACATATCAACAACAGGTAGTTCTATTGATAATATTTGACGTAACTTACTGTTAATAACAACTAATGTGAGTGAATTAGCTCCTAATTCAAAGAAATTGTCATAGATACTTACCTTCTCTACTTGCAATACTTCTTGTAAAACTGCTGCTATTTGTTTTTCAGTTTCAGTTTGAGGTGGAATGTATTCATGGGAGCGGGTTAAATTTATATCTGGTGCTGGTAATGCTTTTCTATCTACTTTGCCGTTGGGTGTTAATGGTAGAGCTTCTAGCAATACAAAAGCAGACGGTACCATATATTCTGGTAATTTAGATAGTAAGTATGGTCGTAACTCTGCGCTATTTAATGAGTCGGAAGAACTAACTATATAAGCTACTAGTCGCTGGTTACCAGGAGTATCTTCTCTAAGAATGATTACAGCTTGGTTAACTTGAGGATGGGTATTGAGGAGAGCTTCAATTTCTCCGAGTTCGATGCGAAAACCACGTACTTTTACTTGGTTATCGATGCGACCAAGGAATTCAATATTACCATCACTTAAGTAGCGAGCTAGGTCTCCGGTTTTGTAAAGCCGCTTGGATTTAGAATTGTCGAAGGGATTTTGGATAAATTTTTCTGAAGTTAGTTCTGGACGGTTTAGATAACCTCTGGCTAAGCCATCCCCTCCAATATATAATTCTCCGGGTACACCAATGGGTAACGGTTGCAGTTGTTTATCTAGGATATACATTTGGTTGTTAGCAAATGGATGTCCGATGGGAACTAATTTGTCTCTGAGTTCTTTGCTGCAAATATTGTCAAAGTAAGAACTATCAATAGTAGCTTCTGTTACTCCATAGGAATTAATTAAATGTGTTGTTGGACTACACAAATCCCTTAATTTTTCATGTTCTTCTATGTACCAACTATCCGAACCAACTATCATTACCTTCATGAAATGCAAATTCTGCTTAGTTTCCTGAAGATATTCCATTAAGTTTCTGATTACCGCTGGTACGAATTCAGCACAATCAATTTCTTGAGTAAGCATCAATTCATAGAGTTTTGCAGCATCCAAAAGATGAGTGATAGGACATAAAACTAAGGTTCCTCCGGAACAAAGAGCGCGAACTAAATTTCCGGCAAATACATCAAAGGAGAAACTAGCCATTTGCAGGTGATTTCTGGCTTGAGTTTTAAGTTGATAAGCATCCTCCCAAGCAAAGTAAGCATTAACTAAACTATTGTGAGCAACTAAAACTCCTTTTGGTTTTCCGGTGGAACCAGATGTGTAAATGGTGTAAGCCAAGTTATCAGAAGTTATCCCAACTTCAAAATTATCTTGACTATGTTGCTCAATTTCTTCCCAATCGGTATCCAAGCAAATTTTGAATGCTTGATTTTGAGGTAAAGATTCCAGCAATGACTTTTGAGTCAGCAACACAGAAACAGCGGAATCGTTCAACATATAACTCAATCTTTCTGTGGGATAATTGGGATCAAATGGTACATAAGCACCACCAGCTTTGAGTATCCCCAAAATTCCTACCACCATTTCAATAGAACGCTCTATACTAATTCCTACCAATACTTCGGGTTTAACACCAAGACTCTGTAAATGACGTGCTAGTTGGTTGGCTTTTTGATTTAATTGCTTATAGGTTAATTTTTCCTCTTTAAATACTACCGCTACAGCATCCGGTGTTTTTTCTACTTGCTCCTCAAATAATTGGTGAATAGATTTATGTTTGGGATATTCTGTTGCGGTATCGTTCCAGTCAACTAATAATTGACGACGTTCGGTTTCACCCAGTAAATTCAAATTACTCACTTTTTGAGAAGGATTTTCCACAATGGCTGACAACAAGTTCTCGAAATGACCAGCCATTCGTTCAATAGTTGAAGCATCAAATAAGTCAGTACTGTATTCCCATTCACACTTCAAGGCTCCGTCAGTTTCTGTGATTGACAAAGTTAAATCAAACTCAGAACTTGCACTTTCCTTTTCCAGGTTACTCAAAGTTGCCCCAGGTAACTCTATTTCCCCTATTGGTGCATTCTGCAAGATAAACATTACTTGGAATAGGGGAGAATAACTTAGGTCGCGTTGTGGTTGTATTGCTTCTACTAATTTCTCAAAAGGTACATCTTGATTTTCATAGCCTTTAAGTGTGGTTTCTCTAACTTGTGCAAGTAAGCTCTCGAAACTGGGATTATCTTCAAAATGGCTTCTCAACACCAAGGTATTTACGAAAAAGCCAATCAATGGCTCAATATCATTACGGTTGCGGTTAGCGATGGGAGAACCGATTGTAATATCTGACTGTCCGCTATAGCGATATAGTAAAGTTGCAAATGCTGCGAACAATGTCATGAATAAGGTAGTACCCGAAGACTGAGAAAGGGTTTTAACTTTTTGAGTTAAATCTGCATTTAAAGTAAAGCTCTTCTCACTACCCTGGTAAGTTTGTAGCCCCTGACGAGGACGATCTGTTGGTAATTGTAATAAACTGGGCGCACCATTGAGTTGAGAAAGCCAGTAATTGAGTTGAGTTTGTAATAAGTCCCCACTTAAATATTGTCTTTGCCAAATTGCAAAGTCTGCATATTGAATGAGTAATTCTACTAGAGGTGTTGGTTCTCCTTGTGTAAAAGCTTTGTATAAACTACATACTTCTTCAATGAATATCCCCATTGACCAACCATCAGAAACAATGTGATGCATGGTTAATAACAACACATATTCTGTGGAAGATAATTTTAGCAAGCTAGACCTAATTAATGGTGCAATTTCTAAGTTAAAGGGAGTATTTGCTTCTAGTTTTGCTTGTTGTTGGACAAAGTTTTCCCGTTCTGTTGCTTCTAGTTGCTCTAAGTCTACTAAATCTATGTTTATGGTAGCTTGGGGGTGAATTACCTGTATTGGTTTACCATCTTCTTTTTGGAAACTAGTGCGTAGTACTTCGTGACGGTTTACTATTTCAGATAATGCCAGTTGTAAAGCATTAATATCCAAGTTGCCCTTGATGCGTAAACCCCCTGATATATTATGGATGGCATTTGAGCCTTCAAGTTGATCGAGAAACCAAAGTCGCTCTTGTGCCCAGGATAGGGGTAATTGTCCGTTCTCGGTTCTTGGTTGAATTGAGGAAAGATTTAAGCTGCTATTTTTGGTACGTAATTCAGTAAATTTTGCTTCCAGTTGAGCAACAGTAGGGGATTCAAAGATTAAACCTAAAGGTATTTCTAAATCAAAAGCAACTTTCAATCGAGAAATTAATTGGGTTGCTAGTAGGGAATTTCCTCCCAAACTAAAGAAATCGTCGTGGATACCAACATTTTGTACTTTTACAACTTCACCGAATATGTTGGCTATTGTTTCCTCTGTATGATTACGTGGTGCAATGTATTCAGTTTCTCGTTCTATTTCGTATATATCCGTATCCGTTGCTTGTAATGCTTTCCGGTCTACTTTGCCGTTGGGTGTCAATGGTAAAGTGTCTAAAAATACAAATATAGAAGGCACCATGTATTCGGGTAACTTCTGCTTGATAAAATCACGCAGTTCTTGATTGGTAAGCGATTCCTTGCAGACTACATAACCAATTAAGCGTTTGTTAGAACCCACATCAGAGGTGGTAATAACTACACCTTGTTGGACTTGGGGATGGCTGTTGAGGACGGCTTCAATTTCTCCCAATTCAATGCGAAAACCCCGTACTTTCACTTGATTATCGATGCGACCGAGGAATTCTATATTACCATCGGGTAAATATTGAGCTAAATCTCCTGTTTTATAAAGTCGTTGCGATGGCGAATTTTCAAAGGGATTTTGGATAAATTTTTCTGAAGTTAGTTCCGGACGATTGAGATAACCCCTAGCTAAGCCATCACCTCCAATGTACAATTCTCCTGGTACGCCGATAGGTACTGGTTGTAGGTGTGAATCTAGAATGTAGATTTTGATATTACTTATAGGACGACCAATGGTAATCTTTTCAATGTCCTTGTTTAAAAGGCTCACAGTGCTACAAACCGTAGACTCACTAGGACCATAAGCATTTAAGAAACGACGACCAACTGACCATTTTTTAGCTAATTCAACCGGACAAGCTTCACCTGCAACAATTATATTACTCAGTTGTGGAAATTCCGAGGTGGGTAATACCGCTAAGGCTGAAGGAGGTAATGTAACATGAGTGATATCGAATTGCTGTAGAGTTCGCTTCAAATCATCTCCAGGCATTAACTCAGAAGCTGTTGCAAAAACTATCGTAGCTCCCTTTGTCACAGCCATAAATACTTCCGAAACAGAAGCATCAAAACTAAAAGAAGCAAATTGCAGCACCCGACTGCTTGGTTTGACATCAAATAAATTGATTTGTGAAAGCGCAAGGTTGCATAATGAAGCATGTTCAACCGAAACTCCTTTTGGTTTTCCAGTGGAACCGGAGGTGTAGATAACATAAGCCAAATTATTGGAATTTGCACCTATATCAAGATTTTCTTGACTATTTTGCTCAATTTCATGCCAATCTGTATCCAAACAGATTACTTGTGCTTGATTGTTTGGTAAAGATGACTGCAATGAGTTTTGAGTTAGCAACACCTCAACACCGGAATCAGCCAACATATAACTCAATCTTTCTTGTGGGTATTTAGAATCGAGCGGTACATAAGCACCACCCGCTTTAAGTATCCCCAAAAGTCCCACCAACATTTCCATTGAACGTTCAACACAAATACCAACCAACACTTCTGGTTTTACTCCCAGGGTATGAAGATGATGTGCTAGTTGGTTGGCTTTTTGATTTAATTGTTGATAAGTTAATTGTTTATCTCCAAAGACTACCGCTACAGCATCGGGAGTTTTTTCCACCTGTTCTTCAAACAACTGGTAAATACATTTATCTTTGGGATAATCCGTTGCATTATCATTCCACTCTACCAATAATTGATTGCGTTCGGATTCTGACAACAAAGGTAATTTACCTACAGGAAGTTGAGGATTTTCCACAATTTCTGTAAGTAGATTCTGGAAATGGGATAACCAACGCTTGATAGTTGTATTGTCAAATAAATCGGAATTATAGGATAAATTCAATAATAATTCGTTTTCGGTTTTGGTAATATCTAGTTCGATATCATAAGCAACAAAATTCTTAGGAATAGATAGTAAACTACATTCTAATCCTGACAAATTTATATTCTGTGATGGGTTTAAATTGAAGACCGTTGAAACCAAAAGAGGTCTACTTGGGTCTCTTTTAATATCTAATTTATTAAGTAATTGGGAAAAAGGATAATCTTGATGTTCGTAATCATCTAGCAATAGACCTCTATCTTGGATTAAAAAATCTGCAAAACTTAGAGATTTTCCAGTATTTGTGGCAAAAATATTACTTCTAATCGGCAATAAATGGGTACAGTAGCCAACTAAATTATCGCTTCCTTCAAAATTACGTCCTGCTGTAGGAATACCTATGACAATATCTTCATCACCTGTGAGTTTGTAAAGTAAAATTTTATATGCTGCTAAAAGAGTCATAAACAGCGTACAACGAAACTGTTTACTAACTCTTTGGATTTGAGCAGAAAGTTTAGCATCTAAACAAAGAGTTTGTTTAGCACCTTTGTAGCTCCTGATTGATGCACGAGGTCTATCAGTTGGTAGATTAAGAATAGGAACAGAATTATAAAATTTCTCTAACCAGTAAAATTCATGATTTTTAATTGCTTCTATATGTGTTTTTTGATTTTGCAATTCTATATATTCTCTAAATTGAATTGGTGGTTTTAATTGAGAAATATATCCTTGACAATACGCTTCATACAAACTAGAGATTTCTTGGAGAATTATTCCCATTGAAAACCCATCATAAATAATATGATGAATTTTCAAAATTAATTGATGTAGTTCTTTTTCCAGTTTAATAATATAAACCTGTAACAGAGGAGCTTGATTGAGATTGAAAGGTTCTTGTATTTTTTGTTCCAACCATTTAGCCACATAAGATTCGCGTTCGCTGGCTGATAAATTAGAAAAATCAATTAAAGGAATTTGAAAATCTACCTCTGGTAAAACTTCCTGAAATTTTCCATCAGGACATATTTTTGTTCTCAAAGCTTCATGACGCTCTACAATGGTTTGAATTGTTCGCTCCATTGCATCAATATTCAATACTCCCTTTAACTGAAAACCAGCAAAATCAACATAAGCTTGTTTACTATTACCTTTTAATTGGTCTAAAAACCAAAGTTGTTTTTGAGCTTCTGTTAAGGAAACTATGATTGCTTCTGATTGCTTATTTCTATTAATTAAACTTTTGGCTTGTTGATTTTGCAAAGTAGGAAGCAACTGTAGAATTTCTGTTTTATTCTGCTTGAGTGTCGCTAATATTGAATCAGTTGATTGACTCTTGGGAGCATTGTAAGATAATTTTCCATTTTCACTCCACAGCTGCCAACCTTCATTGTGAATATCTTGCAAAAATTCAATTAAGTTCTTCATGATTTACCTCTTAGTCCTAGAAAATAAAAGTCAAAAATTAAAAATAAATCGCAAAAACTAGTAAAACCATTCATTCATGATGAAATAAATACCATTAAAAAATGTTTAAAATGACTTTGAATTAAACTTATTAAAAATGATAAAAAACCAAACATCCCATCTATACTCAGGATTAAAAACCATTAAATTCCATCATAGGTTACAAAACTTAACGATATCGTCTGTCCTACATAAAACCCCTCTCCGATGATTTGGAGAGGGGAAGGGTGTGGTTAAATTTTTATTGCAGCTAACTGAAAACGTTTATAAACTACCACTCACGCGCTCAGTTTCGCTATTGTTCATTTGAGTAGTTTCCTGGTTGCTGCTCTCAAAAAAACACGGACGCATTTCTGATATAGTATCTTTGACAGAAGAGATGATAAATTCAATATCTTCATCCGTGTGAGCAGTGGAAAGATAGCAAGGGGGACCGTTTCTTCCTTCCCACATATAAATACCTTTTTCAATTAACTTGTAGAAGAATATATCTAATTCGATTGGTTGAGATAATTCGTTATTTCCTAATGCAACGAACCTAAACATTGAACCAAAATTTACCATTTTAATTGGTATGTACTCTTGTTCAAAATAAGTATTTAATGTTGCTATAAACTTAGAAGTACGTTGATTTAGCTTTTCTTGTAATGCAGACCCTTGGGTTTTCAAATGTTTCAGTACTGCAAGTGCTGCTGCTATAGCCAAAGGATTCTTGTTGAAAGTACCACCAAAAAATGTCTGTAGTTTCTGAGGATAAGAAGCATCTCCGTAACTCCATTCACCACCATCTAAACCATCCATATAAGCAGCTTTACCAGTAACAATCCCAATCGGGATACCACCTCCTACAGATTTACCATAGGTTGTAATATCTGCTTCAATACCAAATACAGCTTGGGAGCCTCCTGGATGAATGCGAAAACCAGTAACTATTTCATCAAAAATTAGGGGAATACCAATTTCTTTGGTAAGCTGCCTTATTTGTTGTAGAAAAACATGTGGTTGTAAGTCTGGATGACGACTTTGGACGGGTTCCACAATAATACCAGCCAATTCTTGATTATAAGCTTTGATGATTTCTAGAGATTCTGGGTCATCATATTTGAGAACGATAACATCATCAACCATTTTTTGTAGAATACCTGGAAGTATTGGTGCTGATTTGAAGTTGTTCTCTAAGCTATTAGTTAGTGGAACAGCTAAAGTTCCATCAAATTGACCGTGATATGAGCCACTAAACATGACAATTTTGTCACGACCTGTAGCTAGTCTTGCAAGACGTAACGCAGTCATAACTGCTTCTGTACCGGAATTACAGAAAGCGACTCGTTCCATTCCTGTTAATTCATGAATTAGCTGTGCGACTTCTCCAGCAAGTTTAGCTTGTGGACCAATTTGCATTCCTTGTTGTAGCTGGTTTTGTAAAGCTTCAATTACAAACTGTGGTTGGTGACCAAAAAGATGAACCCCAAAACCCATTGAAACGTCTATATATTCATTACCATCAACATCCCTGATTCTAGAGCCATGAGAAGATTCTCCCACAATCGGATATTTTATTTCTTTGAGTTCTAAACGAAACCCTACTGATGTTCTCTTATCAGCTAGGACTGAACGGTAAGCTAAAGCTCTTTCCTTCGATTTTTGAGTTTTTTTCGTGTAAGTGGTAATTAATTCCTCTAGATAACTCTTTTGTTGTGGGTTTAAACCTTGATTCAGTTTTACAGTAGGAGGAAAAGATTTTTGATGAGAAACTCTACTCTCTTGGATTTTATGGGAGGAATCAACAGTTGTTGATGTTATGGAAGCTGATGGAACTTGCTTGTTTCCTGATGTCAAAGACTGCTCGTTAGATGTTGTATTGTTTCCTAAAATTTCTAACTGCTTTGACATAATTTCAAGTTGCTGTTGTATAACTGTTTCTCGAAATTTATCAATAGTTTTGTCAGCGACTTTTGACTCAATAGGGATTAAATTATTTTGATTATGACTTTGATTATTATTTTGCTCAGTTTTCTCTGAATCAGATTGAATATACAATTCAGGAGATAAATTCAAATCGATATATGTTACTAAAGCATCAAGAGTTGTCAATTCTTCAAAAAACTTACGGATTGGTATATTTATTCCATAGAATTTCTCTACTTTACTGCCAATTTCCATAATAGTGAGAGAATCAGCCCCCATTTCCAGAAGATTATCATGAATATTTATTTTTGATGAATCATTAAAACCCAATACCTGGAAAATAAAAGAACTAACTTCTTGGATAATATTATCTCGTCTTGCTGATATTGATTTTGTGTTTTTCATAACTGTAAACTTATCTTCTTGTTGAAATAATTCTTGTTGTTCTAATGACAAATTGATATTTTCATTAATACTATTGATTGTTTGAGTTAAGCTATTTTCTAGAGATATATCTTCTGTTTTTGGATGTGGATGTTCTTTATTTTCAACCCAATAGCGTTTTCGTTGAAATGGATAAGTGGGTAATACCAGTTTTTTATGGAAATAATCTTTATCAAATCCCAACCAATCAACTTTGACTCCTTTTACATATAATTCTGCCAAACTGTGTAGTATTTGTTGCCAGTCTTCTTGATTTGGTCGTAGAGAAGGTAACCAAATTCCATGATTAGGTAAACACTGTTTCCCCATCCCTAACAAAATTGGTTTTGGTCCAATTTCTAGGAAAATTTCATAACCTTCTTGACCCAAAGTTTCCATACTAAGAGCAAATTTGACTGGTTGTCTGATGTGATTTACCCAGTAATTTGCAGTAGTAATACTATCATCTACCTTAACTCCCGTTACATTTGATATCAAAGGAATCCGGGGTTGATTGTAGGTTATTTGATTTGCTATCAGCGTAAATTCCTCTAGCATTGGTTCCATCAAATGTGAGTGGAACCCATGAGATACTTGTAGTTGCTTATTTTTTGTACCTCGTGCTTCCAAGGTGCCACTGATTTCTCTAATGGCTTCTGCTTCACCAGAAATAACAATGCTTTGGGGAGCGTTAATCGCTGCGATCGCGACTTTTTCTGAATATCGTGCAATCAGTTGATTTACTTCCTCCTCGGATGCCATTATAGATAACATCTCACCGACCGGAGGTAGCTGCTGCATTAACCGTCCTCGGTGGGAAATTAACTTTAAACCATCTTTTAAACTAAATACCCCTGCAACGGTAGCTGCTACATATTCTCCTACACTGTGACCCATCACCACATCTGGTTTTATTCCCCAAGATTCCCATAATTTATAGAGAGCGTATTCAATCGCAAACAAAGCTGGTTGTGTATATTTAGTTTGAGCTATGATACCTTCTTCTGCTTCAGCGCCATAAAGTATTTCTAATAACGGCTTATCTAAATAGTCCTTTAATATTTCTGCACATTGGTCAACAATTGCTTTGAAAGTTGGTTGAGTTTCGTAAAGTTGACGACCCATACCCACATATTGAGAACCTTGTCCGGTAAACAACATTGCTACTTTAGGTAGTTGAGGACTGCTAATTTCCCCACTCGTCAAACCCATCTTTGGCGAATCTGCAATAAAACCATAGAGCTTAGTTTGTAACTCTTCTCGGCTCTTAGCAACCACAGCCAGACGATGTTTATAGCTTAACCTGCAACTATTAGCAGTAAAGCAGATATCTCCTAAATACTGTTCTGGGTGAGTTTTTAGATAATCAATATAATTTTGGGCTAATTCAAGCAAAGCTTGCTCATTCTTAGCTGACAACTGCAATAGATGTACCGGACGCTCATACTCTCCTCTAGGAATAGAGATATCATCAGGAGCTTCCGATAGCACCACATGAGCATTTGTGCCAGTAAATCCAAAGGAACTCACTCCTGCAAATCTACCTTTGGGAGCAAGCCAAGGTGTCAAAGCTTGAGGTACCTTTAACCAGGGTTGCCAATCAATCTTGGGATTGGGTTCTTGCAGATGTAAGTGAGCAGGTAGTTGCTGATGTTGCATAGATAAGACTACCTTAATTAGTCCCGATACCCCAGCTGCTGCTTCCAAATGTCCAATATTTGTCTTCACCGCCCCTACCCACAATGGCTGCTCTAATGGACGCTCTTGACCGAGTACTGCTACAGCTGCATTTACTTCTATGGGGTCTCCCAGGGAAGTTCCCGTACCGTGAGCTTCCAAGTAACTAATTTCTGCTGGCTCTATTTGGGCTTGCTTGAGAGCTTGTTTTATTAGTTTTTGTTGAGATTGTCCGTTGGGTACCGTTAAGCCACTACTGGGACCATCTTGGTTAACTGCACTACCCCGAATCAAAGCTAAAATTTGGTCTCCATCCTCTTTAGCTTTACTCAGAGGCTTCAGTACAATCATGCCACAGCCTTCTCCCCGAGCATAACCATTCGCAGATATATCAAAGGTTTTACACAAACCATCAGGAGAAATCATTCCTACACGGGAAGTCAAAATATAACCTTCTGGAGTGAGATGAAGTTTTACTCCCCCAGCAATAGCCATCTCGCATTCTCTCAAACGTAAGCTGTTGCAGGCTTGGTGAATTGCGACCAAAGAAGAAGAACAGGCTGTGTCAATAGTGACCGTTGGTCCGGTAAATCCAAAAGTATAAGCTAAACGACCTGCAGCACTGGAAATACTATTACCCGTCCCTGTATAGATAGCAAGAGAACTGTTTGGTTCTTGTTGTAAATGCTCCTGCATCAGTTGTTCGTAATCATGACCATCATTACCTACAAATACACCAACTGCCAAAGCCGATAGCCGTTCAATCTTCTGTCCAGCTCGTTCTAGAGCTTGCCAACTGACTTCCAGTAACAACCTATGTTGGGGGTCTATTGCTGCTGATTCCCGAGGAGAGATACCAAAAAATTCTGGATCAAATTGGTCTACTGACTTAACAAAGTGACCGTAACGGGTAACTATTTTACCCGCAGTTTCTCGTTCTGGGTCATAGTATTCATCAATATTCCAGCGTTCGCTTGGTATTTCTTCCCTAGCGCTAGTGTTTCCCTGTAGTAACTCCCAGAATTTTTCTGGAGTGTTTGCTCCACCGGGGAAGGAACAGCCCATACCGATAATGGCGATGGGTTCATGTAATATATTGTTGAACTTCTGGTCTAATTTTCTCAGTGCCAAAGCAGCCCTTTGTAAGGGGGAAAGTTGTTGAATTTTATCTTCTTTAATTGATGGTTTGGACATAATTTTTGTGTCGCTTGATATTGATATTATTATTGAGGATAGATATTAATTAAAAATAATCAGTTAGGACTTTAAACTTAATTAAATTCTGTAATACAGTTTGGCTTTTTGTGCTGACTTACTGAACAGTACGGGAGAAAAATTATATTTATTTACTCCTTAATAAATCGTTGTTAATGCTGTGCAAATATAATTGATTTTCAGATTTTATTTGTTACTTGAATAATCACAAGTAACTGAAAGCTGAACTTCACGCTTATACTCGGTATTAAAAATCATCATATTCCACAAAATTTACAAAACTTTATAATTGCTCTGAAAAAAAATACTGAAAAGCCCTCTGCCTTATGATTTGAAAGAGCAGGGGGAGAAAAACTTTTTGTAATTTTAAAGCTTAAAGGAAGTAATCGAAGTCAAAATTTCATCAATTGAACCTTCAAGTTCTTCCTCAGATGCTTGTTCTATCTCATTTAATAGATTAGCTTCCAAAAACTTTTCTTCTTGCTCGGTATCATCTTCGGTAGTCAACTCCAGTATTTGATAACTTATATACTTAGTTAGTTGCTCAATGTTGGGAAAATCAAAGCTCAGGGTTGGGGGTAATGTCACTCCTAGCAATTTTGTCATGCGATTATTTAAATCAACTGCCATTAAGGAGTCCATACCCAAATCGAAAAATCCTTCTTCAAAACCGGGTAGTTGGGTTTCGCTCAAACCCAGTACTTTCGCTACTTCAGTTTGAATTCTAGTCTTGAGAAAATCGTAGCGATCGCGCTCATCTACTGATTCCAATTTTACTAAAAATTCGTTTTGTTCGGAATTTGATGTTGGGGTTTCGAGTGCTTCAATCTCAATTTCAGAAAGAAGTGATTTTTGTCCTCCAACTTCGTAAACTTGTTTAAATAAACTCCAATTAACATTAGCTACTGTTGTTTGGGAATTACCGCTATTCCATAACTGTTGTAGTACTGCAATTCCTTGTTGGGGAGATATGGGTTCTACACCTCTTTTCCTGAGTTCTTTTAAATCATCTTCCTTGGCAATACCACCACCAGACCAAGGTCCCCAATTTACACTAAAACTGGGTAATCCTTTTGCTTGACGGTAATGGACTAATGTATCTAAGAAATGGTTTGCTGCTGCGTAATGAGCTTGACCTGCTGAACCCCATACCGCAGCGATGGATGAGAAGGTAATAAAAAAGTCTAGCTGTTTATCTTGGGTTAATTGATGAAGGTTCCATCCACCAATGACTTTAGCTGCCATGACTTGTTTTAAGTGAGTTAATTCCATTTGCTGGATTGGTTGAAGTATTTCTATACCAGCAGCATGAATAATTCCTTTGAGATTGTCTATTTGTTCAAAGATTTGGGAAATTTCTCCTGCGTTACAAATATCCGCTTGAACTAGGATTATTTCAGTTCCTTGTTGTTGTAAATTATTGATGGTGGCTAATTTATCTTCTGAGGGTTTGCTACGACCGAGCAACACCAAATGTTTGGCACCTTTCTCAACCATTAATTTAGCTGTATGTAATCCTAAAGCTCCCAATCCTCCTGTAATCAGGTAAGTAGCGTTTGAATTAAGGGATAATGGTTGTGAAATTGTTGGCGATTGTTTGACCAAACGAGCCGTGTATGTGAGTTCTCCTCGCAAAGCTATATGGTCTTCTGGTTGATTATTATCGGCTAAAAGTTGCACTAGAGTTTGGGTTTCCGATTCTGGGGAAAGTGAATCTAAATCAATTAATCCTCCCCATAGTTGCGGATGTTCTAGGGATATTACTCGACCCATACCCCATAAGGGTGATGCAGCTAATGATACTTTTTCTATAGATGATTTTACTGATTGAGTTCCCCGAGTCACTAACCACAATTTAGCTCTATTATCTGTTTTTGTTTTGGTTAATGCTTGGACTAAGTGTAATACAGAACCACATCCCCAAATTTGGGTTTGTTCTAAGGAAGTAATGGTTAAATCTTTGCTAGCAGGAGCATCTAAACTCCACAGATGAATTACTTTTTGTAGCGGTAATTTACGATTTTTCTCGATACTTTGAATCAGTTTATCAAAATCTTGGGGTTGTGTGGGATTGAGTTGGTAAGTACTTGCTGATAATTTTTGATAGTTTTCACCTCGATATACTAAGCTATATTCGCATCCTTGTGGTCGTAAAAGTTGAGCTAATTTTTCGCTGATTCCAGTACTATCTGCAAAAATTAACCAATGACCTGGTTGAATGCTTGTTTTGGGTTGAATATTATCTGAAGGTTTCCACTTTATTTGGTAGAAGCAATCTTTGATAGTTTCTGTATTGAGTTCTTGTTGATGCTGTTCTACTAATAGTTCGAGTAATTCTGGCAATAAATTAATTTGTTCTGGGGACAATTTACCAACTGTTTCTAACTGCTGAACTAACTTTTGAGTATTACCATTATTCAGCAATTCAACAATATTTGTGGTTTTATTTTCATCTGAGCTAGCAATGGTTTTTCGAGAATATTCTAGTGAGTTTTCAATCCAATAACTTTGTCTTTGAAATGGATAGGTCGGTAATATAACCTTACTACGAGAATAATCTTTATCAAATCCCAACCAATCAATTTTGACTCCTTTTACATATAATTCTGCCAAGCTTTGTAGTATTTGTTGCCATTCACCTTGATTTGGTCTTAGAGAAGGTAGCCAAATTCCATGATTAGGTAAACACTGTTTTCCCATCCCTAATAAAATTGGTTTTGGTCCAATTTCTAAGAAGATTTCATAACCTTCTTGACTCAAAGTTTCCATACTGCGAGCAAATTTTACTGGTTTTCTGACATGATTTACCCAGTAAGAAGCTGTGGTAATATTATTGTCTGCTTGGCTTCCCGTTACATTTGATATCAGTTTAATCTCTGGTTGGTTGTAGGTGACTTGATTCGCTATGAGCATAAATTCCTCAAGCATTGGTTCCATCAAATGTGAGTGGAATGCATGAGAGACTTGCAACTGTTTGTTTTTTATACTAAGTGAATCTAATTTTTTCTTAATTGTACCAATGGCTTCTGCTTCACCAGAAATAACAATACTTTGGGGACCATTAATAGCTGCGATCGCAACTTTTTCCGAGTATGGTGCAATTAATTGATTTACTTCCTCCTCGGATGCCATTATAGATAACATTTCGCCGACCGGAGGTAATTGTTGCATTAACCTTCCTCGGTGAGAAATCAATTTCAAACCGTCTTCTAAACTAAATACTCCTGCAACAGTAGCTGCTACATATTCACCTACACTATGACCCATAACTGCATCTGGTTTAATTCCCCAGGATTCCCATAATTTATAGAGAGCGTATTCTATGGAAAATAAAGCTGGTTGGGTGTAAGCAGTTTCATTTATTGCTGAAGTAGCAACTGAATCTGTAAAAATAATATCTAAAATAGATTCTTGTAGATAAGTTTGTAAAATTGTTTCGCATTCTTCTAAAGCTTGACGAAATACAGGTTGTGTTTCATAAAGTTGTCTTCCCATATTTATATATTGGGAACCTTGACCTGTAAATAAAAATGCAATTTTCGGTTGTTTTTTGCTATTAAGTTGACCCCTAATAATTCCTGGATTATCTTCAGTTTTAAAAACTTTTAATTGTTGACGCAATTGTTCTGTTGATTCCGCTACTAAACCAAGACGGTAATCAAAATCACTGCGTCCTGTATTGGCACTAAAACAAATATCGGCTATTGTTGCTGTAGAATTACTATCTAAAAACTCTTCATATTTTTGTACTAATTCCAGTAGAGCGTTTTCGCATTTCGCAGATAAAGTAAAAATATGACGAGGACGTTCGCAGCAAAAATCTTCATTTTTAACTTGTAACTTATCTATTTTGACTTTTGAATTTTGAATTTTGACTTCCTGTGGTGCTGATTCTAAAATCACATGAGCATTAGTACCGCTAATCCCAAAGGAACTTACCCCAGCCAATTGGCTTTTTGAACCAGATGACCACTGAGTTGGTTGGGTTGGTACAAGTACTGGAAGTTTTTCCCAGTTGATATGAGAATTGGGCTGTGTGAAGTGTAGATGGGTAGCAATTTCTTGATGTTGTAGTTGTAAGACTATTTTCATTAAACCAGCAATACCTGCTGCTGCTTCCAGATGACCAATATTGGTTTTCACTGAACCAACCATCAAGGGGTTTTCTGGAGAATGAGATTTTTGAAAAACTTTGGCTAAAGCTCTAATTTCTATTGGATCTCCCAAAGAAGTACCCGTACCATGTGCTTCAATATAACTTACTTCAGATGCTTCTACCTTAGCTGTTTCTAGAGCCTGCTGAATTAGTGTTTCCTGTGCTAGTTTATTCGGAACCGTTAAACCGCTACTTGGTCCATCATGATTAACGGCAGAGCCTCGAATTGTTGCTAAAATATTATCGCCATCACGTACTGCATCTGAAAGACGCTTGAGGACTACTACCCCACATCCTTCACCTCTTCCATAACCGTCAGCAGAAGCATCAAAAGTTTTACAACGACCATCTGGTGATAAAGCTTTCATTTGACATAAAGCTGTAGTCACCACAGGTGATAATATCAGTTGTACTCCACCTGCTAGGGCTAGATTACACTCACCCAAACGCAGGCTTTGACAAGCTAAATGTACTGCTACTAAAGAAGAAGAACAAGCTGTATCTATGGCTAAACAAGGACCATTGAAACCTAAAAAGTAAGATAATCTACCAGACGCAAAGCAAAACCCGTTTCCCGATGCATCATAAGGATTAATGCCCTCGATATTAGCAGAGTTTAGTTTAAACTGTGCATAATCATTTTGACCAATTCCCAAGAAAACACCTGTTTGACTATCTTTCAATTCATTGGGTATTTGTCCTGCTCGCTCTAAAGCTTCCCAACTTACTTCCAACAGTAAACGTTGTTGGGGGTCAAGACTAACGGCTTCTTTAGGGGAAATACCAAAAAACTTAGGTGAAAATTGATCTATTTCGGATAATAATCCAGCTTCACGGATGTACATTTTCCCATTCGTATCGGGATTGGAATTGTAGTGAGCATCAATGTCCCATCGTTCGCAAGGAATTGGTTTAATTGCATCTTTACCTTCACGTAAAAGTTGCCAGAATTTCTCTGGGTTATTTGCTCCTCCAGGAAATCTACAGCCCATACCTATAATGGCAATTGGCTCGTTCTTGGAATACTCTATTTCCTCTAATCTAGTTCTTGCTTCTTTGAGTGCTAAAAATACCTGTTTTGATGAAGAGATTTGTTCTGGTTTCTGTGATTTCATGATTAATTCTTTCCTAATAGTGTTTGTAATTCTTCAAGTTCCTTAGCAATTAAGGATTCAACATCTTCTTCTGCAATTTGTTCTAATTCTTCTAATTCTGAGAAAACTTCTATTTCAATTTTGGGTGAGTCAATGTTGTTTACCTCAGTTGACTTCCATCCCATTACTTCCTCAGCTAAATAGTCAGATAATTTTTGAATGGTGGGATACTCAATTGCTAATGTTGTCGGAACAGAAGTCTCCAAATTATTTTGGAGTTGGTTTTTTAGTTCCATCACCATCAACGAATCCATACCAAGCTCGGCAAAACCCACATCTAGATCCAGTGACTCAGATGAATTGAGCCTTAGTACCTTCTTGACTTCTGTTTGAATATAATCAATTAAAATATTGTGGCGATCGCCTTCGGAAGCAGATGCCAATTTATCCAACAATCGCTGTTGATTGTGATTTTTTGTTGGTTTACTTGGGGTTACCAATTCATCAAGAAACGGTATTTGATTGCCAAAATTGAATTGCTCCTGGAACACCGACCATTCCAATGGTAAAACTCCGACTTGTGATAAAGATTGTTCTAATAGTTGTTCTAGAATTAATAATCCCTGTTCTGAAGTTAGAGGGGTAATTCCCATGGCTTGCATTTTGCTAAGATGTTGATTATCCAAGCGACTTGCCATACCTGCTTGACTCCAAGGTCCCCAGTTAATGCTCAAACCAGGTAAACCCTTGGTACGACGATGGTAAACTAAACTATCCATAAAAGCATTTGCTGCAGCATAGTTTCCTTGACCTGGTGAACCCAACAATGAAGCCATAGAAGAGAAACAAACAAAGAAGTCCAAAGAGTAACTCTGAGTTAAGGTGTGTAAGTTCCAAGTTCCTTCTACCTTGGGAGCCATAACCTTCTTCAAGCTCTCCGGGGACATATCTTGTAATAAGCCATCATCTAAAACACCCGCAGCATGAATAATACCTTTGAGGGGTGGTAGGAATGACTGAATTACCTCTAGCATCTGAGCCACATCTTCTGACTGAGAAACATCAGCTTTGCACAGAAGCACTTGAGTTCCTTGGTGTTCTAATTTTTTAATTACCTCTTGTGCTTTTGAGGATGGCTCTCTACGTCCAGTCAACACCAAATTTTTTGCTCCCTTGGATACCAGCCACTCTGCGACATGTAGCCCTAAAGCCCCGAGTCCCCCTGTAATCAAATATGTACTGTGGTTATCGAATTCAACTACTTGTGATTTTGTTAAAATTTGCTTTTGCAAACGAGGTACATAGGTTTGACCTTCTCTAAATGCAACATGATTTTCTTGAGTATGCTGAATCTGCCTCACCAGCATTTCCACTTCACTTGTGGGTACTGATGGGTCTAAATCCACCATTCCACCCCAAAGTTGAGGATGTTCCAGAGCTATAACTTTTCCTAATCCCCATATAGGAGCTTGGGCTACTGTCACAGATTCAGTGTCTGATTTTACTGCTTGTGAACCACGAGTGATTAACCACAATTGAGGTAAAGTGGATAAATCTTGCTTGAGTAGAGTTTGCAATAAATGTAAAACACTAGCACAACCTAGTTCCTGACTCTGCTGTAAAGCACAGATTTGCAAATTTTGTGAGGAAACAGCATCTAAACTCCACAAGTGGACTATTCGCTTCAATGGTAACTGGCTGTTTTTAATAATCTCTTTCAGCAACAGCTTAAAATCTTCTGGTTGACAAGGATTAATACAGTAAATTCCAGCTTCCAGAATCCTGTAAACATCTCCGGGGTAAACCAAGGTACATTGATGACCTTGCTGGTGCAAATTCTCAGCTAAAATCTTTCCGATATCTGTAGAGTCAGCAAAAATTAGCCAATGACTTGGTGGCTGGTTTTCGGTGTTTAAAGAACCAGTTTTTGACAAAGATAATGCTTTCCACTCTATTTGATAGAGCCAATTTTTGATATTTTCTACATTGAGTTGGGAATGATGCTCTTTGAGCAATAAATTTAATGTTTCCGGCAAGATGTTAGCTTGTTCTGGGGATAATTTACCCAATTGTTCTAATTTTTTAGCTAATTCTTGAATATCAGCATCTTTGATTAATTCAAAAATGCTTGTAATCTTGCTTTCGACTTGATTTTCCGAGTCTGGAGTCTCAATCCAATAACGTTGCTTTTGAAAAGGATAATTAGGCAATATCACTTTACTACGGGAATAATCTTTATCAAAACCCAACCAGTTAACTTCAACTCCTCTCACATATAACAGAGCCAAACTTTGTAACATTTGCTGCCAGTCTTCCTGACCTGCTCTTAAAGAAGGTATCCAAACTCCATCATCTTCTGGTAAGCATTGTCTTCCCATACCCAACAAAATGGGTTTGGCTCCAATTTCGATGAAAACTTCACATTCTTCTTGTTTTAAAGCTTCCATACTGTCCGCAAAATTGACCGGTTGACGAATATGATTTACCCAATAATTTGCCGTGGTAATACTATCATCTGCCTTTTCCCCCGTTACATTTGATATCAAGGTTATCCGAGGTTGATTATAGGTAACTTGATTTGCTACTACCTCAAATTCCTCTAGCATTGGTTCCATCAAATGGGAGTGGAAAGCGTGGGATACTTGCAGTTGCTTATTTTTGATACAAAGTAAATCTAATTTTTCCTTGACGCTATCGATGGCTTCTGCTTCACCGGAAATTACAATGCTTTGGGGACCGTTAATAGCTGCAATCGCGACTTTTTCTGAATATGATGCAATTAATTTATTTACTTCGTCCTCGGATGCCATTATAGATAGCATCTTACCCACCGGAGGTAACTGCTGCATTAACCGTCCTCGATGGGAAATCAATTTTAAACCGCTATTCAAACTAAAAACTCCTGCAATTGTTGCAGCAACATACTCCCCTACACTATGACCCATAACCACATCTGGTTTAATTCCCCAGGATTGCCATAATTGGGCTAGAGCGTATTCTATAGCAAATAAAGCTGGTTGAGTATAAGCAGTTTCATTTATTGGTGAAGTAGCTGCTGATTCTGGATAAAGAACATCTAAAATAGATTCTTGCAGATAAACTTTTAAAATTTGCTCGCATTCTTCTAAAGCTTCACGAAATACAGGTTGTGTTTCGTAAAGTTGTCTTCCCATATTCACATACTGAGAACCTTGTCCGGTAAACAGAAAAGCAATTAATGGTGGTTCCCCAGTAGCAGAACATTTTCCTGAAAATATCTCGTTAGCAACTTCTTCTTGCTTACCATAAATCGCTAACTTATTCGCTAAATCTTGCTTATCAGAAGCAATAATAGCTAAACGATGATTAAAGTGCGATCGCCCTGTATTTGCACTAAAACAAATATCATCTATCGTTGCAATGGAATTATTACTTAAAAATTCTTCATAATTTCGACCTAACTCTTGCAGCGCTTGTTCGCATTTTGCAGATAAAGTAAAAATATGACGAGGACGCTCGCAGACATCTTCACTTTTTCTCACCGAAGGCGCAGTCTGTTTTGACCTTTTACTTTTGACTTCTTGTGGTGCTGATTCTAAAATCACATGAGCATTAGTACCACCAAAACCAAAAGAACTAACACCAGCTAATCTTGGTTTCTCATCAGTAGACCATTTTTGTAGTGTGGTAGGAATCTCTATAGGAGTCTTTTTAATTTTAATTAAAGGATTTAACTTCTTGAAATTTAAGTGAGGTGGAATTTCTTGATTTTGTAGCGATAAAACCACCTTAATCAAACCAGCAATACCTGCTGCTGCTTCCAAATGACCAATGTTAGTTTTCACCGAACCAATCCAACAAGGTTGATTTGCGTCTCTACCTGGCATCAAAACCCTTTTAAGGGAATTCATCTCAATCGGATCTCCCAAAGAAGTACCCGTACCATGGGCTTCCACATAGCTAATATCTGCTGGTTTGACTCCCGCTCTTTCCAAAGCTTGACGAACCACAGCTTGCTGAGAAGGCCCATTAGGGGCTGTCAATCCGTTAGTTAAACCATCTTGGTTGACTGCTGAACCTTTAATAACAGCTTGAATATTATCTCCATCTCTGAGAGCATCTTCTAAACCTTTGAGAACAACTATCCCACATCCTTCCCCTCGGACATAACCATCAGCAGAAGCATCAAAAGTTTTACAACGACCATCAGGTGCCAGCATACGCGCTTGGGAAAAAGTAATATGTCCATCAGGGGATAAAATTAAGTTTACTCCTCCAACTAAGCACAGATTAGATTCTCTACTTTGTAAACTATGGATAGCCGAGTGGACTGCAACCAAAGATGACGAACAAGCTGTATCTACTGCGATACTCGGACCCCGTAAATTTAACACGTAGGATAGACGATTAGAAGCAGTTGAAGGAACAGTACCCGTTGCACTGTATGCTTCTATATGCGATAAATCTTTGTAAACAAGTCTGTGATAATCAGCGTTGCTGATACCAATAAATACTCCAGTTTGACTACCTGCTAGAGATTCTGGAGCTATCCCAGCATTTTCCAAAGCTTTCCAGGTTACTTCTAACAAAAGTCTTTGCTGAGGATCTATATGCTGTGTCTCACGAGGAGAAATCCCGAAGAAATTAGCATCGAATAAATCTACCCCTTCCAGAAAACTACCCCAAGGACTATTGGTTTTTGCTCGTGTTGCTGGTTCTTGTTCGTAAATTGCATCAACATCCCATCTTTCTGAAGGTACTTTGGTAATAACATCTTTACCTTCTTTGAGCAGTTTCCAAAATTCTTGTGGATTTTTAGCATTGGGGAAACTACAGCCAATACCTATAATTGCAATTGGTTCCATTTTCGTTTTACAAGTTAAAGATAATATTGAGATGAATTTATTAATGAAAATAAAGAGGGAGAGAGTGAGGGAGTGAGAAAGAGGGAGAGGTAATTGGTTGGGGTCAAAAACCCCATCTAATTACTAGCACTTTACAAACAGTGGGGTTTTAAACCCTAAAATCAAGAACTTATTACAAAATGAAAAGACTTATACAATTAAAATGCTGACTGGAGTTCTTCAGTTATATGTTGAGTTAGAGATTTAATAGTCGGATAATCATAAAGTATTGTAGGTTCAAACTCATATCCCAACCATTCTTCCAAATCACCAGTCATGCTGATTGCAGCAGAAGATTCTATACCATAACTATGAAAAGGAGTACTTACATCTATCTCTGATGTACAAATTCCTAACAAATCGGCAAAATAAGATACTAGCCAAGATGTTATTTCTTTTTTGCTTGGTAGATTCTTCTGAATATTTTCTTGTAACCTATTTAATTGAGTATTTTGAAGTTTCATTTTTATAATTTCCTTAGTGTTAATTGATATATTTCATCTGACAAGCAGAGCAATTTAATTCAATCTGCTAACTTATTTTCTGAGTTGATAAACAATGCAAAAGCTAAACTTCATACTTATACTCAGGATTCAAAACCTTTAATTTCCACACATCTTTACAAAACTTGATATAAGAGAAGTATCCCTAGGGAAAATTTATTTTGTTTGTAGTGGGAGCATCTCGCTCCCTGCAAGATATACAGCACTTTGCAGGTTGCAGGAGGTACAGGATAAGCAGGGGGAGCGGAGGGAGCAGGGGAAGCAGGGGAAGCAGGGGGAGAGATGTATTGGGTTAGGGAGGAGTTTAAATGTACCGATCAATAGATGAAATCTGCTGTAAAAAACGCATTACCTGCATTTCTCACAAGTTTTGGGATAAATGCAGGTAAAGTCTTTACTAAATTGAGTTCTTCGTAATGTTTTAGTAGCTGGGTGTGAATAAACATGACTATACTTTGTCATTGCGAGGAGGCACGACGAAGCATTCAGCAAAGCTGTGGATCATCGCAAAGGTTTCGGGATATTTACATTTTGTTACATATTTTGATTGATTTTAGCCTACTTACTTTGTGATTTAATTTCTATTTCTCAGTTTTGACTTTCTCTAATAAAGATTGGACATCAGTCTGTAAATTCCGAAAATTCGCTTTCTGACTGGGATTTTCACTCCAATCCTGTAATACATTCAAACTGCCATTGAGAAATGCATTTTTGCAAGCATAACGCTGAATCTTACCACTGGAAGTTTTAGGAATACTACCAGTCTTGATCAGGACAGCAGCATAAATTTGTAAGCCATGTTGTATGCTTATAACCTCAGAAATCTTTGCTACTACTTCATCAATATTCACTTTACGTAGGTAAGAACGCTCTACTTCCTGAACAATAACTAATCGTTCTTGGTTGTTAACCTCTACAGTAAAAGCTGCACCAGAACCTGGTTTTAGTGCTATATGACTATTTTCTACGGTCAATTCAATATCTTGGGGATAGTGGTTTTGTCCACGAATAATAATCACATCCTTGATTCTTCCGGTGATGAATAATTCACCATTCTGTAAAAATCCTAAATCTCCGGTGCGTAGAAATGGTCCTTTAACTGTATCTGCAATGTAAGCATTGAAAGTTTTTTCACTTAGTTCTGGTTTTCTCCAGTAACCCCGAGCTATATGTGCTCCCGAAACCCATATTTCTCCAACCTCTCCATGATTGCACTCAACTAAAGTTTCTGGATTGACGATCGCAATTTTTTGTTCCATCCAAGTACAACCGCAACTGACAAATTCTTGGGAATCGACTCTGGATTTATCGGTAAAAACCACTCGATTTTGCGATAATTCAGTTCCATTAACAGTACGAATAATCGGTTCTTCTGATTTCAAACCTCCTGAAACGAATAAAGTTGTTTCAGCCATCCCATAGCAGGGATAAAATGCTTCTTTACGAAAGCCGCATTTTGCAAAAGTCTCGGTGAAATGCTCGATTGTTTTAGCCCGAACGGGTTCAGCACCACTAAAAGCCACTTCCCAACTGCTTAAATCAAGAGCTTCTAATTGTTCTGGTTTTATCTTTTGTATGCAAAAGTCATAAGCAAAATTGGGTCCACCACTAGTAGTTGCTTTATAGCGAGAAATAGCTTGTAACCAACGAATGGGCTTTTGGAGAAAAGCTGTAGGTGGCATAAAAACACAATGAATACCTAAGTACATTGGTTGTAAAATATTCCCAATTAACCCCATGTCATGATAAAGAGGCAACCAACCCACAAAGATTGTATCTGATGTATGACCAAATCCTTGCTTTATCATTTCTTCGTTGTAGAGCAGATTTCCATGAGAAATCATGACTCCTTTTGGTGTTCCCGTAGAACCCGAAGTGTATTGCAGAAACGCTAACGTGTTCTTATCTATTTGAGGAGACTGCCAATCCGAAGCTTTTTCGCTCTCAATTAAGTCTGTAGTTATGTAACTTAAATTTGCTATCGCTGTTTCTGATTTGAGAGTGTTTTCAATATTATTAAAAACAGATGTGGTTGTTAAAGCAATTGTTGCTTGAGCATCAGATACAATCGCTTGCATTCGATTTCCATGATGGTTGCGTCTGGGTGGATATACAGGAACTGCAATCACTCCTGCGTATAAACACCCGAAAAAAGCCTCAATAAATTCCAAACCTGGTTGATAGATTAAAAGCGCTCTTTGAGCATTTGCATCCATACTTTGCAGTACAGCAGCTATAGCTCTGGCTTTTTCGTCTAATTCTTGGTAAGTAATAGTTACTTCTTCTGTTTCTCCCTTGGGAAGAAAGGTGTAAGCCTTGTCTAACCCTTGGTGTTGAGTCCTGTAGCGCAGCAGATCAACAAAGGATGCTGCTTTAGTCATATCTGGTGAAATAATACTTGCATTACTATTAATTATATTATTGTCTTCATTTCCAACAATCCCAGGTAACTTATCTACTGGTAAGGTCTTATTGGATTTATGATTTATGGAGACATTATCTGGATGGAGCATTGTTTTTCTCCGAGAATTTGAGTAATTTCCTTTCTTCAACGATTGCCAGTTAATAAAAAAGTAAACAACAACGCAAAAGCTGAATTTCGTACTTATACTCAGGATTGAAAAGCTAGAGTTTCCACGACTCGTTACAAAACTTCATGTTATTTTTTTGGGTATTCTTTAGACCATTGAAATTAAAACGAAGGTCCTTTCTGAATATAACCTTAAAATATAAAGCAGAAAAAATAGAGAATAAAAATTCCTTACTTGATAATATTTTATTTACTTTTGATGTCTAAAAGTTTGTTTGTTCCCATGTCACAGCACGACTACCAGCTGTTGAAAGTTGACCTCTTTCTGGTTCTCCGATTCCTTTTGGTGGTGGAGGTGCAGCTAAGATTGGTAAACTTAATTGACCACATTTTTTTACTAAGTTTGAGCCATCTATAGATGCTGCCTGTGCTGGGCTAGAGTTAAAGAGTACAAGACCTATAGCAAGAGTAAACTTAATTTTATATTGTAGAAATTTCATTTTACCAACACCTTAATTTTTATAAATAATTTCCTAATTTTGGAGAATTGAATGCTGTTAGGTATGAAGCCTCTGCTTTCAAATATTGAGTTTAATAAATGCCTAGTACTCTCACAAGACAACATTGTCGCGTGGGGCAGGCAGGGGGAGAAAATAACTTTTTCTTCTCATTATTAACCCCCCATAGTTTAATTGGTATACCACTAGCAAAATTATTCAATCCCTTCTGAATATAAAATTAAAATATAAAAGAGAAAAACTAGAGAACAAAAACAGCAATTATCATTTTTAAATCAATAGAGTATTAACCCCATTTTAACCCCATTTTTATTCCCCCTGCTCCCCCTACTCACCAGAACGATTGATTGTTTTTTTATTGGAAGTCCCTTAGTCATTGCACTTTTCGGTAAGTAAGTCCGCACAAATAAACCGAACCATGTCACGGAATGTAAACAGCCCTCAAGTCCTTTTAATTGCTTCGTTTCACTCGCAATGACATACCTTTATTTTTTAACGCTGACTTACTTAATGGATTAAAACATCATCAAAAAAAAATCCCAATTTATTATGAAAATCGGGATTTTTATAGTAAGACTTTGGTTATTTTCGGATATGTCTAATGCAGTCATCAAATCATAACTGTGATTTCACTGACTACCTATTACTTGTAACAATTTCGTAAATCCTAAAAATAATTACAATTTTATTCAATTTTCTCTTTATCAGGACTTACGTAATTGTCACACTATCCTGTTGGTGCGTGACACTAAAAAGGTATTATTACATTTCGACATTATTCAAAGTTTCACAGCACCCTACAAAAAAATGTGCCGGTTGCGGCCATTCCTATTTATATTTAAATGGCAAAATCATTTTCTGAGTAAGCCTTTGGGGTGTTAGGTGCCCCGTGAGGTAAATTACTACGATGCTACCTGTAAATATTAAAACTAAAGCTGAAGGGATTAGAGGAATTAACACTCCTTGAGAAAAAAAAAGGAAGTAAGAAGTGAAGTATAAAATACTAATTGCACCAAAGGATGCTAATACTAAATATATTCTTTTCCGAAAGCGCCAACTAATTATACCTCCAATTAAACCCCAACTCCAAACCCATAATATTTCTCCCCAAATAGGTAATACAGATAATAACCGTCTACCATCTTTGACCGCACTTACAATTTGACTTACCATTTGTGCTTGTAGAATTACCCCTGGTGTCTGCTGATAAAATTCAGATTGTTTGCTGTAAGGTGTAGAAAGATAGTCCTTAAAACTTCCAGCAGTAGTACCAATAATTACGATTTTGTCTTCTACTGCTTCACGTTTCAGCTTTCCATTAAGAACATCTTCGAGTGTAACTCTCGGAGCAATTTTTAAAATTGAACTATTATAATTACGATAATTAAGTAGTATTTGAATGCCTTGAATATTTCTTTTTTGATAAGGACCCATATGAGATTGCAATCGTTTAAAAACGATGTCACCCACTTTTAAATTTCTATCCGAATCGTAAGAAGGCTCAATCCCCTCTTGTTTGAGATAATGAAGTGCTAGCTGGGTACTAAGTGCAGAATGTGCAGTGCAAGGAGATACTGGAGATGCTGGCTCAATTGCTAGTAAATGACGACGTAAAACATTATCTGGATCTAAAATAATATCGCTAAAACTCTGACGTTTTGCTGGAACTTCTGGAGGAGGTGAAATTCCAGGTTGTTTTGAAGTTTCATTTCTAACCTGACAAATAGCATAAAAGTTATCACTAGTTTGCAGTTGCTTAACTAATTCTGGATTTGATTTAACCGGAAAATCTCGATAAATATCTAAACCTATAGTTCGTGCTTGAAATTTAACAAGTTTGTCTAAGACTTTTGCTAATGCACTATCAGAAAGCGAACCTTTTCTTTGCTGCTGTTCTGGTAATTTTAAATCATTTTCGGTTACTTCAATTATTAGCAAGCGTGTATCTCTGCTTTCAGAGGGACGTTGACGCATCATTGTGTCAAAAGCTTGTAATTCCCAGTCTTGTAATATTCCTTGATGTCTAATTCCTAATACGCTCGCAGTTATTAATACGCTTGCTAATAAAATTGCTTTTAGGGGATTATTATAAGAGACTTGCGGCAAATTCCAAGTCATTGGTGTAATTTTCGCCGGATGTTCGCAAATTATTGGTAAACAACTAGCACCGGGATATTCACCTTCCAATCCTTGCAATTTTTCTCTAGCAGCACGAACAGCAGTATATATTGAATTCCCATCAGAAAAAGCTAAGAGAAAATACTTGAGAAATTCTTGAGCTACTAAATCGGGTACGGGTTCCCTCATCACAATAATTTGAGGTATTTGTAAATCCTGTAATTCCCGTGCTAATCCCAAGCCATCACAAGAGTTAAAAATTGCTAACTGTAAACCGTTTTTTACGGCGTTTCTTAACGCATATCGAAGTTCTGCAATTGTTAAACTATCAACATCATTTATATATATCCTACCTTTATCACCTTCTGTTTTACTATGTCCTGCAAAAAATAAAATATTCCAATGCTGATTCCATAACTGATGATTGATATCTTGACGTTGTGGCTGTACTAAAAAAGTCGTAACCGCACCTGCTAAATCTTTTAGTAATTGCCGGTCTTTTTCAACATCAATACCATCACTATTACCTAAAATAGCTAATATTTTTAACTTATTTTTATTAGAAGATGTATTAATAACTTCTGTGTGTTCTAACTCCGCAACGCTTAAAGTTATTTCTGCTTTAGGATAATCCTTATCCACCAAATCCCACAAATGCCAAGGAAGTTTTTTTAACTGCATTTGGGTAGTGCGAATTAGAACTCGAATTTCATCAGATGGTGTTAAATATTTAAGCCATTTTTCTCGAATAGGACGAAAAGATTCACTCAAAAGCCAGTTATTTAATTGTTCTTTTAATTCACAAACTGATTGATAGCAATCTTGACGACGTTTAGAAATTGAACCATCATAGGAAATTTTTTTGGCTTTAACGCGGCTAAATTTCCATAAACTGCGATAATTTGAATTCCACTGCTCAATCGCAGCTACCATACTTTTATTCGGTGGTAATTTACCACTCGTTTCTGCAAAGGGACGTTGATTTTCTGCACCAATTTCCAGGGTGACTCTAACACCTGTATCTAAATCACCATCAAGTTTTAGTACAACTAATTTTCTCATTGTTAGCATTTAGGTGATAAAGTTCTCTATTATACTAACTTCTCCTAAAGTTAGTTTAAGACTGAAACTTTCATCTAAATCATTGGAGAATTCCAATTGAATATTTTTATTATTGTCACGAGTATAGGCTTGCATGACAGCTTCTCCATCCGAATCTAATACACTCAGAGACAAATTGGGAAAAAGATAAGTTTCTTCGAGTATAGGATGAATTTCTACAACCACATCCATCTCACCTTCATTTTCTGGTGTAGCAGTAACTATTAAGATTACTTGTTTTTCGAGATTTGTTCCTAGATTAATTAATTTACCTCTACTCACCATATTAGTTTTAACACTTCTGGCTGCAAAAGCCAGATTTGTTTCCGTACCATTGAATAAAGTTGATATTTCTTGCCAACCGGTATCAATGATATTATCAAACCATTGACTTAAATTACTAATCTTGGATTGAACTTCTTTCAAGTTTGAGGCAATTGCAGAAGCAGAATTTGATTGTTCATTATTTTCTAATTCCTCTAATTCTTCTAATTCTTCTAATAAAGCATCTAAAGATTGCAATTGATTAATTGGTACATATTCATTTTCTACTTCTTTAATAAATCCTAATATTTTTGCTTCCCGAAATGATTCACCAATTTGTACCGCTACATAACCAATACGTTTTGATGAGCCACAAACTGAGCCGCGCTCTTGCGGGCGAACGTTTGAATGTGATTCTGGCGGTACGTAAACATAATTTTCTCCTTCTAATACCGGACGACATTCTAAATAAGCGTTATTCTTCAACGATAAATCAGCTATATCTAAATACATTTGGTATAAGATATTCTGACTATCACTTGCTTCTAAATCTGTCTCAACTCCCATGAATTGTAGATACAAATCAACAAATAATACAGCTAATGTATTAAGACGAACTTTTTCGGCTTTATCTGCTTGATCAAAGTGGCTGCAAAGCTCCTCAGCGTTTCTTCTAGCAATGGGAGATATTGGTCCGGCATAAGTTAACATATCTGTCTGGCTGTTCATAATTTACTACTTAACTATTGCTTAAAAAGTTTATATACATTCTTTTAAAAGTGGAGCAAACTTTTTCATGCTTCTTTGGAAAAAAATATGTAATGAAGAAATTCCAATTCCCCATTCGGCTGAGATTTCTTTCCAAGACATTCCAGCATATCTTTTTTTGGCGATTGCTTTAAAATTTGCTTCGGGATGACCTCTAATAAATTCTTTTACAAACAATTTTTTTGGGTCTTCTTCAATAAATTCGATTACTTGCTCGTATAAAGATTTAGAATCTTTTGGTTCCGATGATGGAATATTTTCCATATAAGATTTATCTACATTCGTCTCTCTTTCTTTGCCAACTACTTTGGGTATTGCTTCTGGGAAAAAACGCCTATTTAATAATATATTTACCCAAGTAATTACTTCGCCACGCTCTGGATTATACTTTTCAATATTGTCTCCCTGACAAATATAAAGGAATAAGTTTTGCACCGCTTCGTCACAAATATCTTGATAATGTAACCTGTATTTATCGTTAGCTGGGTAACTAAGTTTACCTGATGTCCAAATCGCATTAATCAACCTTGTTAAAGCTTCCCGGCGTTGCTTAGATGCCTTATTGTATCCTTGAGCTTGCAATGCCAGTTCTTTAAGGCGTGTGTTTAATTTTTGTTTTGAATCATCACTCATATCACAATTTGAATTAAAGTTCACATTTTCAGATTTAGCGATGCTTTTATTTCCGAAGGGGCTTATCCCCACTTGCTTGAAAAAATCAAAAACAACGCAAAGTTTTCACTTCGCTTTTATACTCAGGGTTACCAACCTCCGAATTCCACAATTGTTTACAAAAGGTTACATTTACTGTTCAACTGAAAAAATCAAAAAAAACGTTTTAGTTGAACTTTGTACTTATACTCGGGATTAGAAAGCTAGAAATTCCACTCGTCTTTATATTACTTTACAAATATATTAGTTTCTTCTCGCTAGAAGATTATTGAATAAGGGTGAGCATAATTCGTAATATCTCCCTTCGGGAGACGCTACGCGAACGTAATATCGCCTTACCCTAACGAGTCAGCAAGCTGAACGGTGACGCAAGCTACGTAATTAGTGTCCCATAAATAAAATTTAGGGGTGGGATATTTTATTTCTTGGATCTCCCTTAAAGTCACTTCGAGGGGCTGTGTCTTATAAGACAAGCTTCGCTAACAGAGCATAAATATTTTCCCGGTGAGAATCCATTACTTAATATTTGAGCATTTCAGAAATTTTTTCAATTAGTAGTGAATAATAATCATTAATAAAAAAATGACCTCCAGAAAACATTTGTAATAAGAAATTATGATTTGTTTGTGTTCTCCAAGCTTCTAATTCTTCAACGGAAACTTTATCATCTTCTAAACCACCAAAAACAGAAATAGGACATTCTAAAGGTGGTGCGTGATGATATGTATAAGTTTCTAATACTGCAAAATCTGCTCGTAATATAGGCAGAAATAATTGCATCAATTCTTTATTCTGTAATACTGCATCGGGCGTACCATTGTAATCCCGTAATTTATTAATAAATTCGGATTCTGGAAGAGTATGAATTAGTGGTTTAGAATCTATAATTTGAGGCGCTGAGCGAGCAGATATAAATAAATGAATTGGACTAATTTTATATTCTTTATACAATAATCTTGTTAATTCAAAACTTAAAAGCCCTCCCATACTATGACCAAAGAAAGTAAATGGTTTATCTAAGTATGGTTGAATTTGTAATGATAAGAATTTTATTATTGGTTCCAATCTATTAAATGGAGCCTGTTGAATTTTGCTTCCTCTGCCGGGAAGTTCTATGGGGCAAATTTCTATATTATTTGGAAGTTTATTTAGCCAAGGACGAAATATAGTTGAACTTCCTCCAGCATAAGGAAAGCAGAATAAACGTACATCAGCTTTTGGATTCGGTTTAGGAAAAGTAATCCAATTGTCCATTTTTTGTGTATTTAGCGTTAACATTTATCATAACCGTTTAAAAGTGCAAGAACGTCGTGTCAACACCTTAATTTCAGGTCAAACAAGCCAGACATTCCATTCTACTCGGGTTAAAAATCTAAAAAATTACACGCTTCGTTACAAAAATATATATTTCAATTTTGCAAATATCCATCTTCCATGCGTATAATTCTATCGGCGATGTCTAAAATACGGTTATCGTGGGTTACAAGCAGTACCGAACAGCCTTCTTCTTGAGCCAAACGCTGAATTATATCGACTACATCTCTACCTGATTTACTATCTAGGGAAGCAGTGGGTTCGTCAGCTAAAACTAATTTTGGTTGAGTAACCAAAGCTCTTGCGATCGCAACTCTTTGTTTCTGTCCTCCAGATAATTGTTCTGGGTAAAAATCGACTCTTGAACCTAAACCCACTGATTCTAAGATTGCGACACTTCGTTGGCGGTGTTGGGATTTGGGGATTTCGGAATGTAGTTTCAAGGACATTCGCACGTTACCATAAGCGCTAAGACAATTAAGTAAATTGTGGTGTTGAAAAATATAACCGATTTGATTGCGTAGTTTAGTTAGCTGTTTCTTACTTATACCTTGCAATTCTTGATCGAGAATTTTTAGGCTACCTTCTTGTAACGAACGCAAACCCCCAATTAAAGATAACAAAGTCGTTTTACCGCTACCAGAAGGACCTGTAAGAATAATAATTTCTCCTGAATTAATTTCTAAACTAATGTTATTTAAAACAGGTTTGCGTAACTTTCCTTTTCCAAAAAAATGATTGATATTTTTCACAGAAACGGTATAATTCATAATATTTAACACAGATTAAATTGATGGCTATAATGACACGAATAGTTGATGAATAGCAAATAATAACTAATAACTAATCATTAACAACTAATCACTAACAACTAACAACTAACAACTAATCAAAAAACATCAGCAGGGTCAGCAGAGCGAAGTTTATTTGTGGCGATCGCGCCAGATAGGGCACACATGATTTGAGTTAGGATGAATACTTGGATGGCTACGGTTAATTTCATTGTTAAGGGAATTTTAGTGAGGCTAGCTAATAACTGATAAAGCCCTAAAGATGCGACAAAACCGGGGATAAATCCCATAATTCCGAGGATAATTGCTTCGGTAATGATGACATTTAATAAAGAAATATCGCTGTAACCCATTGCTTTAAGGGTGGCATATTCGCTTAAATGGTCGTTGATATCGGAGTAAAGTACTTGATAAACGATAATTACACCAACCAGAAAGCCGACTATAGTACCGAATGTTAAAACCACACCGTTGGGTTCTGACATTTCAAATTCTTGTTCTCTTACAATTAATTCTTGGCGCGTAAAAACTCCTACTCCTAAATTATCGGGAAAATTAGCGCGTAGGGTTGCTTGTATGGCTTCTAAATTCGCTCCTTTATCCAACCTTAGTACACCAATCGCAACTTGATCTAGTTTTTCTCCTCCACTACGTTGAGCATAATTCCAATCGCTCATAATCACGTTACCATTGTTGGATAAGGAACTACCCATATTGAAAAGTCCAACTACATGAGTACGACGATTTCCCATTATCGTTGTGACTTCCTGTGTGCCATTTATTAATTGAGTAATATCACCAAATGAATCTTGGGAAAATCTGTCAAACAATACTGTATCCGGTATGTTCAATTTTGTGATTTGTTGATTAACTTCACTCAAATTAAACACTGGTGGTTGAGCGGGATTAATAGCAATAATTCTAACTTCGTTAGTAAATGCTTCTCCTTCTTGTTTTGAGTCATTAGTTTTTGATAGCTCTTGAGGATTTACCCAATTAGCGCTACCGATATAAATAGGACTTACCGAAGCTACACCATCAATTCCCCCAGCTTGGTACATCACAGAGCGAGGAAAAGACATTCCCCATCTCAATGTTGGACTGAAAGAAGATACCAAAAATAAATCTCCAGCTAAACTTTCTTGTAGTTTAGTTGTACCTTCAGTTAACATTGAAAGCAAACCCATTTGAGTAAACATGAGAATGTTGGCAAAACAAACTCCTGTAGTTGCAACCGCAAGCCGTACTTTTTGATGCGATAATTGTGCCCACGCTAAGGGAGTCTCTAAATTTTTGAAAAAAGGAAGTTTCATTTTAGTTGTTAGTTGTTAGTTGTTAGTTGTTAGTTGTTAGTTGTTAATTATTAGTTATTAGTTATTAGTTGTTAGTTGTTAGTTATTAGTTATTAATTATTAATAAATCCGTGTCATCAGCGTCATCCATTTAATCCGCGATAAACTGTGCACTGTTGGTTGATTGAATATCAATTTTTACTCTTACCTGCATTCCGGTAAAAGCAGCTATTTTTTTACTATCTGCTGAATTAATACGAATTTTAACTTCTACAACACGAGCATTTTTATCATTTTTGGGATTATTTTGACCCTGTTCCAAACTAGTTTGACCTATTTGTAATCCTACTTGCTCTACAACTCCTTTTATATCGCCTTTGAAACCGCCGTATTCACTATTAATAATTGCATTTTGCCCTAAATTTATTTTGGCGATATCAGTTTCGTTAATCTCCGCAACTACGTACATTTGCTTAGTTTGTCCGAGTTCGGCAATACCTAAATCGGTGTTAACCTGTTCCCCGACACGGGTGTTAATTCTCAAAATTTGTCCCGCTATGGGTACTCGTACTTTAGAGTTATCTAATTCGGCTTTGCGTTGTTCTACTTGAATTAAAGCTTGTTCTAGTTCGGCTTTAGCAATCTCTACATCAACGGGACGAACTTCAAGTAATTCCTGTAAATTCGCTTTTTCTTTATCAATTTGTGCTTTAAGGGTGAATTTGGTATTTTCTAAGTCTGCTTTATTTTGATTTAGAGTTGCTTGTGCTTTTTCGTATTCTTCTCGAGCATTATCAGCTTGGGATCTACTGATTGCTCCTTCTTTTAATAAAGCAAGATTGCGTTGATACTGAACTTTTGCGTTACGTATAGTCGCTTCAGCTTGAGCAACTGTAGCTTGTTTTAGTTTGGTTTCACCTTTAATTCTGGCTGATAATTCGGCAATTGTAGCTTTTTGTGCTACTATTTGTGCTTTTTTCACATTCCCCTGCTGGGTTTTTAATAATTGCGCTCGTTTTATGGCTACATTTGCTAAAGCATCTCGAAGCTGTTGTTCGGCTCTTTCTTTTCCTTGTAAAATTGCAATTACTTGATTTGCTTTAACAAAATCACCAACTTTGACCAAAATTTGATTAACCCGACTATCGCGAGCATTTAATACAGAAATTTTAATCACATCCCCTTCCGGAATCAATCTTCCTATGGCTACTACCCGAGTTTGGGGTACATATTTAATTGCCGTGGGGGTGGGTTTGGGAATATCATTACTCTGTGCTTTTAAAGAGTCGCAAGCCGTGCAAACAGTTAAAATACCTGCTAAAGCTAAGTAATAAAATTTTGGATTGGAAATTTTAAATCTTAGACAATTGAAAATCCAATTTTGTAAATAGATTTGAGTTTTCAATCTTATTTGAGCAAAGTTGCTCATAAATAAGCTTTTTTTGGCTTTATATTGCTGTTTATACATAGTTGATACCAATAAAAATTTAGAATTTAGAATTTAGAATTCTCCTCTTGTTTCCCCATCTCCCAGACTAGTGATACGCATCAGGTAAATCACGTTCTACTCTTCTCAGGGGAGCATACTGATAGGCAATGATAGTCATTAACATGGTTAATATTCCCAGGATGATAAACATCAAACCAATACCCCTACCGGGACCGGTTCCGATGATTTGTCCGATACTTCCAGCAAGGGGACCGTTGACTGTCATTAAAGGTTCAAATATTTTGTCAGCTAGGGGACCAGCAACAAGATAAGCTAAGGGTAAGGAAGCGCTACCGATAGATTCATTAAATGAAAAGACTCTTCCTTGTACTTCGGGAGCAACCTTTTTTTGAAAAATAACTTGAGCAGAACTAGTTACAAAAGGAATTCCCATAAAAAATAGAAACGCAGCTAGGGTAAGTAGAGCAACGGAAGGATGAAACCCTGCAAGCATCATGGCAAATCCGTTCACAAACATAAAGCTAAAAAGTATGTTGATATAGGTTTGTCTTTCACCTCCCCAAGTGATAATAATTAGGCTTCCCACTAGGGTACCTATACCACCGATGGACATGATTGCACCAAGTTGAGCCGTGGAAGCAAAGGAAAGTATGAGGGGATATGCAAGTATGGTCAGAATTCCAGTCAGGAAGTTGTTAACGGTAAAAAATAATAATAGGGCTACCAGTCCAGAACGAGTTTTTAGATAATGGAAACCGAAGGTGACTTCTTTGAATAGTGAAATTTTATTGTCTTTTTGCTTGTGTTCCTCTTGCTTGTGTTCCGCACCTCGTCTTAATTTGTGATTGGGGAACCGAACCAAGAGTAAGGTAGTTACAGCAAATAGAAAACTCGCTAAGTCCAGAGCTATAATTCCTGATAAATGTATAATACCTAGGAGTACACCGGCTAAAACTGGAGCAAGTAATTCTCCTAATGCTTCCGATAGTTCATTCATTCCACTTGCACGAGCTAGGTGTTTTTTGGGAACCAGCAAGGTGGTTGCAGCTGTAAAAGCAGGAGCTTGGAATGCATTACAAATTGAGCTTACTGCATTTGCAAGGTATATATGCCAGATTTCAATTTTTCCGGTGAGCAGTAAAAAGACCATAACTAAGGTACTCAAAGCTGAACCTAAATCGCTGAGAATCATTACCCAACGCCGATTCCACTTGTCAACTAAAACGCCAACAAAGGGTGAAAGTATCACATCGGGAAGAGTCGTAAATAAAAATAGAAAGGATAGTTGGGTAACCGAACCACTATGTTGATAAACCCAAACATCAAGAGCAAAGTTGGTAAGATTTGAACCTAAAACGGAGACTAGTTGACCCAACCAGACAACAATAAAGACGGACATCCCCGTGTTTTTGAGTGTTTTGAACATTTGATTATTATTAGAGATGGGAGTGAGGGCAATACCGTTCGGTTAAGAAATTGAGCGGTACGAGACAGGCAGGGGGAGCAGGGGAAGCAGGGCTGCAACTGTTGCTTGAAAATATGGGAAAACCTGGGAATTTGGGCAGGTTATTGAGAATAAAAACGAGTTAATTGAGAATCATCTGCCCAAATTCCTGCCCCAACCGGCTAATTAAGACCCCACACAGACTGTGTTG
>JBCBPQ010000003.1:0-126439 GCA_039820645.1 Cyanobacteria bacterium J06633_8 | reverse complement strand
TTTTATCCCAAAGATAAGGAAGATCCAAAAAATAAATTGTCCCACATTTTACAAACATCCCGGACAAAACCTAGACGTGTGGCGGTGTCGCCTTTCAGGCGACACCGACGGTGGGACAATTTATTACTTGCAAGTCCCTAATACCCCAGGTTGTACTGTGGAAGCGAAAGATTTTAGTGAATACAAGTCTAAGTTTGATGCGCTGGGAGCAAAAATTATAGGAGTTAGCCCCGATTCAGAAAAGTCTCACTGCAAATTCATCAACAAATACGATTTATCCATTCAGCTTTTAAGCGATCCGGAGCAAGAAGTGTGCGAAGCTTATAAGGTGTGGCAGTTAAAAAAATTTATGGGCAAGGAATACATGGGAGTTGTACGTTCAACTTTTTTAATTACACCCGATGCTCGCTTAGCTTATATATGGTCTAATGTAAGAACTTCCTGTCATGTTGAAAAAGTGTTTAGCAAGTTACAGGAATTGCTTGCTATAGCTTGATACGATTAAATTTTTCGACCTGATAGGTGTTGAATGCAATATTAAATTGAAGAGTGTCTATTCTATTACCATTTGCAACAACAAATTCAGCGATGGCAAACCATGAAGTTACCCGCGCTGTCACTACTGCTTATTTATAATTAATTTTGATTAAAACAGAAAAAATCTTTGCTCTTTCTAACTTGTTGTCAAATATTAGAAGAAATTAGCTTCAAACCCTTTATAGATTTAAAGGCTGGGAACTAACTTAATTCTACCGGCATCCATTTCTGCCATCAAAAGTTCTAACGCCTCGTAATCAACGTCAGAAATGTAACCCATCTGAGTCAGTTCGGAATTTATTTCATTTTCTATCTCAGGAGTTAATTTCTTAATAACCAAAGCCCTTTCAACTAATTGACGAATAGCGAACTTAGTTCTCATAGTAAGTACTGTTATGTATTTAATACCAATTATCTCAGATATTTTTAAGTATAAAGCGTGATCCAAACATTACTTAAGAAGTGATCTGGATCACGGTTATAGCACACAAGTAGCTTTTCATATCCAAAAGATACAAGCTAACGATCGAAGGAAAATAAGGATAATTTATATTTAATTAGGGATTAGTGATAAATAAGACAATAATAGTTGGTAACTAATAATTCACAGATATCTTTTTCCATGGACCAGCAGGGATTCATACTGGTTATATAGATTATTTTTGAACTTGAATTATAAAAAAGTATATTTGGCTACGATTTCCTTAAGTATTATGGCAATCTTTAAACAGAAGTAGTCCGGTAGTGAAGATTCAACAAAGACAGCTAATACGAATGGTCGATGCGATAAAAAGAAGATTATGGTCGAATACATCTATCCTTCAAGTAAAAAATATTTTAAGTTGTTCTAGCCATGCCAACCATACTCGATAATCCTAAAATTACTATCATCCGTCCCAACTCTACTTTGAATGTCGCAAACTGCCTAAACTTTGAACAAGAATTGAATCTGGCACTTAATAGCAATAATAATACAATTGTATTGATAGATTTAGAAAAAGTTGATTTTCTTGATAATACAGGCTTGATGGCTTTAGTCTCTGGAGTAGGAAAAGCAAAGCAATTAGGACAAAGAGTTAGCTTCTGCTCAGTTTCTCCATCTCACAAAATTATTTTTGAATTGGCTCAATTAGATAAAGTATTTGAAATATTTGATGCAGGACAAATTTGTAATCGATAATATCTCGCCCTCGTATTGTTCAAGTAAAGTTCCTGTTTTCACTTCGAAAAAATGAGTAAGGAGTAATAGGGTAAAATTCAACCAACAAACTAATTACAGTATGCTAAATCAATGCTAATGTTAGAAATGAGTAACTGTAATTACTAGAAGTAGCTAGAAAATAGCATAGTGTCTATTGCAGTAGATAAATTAATCACGTCGGATATTTTGAAACCATCCCGTTACCTAGGTAATGAGCTTTTAGCAAAGCATAAACCTTGGGATACGGCGACGATACGCTGGGTATTAACTTATCCAGAAGTATATGAAGTTGGTGCTTCCAATTTAGGGCATATCATTCTTTACAATATATTGAATGTTCAGCCCCGTCAGTTATGCGATCGCGCTTACCTACCGGGTGCGGATTTGACAGCAAAGTTAAGAGCAACTCAAACACCTCTGTTTGCGGTAGAGTCAAAGCGAAGTTTGATTGATTTCGATATTCTCGGTTTTAGTCTTAGCTACGAATTAGGCGCTACTAATATATTAGAAATGCTTGATTTGGCTGGCATTCCTTTAACCAGAGAAGAAAGGCTGAGTGGAGATTATCCCTTGATTTTCGCAGGGGGACAAACCGCTACGTCTAATCCCGAGCCTTATGCTGACTTCTTCGATTTTATTGCTCTTGGAGATGGTGAGGAACTTTTGCCAGAAATTGGCTTAGTTTTAGAAGAAGGTAAGAAAAATTCTCTAAGCCGCCAAGAATTATTACTAGATTTGGCACAGGTGCCCGGCGTATACGTACCCCAGTTTTACCAGATGGCTGCCGATGGTTCGGTTCGTTCAAATTGCCCAGATGTGCCAGAACGGATTATTAGAAGAGTTTCGGCTCCGATACCAGCTTATTCTATCGGTTTAGTGCCCTATGCTGAAACCGTACACGACCGTTTGACAATTGAAATTAGGCGGGGTTGCACCAGAGGATGTAGATTTTGTCAACCTGGTATGTTGACTCGCCCAGCACGGGATGTAGAACCATCGAAAGTTGTGGAAACAATTACCGAGGGAATGCGCCAGACTGGTTACAATGAATTTTCCTTGTTATCTCTTTCCTGTTCGGATTATTTGGCTTTAAGTTCGGTAGGAATGGAGATCAAAAATCGTCTTAAAAGTGAAAACATTTCTCTTTCTTTACCTAGCCAGCGAGTAGACAGATTTGACGAAAATATCGCTAATATCCTTGGTGGAACTCGGAAAGGTGGTTTAACTTTTGCCCCAGAAGCCGGAACTCAGAGAATGCGCGATATTGTTAACAAGGGCTTGACGAATGAAGAATTATTAAGGGGAGTGAAAACAGCTTGGAAAAAAGGCTGGGATAAAGTAAAGCTATATTTTATGATTGGTTTACCTGGTGAAACCGATGTTGATGTCTTAGGTATCGCTCAAACCGTAAGTTGGCTAAAGCGTGAATGCTGGGCAACGGGTAGAAAACCCATGAACTTTAACATTACAATTTCCAACTTTACCCCTAAACCTCATACACCATTCCAGTGGCACTCAGTCTCTACTGCCGAATTTAAACGCAAGCAAGAATTGTTACGCAGTGAATTTCGCAAGATTCGTGGAGTTAAAGTTAATTTTACAGATGTGCGGATTTCGGCAATGGAAGATTTCGTCGGTAGAGGAGACAGAACTCTGGCGAGTGTAATACGTCGTGCTTGGGAGTTAGGTGCGGGTATGGATTCGTGGTTCGACAATTTAGATAAAGCTTTTGCAGCTTGGGAAAATGCGATCACCGAAGCCGGATTAGACTGGAAATACCGCCAGGTTTTATGCGGAGAGTGGAATGTCATGGAAGGCAGCAATTTTGATGATCGCCTTGATGACAGATTACCTTGGGACCATATAGATACGGGTATTGAGAAAAAGTGGCTCAAAGAAGATTTGCAACGCGCAATGGAAGCAGCTACTGTTCCCGATTGTTCTTTTGAAGGTTGTTCGCATTGCGGGGTTTGCGGTACCGATTTTGGTCATAATATAGTGGTCGAACCACCACCTATTCCAGAATTCAAGGGAGATTTTGTTCCCGATACTACAAAGGCTTTACGATTGCGAGTACGGTTCGGAAAAAAAGATGACATGGCACTGGTGGGTCATTTAGATTTGATGAGAGTGTTTGATCGAGCCGTAAGAAGAGCAGGATTACCAGTATCTTTTAGTGGTGGGTACAATCCACAACCTAGAATATCAGTAGCCAATGCTTTACCATTAGGTGCTACTAGCAGTTGGGAAATTGTAGATTTTGAATTAACAACCTGCGATATTGACAATGATACTTTCCTAAGTAAATTAAGTTCTTCACTTCCGAATGGCATACCAGTATATGATGTATTTCAACTAGACTTGAAAGCGAAAAGTGCATCTCAAGTTCTCGAAGCCGCTGAGTATCTGATTACTGTAAACTGTAACCGAGAAATCATTTTATCTGAATGGCAAACTGCTATTAATGCAATCAAAGTTAAAGACGAAATTTGGATACAGCACAAAACCAAAAAAGGTAAAATTAAAGATGTAAATCTGCGCGAACGTTTGTTTGAATTAGAGTTGATCGAACCAGCTAAGGTCGAGGTGAATCAAAGTAATGCAGTCCAATTGCGCTATGTGGGAGCTTGTCGCAATGATGGTACGGTGTTGCGTCCAGAACAAATTCCATTTATGCTTGAATCTGTAACAACAGCAGAATTTGAACTCCTGCATATACATAGGAACAAGCTAATTTTGGCAACTGAATAATTAGAGGGCAATTGTAGTTGTAAAATTGCCCTCTAATTTAGCATAAATGAAGGAATTGATTTTTTACGACCTTGCGTTAGAATTATATGAAGAGAAATCTTCTGGCGCTGCAACTGAACGAGCTGATTCACTATCCTTTATGTATGGGACGAATACAGCAATAATATTTTTAGAGTGCAACTCAACTGGGATATTATCCTAGGTAAGCATAGGCAAATTAAAGAAGGCTCTCTCTGAATTATTTATGGCTACGAATGTGAATCAGTCCCGACTCGTAACAGTTTTGTCCAATTGCTTCTCCCACATTTTATGATTTATAAATAGTCCCTTTGTTTGCAAATCCTAGCAAATCGCTCGGATGATCGAGAACAAAGAGTCACTTAAAATTACCACTCATAGGTAAACTTTAAAAGTCAGTACAAGACTTTTAAACCTACTCCGGGACGGACGAGGAAGTATGCGTCCCTTTCCGCAATTCTCCCGTGTAGTAGACAGCGCCGCGCCTTAAGAGAACTGGCGTGCTGCGTTTAATTTACTAAACGGGTGATGTCCTTATAGGATGAGTGGGTGCTATCTCACTAGCTTAAAGGAGAAATTACGGGAGCCTTCCTTGGCTTTCATGAGTGAAGTCCCCGCATTTAGCAGTAAAACCATATTTCCTCAACGTAGTTTTAGACTAGGGAGAATATTTTGGGTAATACTGCCTAATTTTTAGAAGAATGGGGCTGCATAAACTGCGCCTCTACTGTCATAGCGTAAATAATTCATCACCTTTACCCGACAGATTAATTGAGAAGGGGAAGGTATCCGAAATAACTAGGAATGGGCTATTTTATTCATAGAAAAATGCAATCGTTCTAAAGTTTATGGTTTTTGCAAACGCAATCGCAATTTAAATAGCTCGTGTTTATTTGAGCGAAATTTTGTGCAATTTTATTACAGCAGCGCCTTAGAAGCGGGAGACAGAGTACATTGATTAAAACTCCTTCCCTACGGATTTGAGCTGCCAATTTTTGAGGAAATTGAATGCCGAAACAAATTATTATCGCCGAACAGCATCAAATTGCTGCGGTGTTCTCTGAAGATCAGATACAAGAACTTGTCGTAGCTACTGGTCATCACCAAATTGGTGATATTTACTTAGGAGTAGTAGAAAATGTTTTGCCTGGGATAGATGCAGCTTTTGTAAACATTGGCGATCCAGAGCGCAATGGTTTTATTCATGTAACTGACCTCGGACCTTTGAGGTTAAGACGTGCATCGGCAGCAATCACGGAATTATTAGCACCACAGCAAAAAGTATTGGTGCAAGTTATGAAAGAGCCAACGGGTACTAAAGGACCAAGGCTCACGGGTAATATTACCTTACCGGGACGCTACGTAGTCCTAATGCCTTATGGACGAGGCGTAAATCTATCCCGCAGAATCAGGAATGAAAACGAACGCAACCGTTTGCGAGCTTTAGCAATTTTAATTAAACCTGCTGGAATGGGTTTATTAATCCGTACTGAAGCCGAAGGTAAACCTGAAGAAGCTATTATCGAAGATTTAGAATTTCTACAAAAGCAGTGGGAGTCAATCGGCGAACAAGCTCAAACTAGCCGCGCACCAGCTTTACTTAACCGTGACGATGACTTTATCCAGCGCGTTTTACGAGATATGTACGGTGCCGATGTTAATCGAATTGTTGTTGATTCCAGTACCGGTTTAAAGCGAGTCAAGCAGTATTTACAAAATTGGAGCGGCGGACAGGTACCTCAAGGTTTATTAATTGACCACCATCGCGATCGCACGGCGATTTTAGAATATTTCCGAATCAATGCCGCAGTTAAGGAAGCTCTGAAACCAAGAGTAGATTTGCCTTCGGGCGGTTACATTATTATTCAGCCAACAGAAGCATTAACGGTAATAGATGTCAACTCAGGTTCCTTTACTCGTTCAGCTACTGCTAGAGAAACGGTATTGTGGACAAATTGTGAAGCCGCGACAGAAATAGCACGTCAGTTACGCCTGCGTAATATTGCTGGAGTAATTGTAGTTGATTTCATTGACATGGAATCGCGCCGAGACCAATTACAGGTACTCGAACACTTTAATAAAGCCTTAAAAGCTGATAAGGCTCGTCCTCAAATTGCTCAATTAACGGAATTGGGTTTGGTAGAGCTTACCCGTAAGCGCCAAGGACAAAATATTTACGAACTGTTCGGAGAAACTTGTCCAACATGCGCGGGCTTAGGACATATTGTACATTTACCTGGGGAAAACGAATCGCGAGTAGTACCGCCACCAGCCGAAATAGCCGAGCGTGTGGTACCTTTGCCCCAAAGAGAACCGCGTTTTGCTGCTCCTCGCTTAAGCTCGCAGCCGGAAGTCGTTGATGGGTTTACAGAAACAGATGAAGGAGAAGCAGAATTTGCAAACTTAAATCTCATAAATCATCCCAGCTATCAAGAATTAGGTGATACTAATAAACGTCGTCGTCGCCGCCGCATTACTACAGGGAATGCCAAAGATGAACCGAGAATTAATGGGAGTCCGTTGACAATAGTCAATGATGACTTGGAAATTGATTCAGAAGCAGAGCCAGAACTTAGAAGAACTGCTGATAGTTCTCTATCAGCTTTGAGTAAAGGATGGAGCGAAAGACCCGAACGCAATAGAACTAGAGTAGAATCGGTTAAAGGGGTACTTGAACCACCAGAAATTGTTTCTGTGGAAATGACAGACGAAGAACAAGATGTTTATGCTTTAATGGGCGTTACACCTTTAAAGAAATTGGAGAGGGATTTCAAAAACGAGAAATCCGTAATAATTAATGTGGTTCCACCGGGGGAACATGAAGTAAGCGTTTCAGAACCCGAAGCTTACTCGCTGACTCCGACTCCGAAGAAGGTGAAAATAAAAGATATAGACGATGTAGAAAATGAAGTTTCAGTTGAAGAGGAAAGAGAAGAAGTAGAGCAAGAAGAATCTATACAAAATATAGATCAAACTGAAACAGTAACTGTTACAGCAGACAGACGTCGCCGTCGCCGTCGTTCTTCTGTGGAAACACCATCTAGTTAGAATTAAATTGACTGTTTTATGGTAGAAATTGGGCAAGCTATAGCTGCAACCGACGTGCCAAAACTCCCCATTAATCAAAATTGGCTAGAATTTTCTACCTATGCCAATACAGAAGGCTTAATTGCAGGTGTAGATGAAGTGGGGAGAGGCGCTTTGTTTGGTCCTGTGGTAGCAGCAGCGGTGATTCTACCAGATATTAATAGTTTGTCCAAACTCCTCACAACCAACATAAAAGACAGTAAAAAGCTGTCCGCTTCTCGAAGAACTCAGTTAGCCAAGCAAATTTTTGATATTGCAATTGACTGGAAAATCGGTTTTGCGACTACGGCTGAAATAGACTCTTTTAATATTTTGCAAGCCTCACTAATAGCAATGAAGCGGGCTGTTCTGAAATTAAAGGTACAGCCTGCAATTTGTTTAATTGATGGTTCGCAGGCAATAAAAAATTTTTCAATTCCACAACAAACAATAGTTAAAGGAGATTCGCTTTCGCTAACAATCGCTGCTGCTAGTATTGTTGCTAAAGTTTGGCGCGACGATCTTATCGTTCGTCTTGCTAATAAATACTCAACCTACGACTTAGAAAAAAACAAAGGTTATGGTAGTAAGAAACATATATTAGCAATACAAAATAATGGCATCACGCCTTTACATCGTAAATCGTTCCGTCCCTGTCAGATAGAGCGAAAGTAAAATGATTATTTTATAATTGCCTTAAAACGTTATTCGGGTCTAAAAACTTTAAAATTATTGTTATCCGAATCAAAGCTATTATCTTTAGTTTGCGATTGAACCCAGCGTTGATAATCAACTAGCAGTTGACGTAGCAATCTTTGCTTTATTGTTAACAATACGCTTTTTAGCAAGCCGTTACCAGTAGTTTCTAGTATTGGTTTGGGGGTGAAAGAAAAAGGTGGGGGTAATTCCACAAGTACTTCTAGATTTGCTATGCCTTTAAGATGAGTATTCCCATCTTTTTTATAACTTGATAAGTTACCTTTTAAATCTAGTTGAAAACGTTTATCAATATAATCAATGCCACGAATTTCAGTTTTTACTGACTCTAAATGAATTGTTCCACTCTCCAGTGCCCATACTCTCATGTCTACAATTGGTTGAATACTTAGTGACATGAAAGCTAAAGGACGCATTTTTAAACGAAAAATTTCCGGACTTATCTGTTCAATCCGGCTTGAATCCGCTAAAGCATTAACCAAACGTTGGGGTTGTCGTAAATAATGCTTAATTGCAATAGGCTGATATGGAACAGGAATTTCTACTGATTGGCAGGCTTGAAATTTAGTAGCCATAGGTAAACGATAATATATTATCGATAATTGTATTTTTGGTTGATAAATATAGGTTTGAACAATTAGACAAAACCCATATTCTTCTTAATTATAAAAATTATTGGTACTTTATAATATCTATTTCTAGTAAGAAAGTAAGTATTATGTTTGCTATCTTAAGTCATAATAAGTTAAAAATTATCTAAGTAATGGTTTTTAAAATGATATCTATTGCACATTTAGGACCATCAGGCACTTATGCAGAACAAGCAGCCTTATATTATGTTAGTTGGTTTACGAAAACTACAAAAATGGAAGCTTCATTATGCCCTTACCCAAGTATTTTTCAAACCCTTCACTCTGTAGCAAAAGGTCAATCTGATTTAGCAGTAGTGCCTGTAGAAAACTCTATTCAAGGGGGAGTTACTGTTACTTTAGATACACTTTGGGAACTAGATAATTTGCAAATTCAGCTAGCTTTAGTTGTACCTATTACTCATGCATTAATCTCTTGTTCCAAAAATATAGACAATATTGAAATTGTTTATTCTCATCCACAAGCATTAGCTCAATGTCAAAAATGGTTGGAGAAATATCTTCCTAAAGCACGGTTAATTCCCACTAACTCTACAACAGAAGCATTGCAAAAATTAGAAAATATGCAAACTGCGGCAGCGATTTCATCCCTTAGAGCAGCAAAACTATATAATTTACCCGTATTAGCAAATGCTATTAATGATTATCCGGAAAATTGCACTCGTTTTTGGGTTATAAGTAAGCACAATGATAGTCCTAGACATAACACATTAGCTAATACCCCTTCTTATACTTCATTAGCATTTAGCGTGCCTGCAAATCTCCCAGGTGTATTAGTTAAACCTTTACAAGTTTTTGCTAATAAAAATATTAATCTCAGCAAGATTGAATCACGTCCCACAAAACGTTCTTTAGGAGAATATTTATTCTTTATGGATCTAGAAGCAGATGTCTCTTCTGATAAAATGCAATCAGCTTTGAATGAATTATCTAATCACACGGAAATTCTGAAAATTTTCGGCAGCTACAATGTTTTACCGTAAGGATTTCCAATCTTGAATCAAAGGAAATTCAGTATTCGTAATATGGCCTCCGGTGAGTATAATTCGTAATTCGTAATTCGTAATTCGTAATTAATACCCCATAAATAGAATTTAGGGGCTTCAACAAACAATAGGAATTGTTATCCACGGATAAATCCAGGGGCTTCTGACCTTAAAAATTCACTTAGTGACGCAAGCTACATCATTGATTCTCCATAAATACATTTAGGGGTTCTATGCTGAGGTGCAATTCACGGATAAATCCAGCGGTTAATCAACAGTAATCGAAAAGCTAAAAATTACGAAAAAATGCTTATATTCATTTGGATCTGTGTCTCATGTAATCCCGAACCCTACTGAATATTCTACAATACAAGCATGTTACTAGGACAGGACTTACGTAACTGGCACTCTTCTATGGTGCGCGAAGTCTTCCCGAAGCCTACAAAACTAAACTATAGACATAGCAACGTCTGGGCGTTTTAGTTGCGAGGGTTCGATAATTAGAAAGTAAATTATGCTTAATTTTATAAACAGTTTCACCTGTTTTTAATCGCTAAATTTTTAAGTCTAAGCCAAACTAACAAAAACAAAATTTTTCGGAGAGTGACAGAAGAGGGGCTTTAAACCTTAATAATTTATTCGGTGATTGATTTTTTCTGAAATACTGAGAATTTTTAATTACATATATGACTTCATAAAAAGTTAAAAAATTAGAACTGCCAATTTAGGAATATAATTGAAGCCATTGAGTTATGATATCTTTGATAAATTATCAAATTAAGCTAGCTTTGTTGATAGGTAAGAATATTAAAAACTGCTGCATAAAAAAGCAACTTCTATAGAACATAGAATATTACTTCAAAGTTCTATAAAGTTTATCTAATTAGTAGCGAAAAAAATCACCAATAATTAATTACCGTTCAAGACTTTTGGTTTAATGTATCTTTAAGAACTGTACGAGCGGCTAAGTGATTGCGAGTTGAAGTTAAAATTTCTGATTCTCGTTCTAAACGCAGGGCAGTATCCTGCATTTCTAATAATGACTGTTGTTCAGGAGCAACACGGTAAAGGTTGCTTGCTACCCAATAGGATAATTCTTTAGGCAAAGCTGGTAAATCTTGGGGCAGTTCTATATTTTGTTCGGTCAACTTAGCACTTAACCTTACAACATCACGTAAGAGCTGTTCGACCTCAGAAGCTTCGTGTCGTAAATCTTTGCTCGGCTCTTCATCATCAATCCACTCCACCAAGCCAACAAAATAAGGCTTCTCTCGAACGTATTCTAGTACGCGAAACCTCTGCTGTCCCAAAGTTAGCATTTTCATCCGGTCATCTTTTAAGCGTTGATGATGGATAACTTCGGCACAGCAACCAACATTAGCTACAGTACCCTTTGCTGGGTCAACCATTAATACTCCGAACCTGCGATCGCTATCTAAAATAGTGTTCATCATAATTCGATAGCGAAATTCAAAAATATGTAGGGGTAAAGGTCTGGTGGGGAACAGTACCACATCCGGTAAAGGGAACAAAGGTAGCTCGCGAACTGCAATTCTAGAGGAGGATGTCATATTTACCGTGATATATAGTTTGTACTACTACTTGTACTACGCATAAAAGTATTTCTTTGTGGAAAAACCCGTATTTTTTTTATATTTTATCTCAAAGTCGTTTTGCAGCGACTAAAAAGCCCTTAGAAAAATTTCCAAGGGTAGTAAGTAACTATTGTTGTTTTTCGATGAACATTTATCAAAAAAGACAATCAATCTTGAATTAATAATTACAGCTTGACTTCAATATCTACACCAGAAGGTAAATCAAGCTTCATCAAAGCATCAATGGTTTTAGAAGAAGGCTGATAAATATCGATAATGCGTCGATGGGTACGGGTTTCAAAGTGTTCTCGTGAATCTTTGTCTACGTGAGGAGAACGGAGTACGCAGTAAATACGACGCTTAGTAGGTAAAGGTATCGGACCAATTGCTGTTGCGTTAGTGCGGTTAGCAGTATCAACTATTTTCTCGCAAGATGTATCGAGTAAGCGACGGTCAAAAGCTTTTAAGCGAATTCTAATTTTCTGCTGCTGTAAAGTAGCCATTTGTTCAGTTTTCCTGGTTCTGATTGTTTGTATGAGGGAGGATTGAAATTCTGCTTAATCGGTCAAAATCAAAAACGCATTTTTTTTAGCACTTTGATAATCTGACAGGATAAAGAACTGTTTGTATTTCCAACAGTTAAAAAGCAGAGAGGTGTAATACCATCTCTGCTCGTATTCTAGTTAAAGCCGGTGCGTCCCGTTACTTGATGATTTTAGAAACTACACCAGCACCAATGGTACGACCACCTTCACGAATTGCAAAGCGCATTCCCTGCTCAATCGCAATTGCGTTGATGAGTTCTACATTCATTTTGATGCGGTCTCCAGGCATTACCATTTCCGCAGCACTACCGTCATCAGCAGTGAAGGACTTAATTGTACCAGTCACATCGGTAGTACGCACGTAGAACTGAGGGCGGTAACCCGAGAAAAATGGAGTCTTACGACCGCCTTCTTTATCTGTTAAAACGTATACTTCACCTTCAAATTCGGTGTGAGGGGTAATGCTACCGGGCTTTGCAATTACTATGCCACGCTCGATATCATCTTTCTGCATACCACGCAATAGGATTCCAGCATTGTCTCCAGCCATACCTTGATCGAGACTCTTCTTGAACATCTCGATACCAGTTACGGTAGTGGGACGAGTATCTCTGAGACCAACCAATTCAACTTGGTCGCCAACTTTAACTACTCCGCGTTCGATTCTACCAGTAGCCACAGTACCGCGACCTGTAATGGAGAATACATCTTCCACTGCCATCAAGAAAGGCTTATCTACGGCACGTTCGGGAGTAGGAATGAAAGCATCTACCTGTTCCATCAAATCGTAGATTTTGTCTACCCACTCGTCTTCACCTTTCTGAGTTTTGGGATTGGCAAGCATTTTTTCCAAGGCTTGCAAACCAGAACCAGCAACTACGGGAATATCGTCGCCAGGAAAGTCGTAGTCGCTAAGAAGTTCGCGGACTTCCAATTCCACCAACTCCAACAATTCATCATCATCTACCATGTCTTGCTTGTTCAAGAAGACAACCAGGCTGGGTACACCAACCTGCTTCGCTAACAGAATGTGTTCGCGGGTTTGGGGCATTGGGCCGTCAGCAGCAGATACCACAAGAATAGCGCCGTCCATTTGGGCTGCACCAGTGATCATATTTTTCACATAGTCAGCATGTCCGGGACAGTCCACGTGAGCGTAATGGCGATCGCCTGTTTCGTATTCAACGTGGGCAGTGTTGATGGTAATACCCCGTGCCTTTTCTTCAGGTGCGTTGTCGATATCAGCGTAATCCTTCGCCGCAGCGTTACCCAAGGCAGATAAAGTCATGGTGATGGCTGCTGTCAACGTGGTTTTACCGTGGTCAACGTGGCCAATAGTACCGATATTAACGTGTGGTTTATTTCTTTCAAATTTTTCGCGTGCCATTTATCCTCGTTTCCTTTTTTAACTATGCGTTCCCTTGTTTTTAGCGATAATTGCCTCAGCCACGTTGCGAGGCACTTCTTCGTAGTTACTAAACTGCATCGAGAAAATACCCCGACCTTGGGTTTTTGACCGAATGTCAGTTGCGTAACCAAACATTTCTGCCAATGGAACTTTTGAAGTTACTTTGGCTAAACCTTGTTCGGACCCCATGCCTTCAATTTGACCGCGACGAGAGTTGAGGTCGCCCATAACGTCCCCAAGAAATTCTTCGGGAACTTCTACCTCAACTTTCATCAATGGCTCTAACAGCACTGGTGAAGCTTTCATCACCGCTTCTTTCATCGCCATTGAACCGGCAATTTTGAAAGCCATTTCCGAAGAGTCTACATCATGATAAGACCCATCGACTAATGTTGCTTTAACATCAATTAGTGGATACCCAGCTATAATACCGGATTCACAGGTTTCTTTCATTCCCTGCTCGACCGGTGCAATATACTCTTTTGGTATCGTACCGCCGACAATCTTGGAAACAAATTCAAAACCACTTCCCTCGTCTGCGGGTTCTAAATTTACAACTACGTGACCGTATTGACCTTTACCACCGCTCTGACGGATGAATTTACCTTCAATTCCGTTAACTTGCTTGCGGATTGTCTCGCGATAAGCAACCTGCGGGGCACCAACATTAGCTTCTACCTTAAATTCTCGTAGCATTCTATCTACCAGAATTTCTAAGTGTAGTTCGCCCATTCCTGCAATCACTGTTTGATTGGTTTCAGGGTTAACGCTAACTCGGAAGGTTGGATCTTCTTCCGAAAGTGACTGCAATGCTCTACCTAACTTCTCCATATCCACTTTAGTCTTGGGTTCAACCGCAACGGATATTACTGGTTCTGGAATATAAAGCGATTCCAGAATTATGGGAGAATCCTGTTCGCAAAGCGTATCACCTGTTAAGGTGTCTTTCAGACCTACAGTGGCTCCTAAGTCTCCCGCAGCTAATTGTTCGACATCTTGTCGGTCATCTGCTTTCATCACTACCAGTCGGGAAATTCGTTCTTTTTTCCCTTTGGTAGAGTTATAGACGTAACTGCCTTTCTTCAGCACGCCAGAATAAACCCGAACGAATGTCAAACGACCGTAGGGATCGGCCATTACCTTAAAAGCTAAAGCCGCTAAAGGAGCTTCATCGTCACTCTGTCTTTCAACGGTTTCACCACTTGGTAAAGTTCCTTGAATTGCAGGTACTTCCAATGGAGATGGCAAATAATCAACCACCGCATCGAGCAATAGCTGTACGCCTTTATTTTTGAATGCCGAGCCGCAAAGCATCGGCACCATAGTTCCGGCTATTGTACCTTTACGTAAAGCAAATGTTACCTCTTCTTCGGTAAGCTCTTCGCCCTCGAAGTACTTAGTCATCAACTCATCCGAGGTTTCCGCTACTGCTTCAATCAGTTTGGTACGATATTCAAGAGCCAATTCCTGCATTTCGTCCGGAATATCCTGCTCTTGAATATCCGTGCCTTGGTCGTTGTTGTAAATAAAAGCACGCATTTTCACCAAGTCAATAATGCCGCTAAACTCGCTTTCGCTACCGATGGGCAATTGAATGGGAATAGCATTAGCTCGCAGACGATCGCGTACTTGTTCGTAAACCTTATAAAAGTTCGCGCCTGTGCGATCCATCTTGTTAACAAAGATGATTCTCGGCACTTTATAACGGTCTGCTTGTCGCCAAACCGTCTCCGTCTGAGGCTGCACGCCGCCCACAGAGCATAAAACCGTAATTACACCATCCAATACCCGCATAGAACGTTCAACTTCAATAGTGAAGTCCACATGGCCGGGAGTATCGATAATGTTAATTTGATGGTCTTTCCAACTGGTACTAATTGCAGCAGCGGTGATAGTAATACCTCGCTCCCGTTCTTGTGCCATCCAATCGGTAACAGCCGTTCCCTCGTGAACTTCACCTATTTTGTGAATGATGCCGGAGTAAAACAGTATTCTTTCTGTTGTTGTAGTTTTTCCCGCATCAATATGCGCCGCAATACCCATATTGCGAACTTTTTCTAGCGGGTTGGTACGTGCCAAAAGCAGCCTCCTATGGCTTTTGCCTCTTGATATCTTGTATATTACACGGATGTAAATCGAATAATACTTACGAGCCTAAAACTGTCCGACTTTATAGCAATAAAGATGATATGGCACCTTAACCACAAAGCAATATATCCGTCTTTAACCTAATAACGATAATGTGCAAAGGCTTTATTTGCTTCTGCCATCCGGTGTGTTTCTTCTCGCTTGCGAATTGCGCTACCTGTCTCGTTGGAAGCATCCATCAACTCGTTTGCTAGCTTACTAGCCATTGTACGACCTGGGCGCTGGCGAGAATACTGCACCAACCAACGTAGCGCTAAGGTTGTACCTCTTTCCGAACGTACTTCCATTGGTACTTGATAAGTCGCACCACCGACTCTTCGGGCTTTAACTTCCACCAATGGAGTTAGATTGCGTATTGCTCTTTCAAATACTTCTGTGGGATCGCCACCAGTTCTTTCTTCAATGATTTTCATTGCGTCATAAACTATCCGCGCAGCAAGAGATTTCTTGCCATGACGCATTATGCGGCGGATTGTCATACTAATCAACCGACTGTTGTAAACTGAATCAGGCGGAACTGCGCGCCTTTGAATTACACCACGACGAGACATACTTAACCTTTAATTCAATATAGCAACTACAGAGAAATGATATTGATACTTCCGGGCATTATATAGTATGAATCCCTATTTTTATGACCCGCGAACTTCCGTCTTACATTGCAACTCGGAAAGCGGATGGGTTATTGCGGTCATAATTTGTTAAAAACACTGCTCGCGAATTATTTTAAGCGAGCAAAATTCACCATAGGAATCCAAAAACCCGAACTAACCGCTCAAAAAACTTTAGTTGCTGTGGACTTTCTCAACTTTATCAGTATACAGATAACGCTCCGAATAGTTGAAAAACCGCTCCAACTATAGATATCAAGCGTCATGATTTTTACGTTGATATTTAAATGGAAATCCAAAACGTCTTATGATTCTAGTATTTTACATACCGAACTGTCGCGCTGTTTCCAATCACAGATGAGCTGTAGCTATTTTCTTCGTTTACCGGGATTGTTCTCCCTTGAGTCAACCGACCTTCAAGGATAGCCCGAGAAAACAACTACAGCCGACCCATAAGGATAGTTTTTAAACACATTCAAGCGTTTTGGGTAGCTGTAGACTTTTAGAATTTGAATTATATACAATCACTCTCGCAATTGAATCTAAAAAACAACGCGACAAACCACAGCCACAATTACGATTCCTTCGGACGTTTTGTTCCGTACTTGGAACGACCTTGCTTGCGGTCTTTGACTCCGGCAGTATCTAAAGTTCCACGAATAATGTGATATCTCACCCCCGGTAAGTCCTTAACCCTACCGCCACGAATCATCACAACTGAGTGTTCTTGCAAATTGTGACCAATTCCTGGAATGTAAGCCGTAACCTCAAATCCAGAAGTTAATCTTACCCTTGCTACTTTTCTCAGAGCCGAATTAGGTTTTTTAGGTGTTGTTGTATAAACCCTGGTACAAACGCCCCGCCTTTGAGGGCATTGTTTCAGAGCCGGGGACTTGGTTTTCTGACGCGCTTTAGAGCGCTCGTTACGAATTAATTGCTGTATTGTTGGCATGAGTTACAGCACGTGAAGCTGCTGATTGTCTAAGTTTTAACAAATCCTGATTATATCTCTTTTTTAAAAAGATTATGTCAAATTTTGATAAAAATTTTATTAATTTTTAATATTAGGGAAATTGGGTTTAAGGAGTTAGGAGTTATAAATTTACAGATGTTAAACGGAAACCAGTAACTGAATCTAGTCAATGGAAAACGAGTTCCCGCAGCCGCAAACCTCACTTGCTTGGGGGTTATAAAAGCGAAAACCTCCACCCATCAGGTCTTCGGAGTATTCTATAGTTGACCCTTGAACCTGCTCTAGGGTTTGGGCATCTAAAACGATTTCGATATCCCTAGAAGTAAAAATGCGATCGCCTTGTGTTAATGTTTGTTCGTCGTTAAAAGACATATCGTAAAACCAACCAGAACAACCACCAGGCTTGACGGTTAGTCTAAATAAAATGTTGGGTTTTTTCTGCTTCGATTTTAAACGTTCGATCTCATCTGCTGCTGCTTGAGAAAGTTGAATCATTTGAGATTTTTATCTAAAACTTGAGATTTTAAATTCTAGATTAGCAGTTAGAAGTTGTAAGCGAACAGAGGGTAGGTAGCTTTTTTAATATCACCCCTTTTTATGGAAATTTACCTTTTCTATAAATTTCTAAAAAATAACACACGGAAAGCATAAACCTAAAAGGTCGTAGTTTCCGTGCGCCTGTCCAAAACACAATATATTTTTAAATGCAAGTTATGACCAAAAGTAAAATATCCCTAATTTTATTTTTCAGCACGCGCATAATCATCTTGATAACGGACAATATCGTCTTCTCCTAAGTATTCCCCATTTTGGACTTCAATCAATACCAAAGGAATTACTCCAGGGTTTTCTAGACGATGGGCGGTGCATTGTGGTACGTAGGTAGACTGATTATTGCTTAATACAATTTCTTCTTCGCCGCAAGTCACTTTAGCAGTTCCAGAAACTACAATCCAGTGTTCGCTACGGTGATGGTGCATTTGTAAGCTTAAGCGATGACCTGGTTTAACTTCAATGCGCTTGATTTTATAGCCACGTGCTTCTTCCAAAATCGTAAAAGAACCCCAAGGGCGTAATTCTGTTGCAGCAACGCCTTCAGGAGTCACTGCTGGGGGTAGGGTAAATGCGTTAGCTTCTGTTGTTTCTTGGAATTGAGCCATAGTTCCCTCGTTTGAAGACATAAAAAACCGCTAGTACTCTACTATTGTTGGAAAAAAGTAGTGTGATATTGCAACCGTAATTGTCTGCAATTAAGTCCACTTTAGCCAAACATACCAAAGCTATCTGTTGCGGTGTAATCAACAGGTAGCAATAATCGTATGTTTACACCAATTCTTCATCAATCATAAAGCTAGCTTTTTACAAGCTTTAAAAACTCTTCACTTATTAGTAATTTATCCTTACAACATACTTAAGTTTAATAGTCAATTAAATTACTAATTTTGACTAAGTATCCAGAATGGGCATGGGGCATAGGTGATTGGGCATTGGGAGTTAGGAGTTAAGGATTGAAAGGATTGAGTAGCAAGTAGCAAGTGAATTACTTTCTTGTTTTTATCTGTGCTGCTTAATCTTCCATTCCTACTCGTTACTCGCTACTTGCTACTTTCTTTACGGACGCGGTAAGAAAATACCAATGCCGTTATGAACGCTCGCAGCAGTATTCTGGGAACGGTCAAGTAGTTGTCCTCCTAAATAGAGACTTGTGGAACTACCACCGTCTAAGTTAAGAGCGTTGACGCACCCTAGCTGCTGCATTAATTGAGCATGTTCTGTTAAGCTTGGTCCCTTTCCACCAGCCCTATCGTGTACGGCAGCAACTATAAGTTTTCCGCTGTTAGTAGTGCAAATGGCGCTACGGATGGCTTTTTGCTCTGCAAAGGCTTTACTGAAATTTTCGGCTTGAGCATCAAGAACAATTTGATTGTCTTTTAATAATAGGGGTCCGGCTCCCAATACATGGGGATAGCGATTAAATTCTGAGGAAACAGCGGAACTGACAAGGCGTAAAGGAGTTCCAATTTGGAATTTAGCAGCGTTATTTACAGCACCAGCCCGTAGAGCCAGTAGATAGCCATTTTTAGGAATGGGAGCAAAGCCAACTCGAGCTTTAGCCCCTGCATATTGTTGAATAACTTTATTGTTTTCAACTGCTACAATAATTTCGTTGTCAGTAAGAGGTGTATAGTTTTGTCCCCATAGATGCGTGTATCTAGCTATTCCTTGCTTTACGTATCCACTGTTTAAGTGAGTAATTGGTAATTTTTGATTGTTGGAAAAAATTAAATTTTCTTGTAAAGAAAGGCGGTTCATGTAAAATTGACCGGCATCGTTCCAAGCAATTGCGCCTCTATTGAGAATTGGACCAGAAAACCATTGACGATCGCGACGAATTGCACCCAGAGGCAAACGATTTTTTCGGTTGAAGAAACCACCATTGATAGCGGCTGCTGCTAGGTATTTTCGCGCTGTTTTAATTAGAGGTGCAGTACCTTCTTGTTTGTCTTGGTTGGTAGCAACAGGTCTTATTTTGACCTTGGAAGTACGGGGATTAACTTCTAACCATATTACTGGAAAGCGGTCGTTGCCCAAGGAGACGAGTTGCTGTCTCCAACGCAAGCCTGGTGCCCAATCAATTGAACGTCCTACTAAAGCATCTGGACGAATATCCACAATTAAACGATGGGGTTTGGCTAAGGTGCTGACACGGGGAGTCAAACCGAAAGGAACTACTAATCGAATAACTGTTTGATTGTTAACGACTTCAACTTTTTTGATTAGCGGTTCGGGAGTCGATTTTTCTGATATTGGTAAAGGTTTTTTGTTGAAGGGGTTATCTAACTGTATTGGTTTTGGTATTAATGGTGAAGGAGTGTAACGCCTAACTAAATTAGAATCTGCTACTCCATCAATGGTGATTATCCATTCTCTTGCTGGCAGTTCTGGTTTTGGTTTGGGCGCGGGAATATCGGTGTTAATAACAACACTTCGAGGTAGAAATGGAAGTTGAGGTACTTTTGGCTTGGGCTTAGGTTTTGGCTTTTTAATCAAGGAACCCGCAGTCAAATTCCAAGGTGTTGGACGATTTAAATCTATAACTAACCGCTGCTGCTCAAATGAGGATTTATCTTGTTTGATGGTTTTTACTTTTGCTTTTGGTGTAAAAATTACTAAAGTATTGCCTTTTGCTTGTACTTTCCATCTTGCTTTTCGAGCAAATTTTGTAATATCTAAATAACGATATCCCTGCTCTAAAAAACCAGTTAGCACTTGTGGTTTAGATTGGGAAGAAAACCACTGTATTGGTTGCAATTGTGGATTATTGCTACTCAACAAATCTACACCTATTAGTTGTCGAAGGGCACCATCACTTATATAAGTCATAACTGGAGCCTTTTGACTTTTACCTTTTTGCTGTACCCAAGTCCCTGGCAAGGTACGACCATTGATAGATATTTGATTGCCTTGAAATAACGATTTTTTTGAAGTCGATATAAGTAATGGTTGATTCGACGGTGTATTTTGCGGAACTTCATAAGAAGTCGGTTTAGCTCTAGTAATAGAAGTTGCAGTCAAATTGAATATTATTGCCAGGATTGGCAATGCCATTATATTGACAAAAACACCATTTTTATTATCTATCGCAATGCGGTTTTTATTTTGACCCAAAGTAAGCTTTTTGACCATAATGTTATTTAAGTGATGACTCAAAAATAGCTGAATCTGACATCGGAATAATTATCGCCATGCTGCAAAAACGGTGACGTGATAGGGTATAAATACCAATAGAAAGAAAGCAAGATAATAATCAATAAATAGGTTTATTTCGCCCCTACATTTCTAGTATTTCTTGCTTTCAAAATATAAATGTAAATGTTCTATCGTTTTTTATACAACGCTACTTATGCGGGGTGTAGCAGGCATTAATCGGATTCGTAAGTGGTATTTGCCCCCTTAATTCGGGTTTAATACGACAAAATTTACACAAACTCGGTAATCTGGAATTGCAAATGGACAATTAGTGTAATAGGCTGCTAAAAGATACCTAATTAGCGAAATTTTGGTATTTGAAATAGTGAATGATTAAATAGAAGTTTTGTTTCAGGTCGGAGATATGTAACCATATCTGTAAGCAAAGCTTCCATTTTAGACAAGCTGACTGAGAAAATATGTAACTTCAAGATATAAAGTCAGAAACTGGTAAGCCACTACTTGCGGAGGTTTCCTCCGTTGTAGTAAGTGGCGCAACTCGCAGGGCGATACAAGGATTAACTCGCTCAATTCAGCATAAACACATAAAAAAATAACGGGATAAGTTTAGCACGGGTGTACAAAAAATCAACCCAGGAGTTAAAATCTTTCTCCCGGCATTTTGGTAACTTAGTTTTCGGGGGCGAGAAATTTGGCGAATAGTTTTTATCCAAAAAATTAGTGCTATCGGGGGACATTCTATGAATAACAAGCAGATGAATCAAGATAACGACATAGCATTTTCAGATACTTTTTTAGGGCAAAAGTGGTTAGTCGAAGAGAGAGACGCTTGCGGGGTGGGTTTCATTGCTCATCGCAAACAGCAAGAAAGTCATGAAATCTTGGCAAAAGGATTGGTTGCGTTAACCTGTTTGGAACACAGGGGTGGTTGTAGCGCAGATCGAGATTCTGGTGATGGTGCGGGAATATTAAGCGCCATCCCTTGGCAATTGTTGCAACAAGATTGGAAGTATAGGGGTTTGGAAACTGCAACGGAAAAGAATATCGCTGTAGGGATGTTGTTTTTACCTCGTGACGAACAAGCCGCTCATGCTGCACGGGGTATTGTGGAACAGATTGCGCTTTCTGAGAATTTGAAGGTGTTGGGATGGCGCGTGGTTCCTGTAGATGACAGCGTTTTGGGAGTGCAAGCTAAGGAAAATAAACCGCAAATCGAACAGATTTTTCTCCAGTCAGAAGATTTGAGTGGAGATGAGTTAGAGAGAAAGCTTTATATTACCCGTCGTCGAATTGTCAAAGCGATTCGTTCTCAACACAGCGACTGGATGGAGGAATTTTATGTCTGTTCCCTATCAAGCAGGACAATTGTTTACAAGGGAATGGTGCGTTCGGCTGTATTGGGAGATTTCTATTTAGATTTAACAAATCCTGCTTATAAGAGCAGTTTTGTTGTTTACCATCGCCGTTTTAGTACGAATACAATGCCTAAATGGCCTTTAGCTCAACCGATGCGGCTGTTAGGTCACAATGGAGAAATTAATACGTTACTAGGTAATATCAACTGGATGAAAGCCAGACAAGGGAGTTTAAATCATCCAGTTTGGAAGCAGCGCTTGGAAGAATTAAAGCCTTTTGTGCGTATAGGTAACAGCGATTCTGCAACTTTAGATAACGTATTTGAGTTGCAGGTGCATTCCGGACGCAGTCCTTTGGAAGCATTGATGATAATGGTTCCGGAAGCTTATCGTCATCAACCAGCTTTAAGTAATTATCCTGAGATTGTTGACTTTTACGAATACTACAGCGGATTACAGGAAGCTTGGGATGGCCCGGCACTTTTAGTATTTAGCGACGGTAAGACGGTTGGTGCAACTTTAGACCGTAATGGATTGAGACCTGCCCGTTACTACATAACATCGGATGACTACATTGTGGTTGCTTCTGAAGCTGGTGTGGTTGATTTCAGTGAAGAAGATATTATTGAAAAAGGTCGCCTTGGTCCTGGAGAAATGATTGCCGTGGATTTGCAAAACCACGAAATTCTCAAAAATTGGCAAATTAAACAGCGAGTTGCTAAAGCTAATCCTTATGGGGAATGGTTACAACAGCATCGGAAATCATTGAACAGTGAGCAGTTAACTGTTAGGAATGGAAATGGTGCGAATGGTAACGGTGCGAATGGAAATGGACATTCAGCTACTAACAACCATCAACTAACAACTAACAACCAACAACTACCAGCTAACTCAATAGATCGAAAAGCTTTGTTGCGAAATCAAATGGCTTTTGGTTACACCACAGAAGATGTGGAAATGATAATTCAACCAATGGCAATTGATGCTAAAGAACCCACTTTTTGTATGGGCGATGATATCCCTCTAGCGGTACTTTCTGGAAAACCACATTTACTGTATGACTATTTCAAACAGCGGTTTGCCCAAGTAACAAATCCACCAATCGACCCCTTACGAGAAAAATTGGTGATGTCGTTGAAGGTAGAATTAGGTGCAAGAGGTAATTTACTTGACCCCAAACCCGAATATGCTCGCCGTTTCAAGTTGGAATCGCCGGTATTAACTGAGGCTCAATTACAAGAAATACAAAAGTCGGATTTTGATACGGTTGAATTATCAACGGTATTTCCGATTAGCAGCGGACGGGAAGGTTTAAAAGCTGCTGTGGAGTCTTTGCAAAAGCAAGCGGTGGAAGCTGTGCGTAATGGTGCGAAGATTTTGGTATTGAGCGATAAAGTTGATCGGAATTCCCAAGAGTGGCAAGAGTATGGGGCAATAGATGCAGAAAATACTTACATTCCTCCTTTATTGGCGGTAGGTGCAGTACATCACCATTTAATTCATGAAGGATTGCGAATGAATGCTTCTTTGGTGGTTAATACCGCTCAATGTTGGAGTACCCATCATTTCGCTTGCTTGATTGGATTCGGTGCGGCTGCGGTTTGTCCCTATATGGCTTTGGATACTTTACGTAGCTGGTGGTCAGATCCCAAAACTCAGCAGTTTATGGAGCGGGGTAAAATTGCAGCTGTAAGTTTGGAGAAATCCCTAGCTAATTATGCCAAGGCTGTAGAAAACGGTTTACTGAAAATCCTTTCTAAAATGGGAATTTCGCTGCTGACTAGTTACCAAGGAGCGCAAATTTTTGAAGCTATTGGTATTGGTAGAGATTTGTTAGATTTAGGATTTGAAGGTACTACTTCCCGGATTGGCGGAATTAGCCTCATAGAATTAGCCCAGGAAGTTTTATCGATACACTGCAAAGCCTTCCCTGAATTAAACGCCAAAAAGTTAGAAAACTTGGGTTTTGTTCAGTATCGTCGCGGTGGCGAATACCATATGAACAGCCCGCAAATGGCGAAAGCACTCCACCAAGCTGTTGATAGTAAAAATTACGACCATTACGAAGTTTATCAAAAGCATTTGCAAGGGAGACCGATAACCGCATTACGGGATTTAATTGAGTTTCAAAGCGACAGAAAGCCTATTTCTATTGAAGAAGTAGAGCCGGTAAGCGAAATCGTCAAGCGCTTCTGTACTGGTGGAATGTCACTAGGAGCATTGTCACGAGAAGCACATGAAACCCTGGCGATCGCCATGAATCGTCTTGGCGGAAAGTCTAATTCAGGTGAAGGTGGTGAAGACCCCATACGTTTTAAAACTTTAAGTAATGTTAATGAAACGGGACATTCAGCAACTTTACCTCATTTAAATGGTTTGCGTAACGGCGATACTGCTTCGAGTGCCATCAAGCAAGTTGCATCGGGACGCTTTGGTGTAACTCCACAGTACCTGATGAGCGGCAAGCAAATTGAAATTAAGATGGCTCAAGGTGCAAAACCCGGAGAAGGGGGACAGTTACCGGGTAAAAAAGTTAGCGAATATATTGCTAGCTTAAGACGTTCCAAACCTGGAGTGACTTTAATTTCTCCACCACCGCATCACGATATTTATTCGATTGAAGACTTGGCACAGTTAATTTTTGATTTACATCAAATTAATCCTAAAGCTCAAGTTTCGGTGAAACTGGTATCGGAAATCGGTATCGGAACTATTGCTGCTGGTGTAGCTAAAGCCAATGCCGATATTATCCAGATTTCCGGTCATGATGGTGGAACGGGAGCATCTCCCCTAAGTTCTATTAAGCACGCCGGTTCTCCTTGGGAGCTGGGTTTAAGTGAAGTACATCGAGTTCTAATGGAAAATAGCCTGCGCGATCGAGTGATTTTGCGCGTAGACGGCGGTTTAAAGACTGGTTGGGATATTTTAATGGCAGCAATGATGGGAGCCGAAGAATTTGGTTTTGGTTCCATTGCTATGATTGCCGAAGGTTGTATTATGGCGCGGGTATGTCATTTAAATAGCTGCCCTGTAGGTGTTGCTTCCCAGAGGGAAGAATTACGAAAACGCTTCCCCGGAACCCCAGAAAAAGTAGTTAATTTCTTCTACTTTATTGCTGAAGAAGTACGCAGTCTGTTAGCAAAGTTTGGTTATGCAAGTCTTTCGGAAGTAATTGGACGTGCTGACTTAATGAAAATGCGCGAAGATGCCCAATTAACCAAGACAAAAGCATTAAATCTTGATTGCCTGTTGAAGTTACCCGATACCAGAGAAAATCGTAGCTGGTTGCAACACGAAGTAGTTCACAGCAACGGTACTGTTCTCGATGATGATTTATTAGCGGATGTTGAAATTCAAAACGCCATTGACAGACATTCCCAAATAAATAAAACAGTAACTGCGGTTAATACAGATCGAACCATAGGGGCACGCATTGCTGGAGCTATCGCGTCTAAATATGGGGATAACGGTTTCAAAGGTCAAATCAACCTTACCTTTACTGGCAGCGTCGGACAAAGTTTTGGTGCTTTCAATCTTCCTGGAATGACTTTAACATTGTTGGGAGAAGCTAATGATTACGTAGGTAAGGGAATGAACGGTGGAGAAATTACAATTAAACCACCAAGCATCGCAACTTACGATCCATCTCAAAATGTGATAATTGGCAATACCTGCCTTTACGGTGCAACCGGTGGAATGTTATTTGCTAGAGGTAAAGCTGGCGAACGTTTTGCGGTGCGTAACTCTAAGGGTACGGCTGTAATTGAAGGAGCCGGGGATCATTGTTGCGAATACATGACTGGTGGTGTAATCGTAGTCTTGGGTGCAGTTGGGCGTAATGTTGGTGCTGGAATGACTGGTGGATTGGGATATTTTCTAGATGAAGATGGTAGCTTCCCCCAACTAGTAAATCCAGAAATCGTAAATATTCAAAGAGTAGTTACAGACGCAGGAGAAAAGCAACTCAAGGATTTGATAACCGCTCATTTTGAACGTACAGAATCGGTTAAAGCGAAAATGATTTTGGATAACTGGCAAGAATTCCTACCAAAATTCTGGCAAGTAGTACCTCCTTCTGAAGCTGCTTCTCTCCAAGCTAATACTAAACAAAAGGAATTGAGTAAGGTTTTGTAGCTAGTTGTTAGTTGTTGGTTGTTGGTTGTTAGTTGTTAGTTGTTGGTTGTTGGTTGTTAGTTGTTAGTTGTTGGTTGTTGGTTGTTAATTAATAACTGATAATTAATAACTGATAATTAATAACTGATAATTAATAACTCTTAGAACTTCATTCCTTCCCCTCTTCGATATCTTGGAGAGGCTATTGCCATACATCATAATTTAGTTGCATCGATCTGACATTAAATTAATAAGGGTACGGCGAATATTGCCGTACCCTTTTATTTATTAGCCATAAATTGTTTTAAAGTATGCATATCTTGTAGCAGTGGCTTTATTGCCAGTTTGTTGCTGAATTTGTGAAAAAATCAATTAATAGGGATTATTTAATTAATCGCTGTTAAAAACTAAACACTAAACACTAAACACTAAACACTAATAACTAATAACTATTTCGTATTTTGTGCTGTAAGAGTCTTTTTCTGTTTTTCTTGATGCTCCAGTAATTCTGTAATTGTCACAAAACGATAACCTTTATTTCTCAACTTGCTTATCATCGATGGTAGAGCCGCAACAGTGTTTTTACGAGGACCACCACCATCATGCAACAGTACAATGCCACCGGGGGTAGCTTGTCTAACAACTCTATTTACCAAAGTGGGAGGTGAAGGAAGAGCATAATCAATTGAATCAGCCGACCACATTACCACGGTATAATCTTTACTTTTTGCATAAGCGGCCAAACCATTATGTAGCATTCCACCAGGGGGACGAAATAGAGTAGTTTTAGTACCTGTGGTTTTATAAATTAAGTCTGAAGTACGGTCAATTTCTACTGCTGCGGCTTGTTTGTTGAAAAAATGGTACCAATGATTCCAAGTATGATTGCCGATAATATGACCTTCGGTTACTATTCGCTTGCCTAAATCGGGATAGTTCTGTAGTACTTGTCCGACAACAAAAAACGTTGCTTTGATATTATTTTTTTTCAATATGTCTAATATCTGGGCAGTATATCCCGGCCAAGGCCCATCATCAAAGGTTAAAGCGATCAATTTATCATTTGCAGCAAGCTTGGCTTCTTTTATAGTTGTGCCATGAAAGCTTTTAGGCACAGTATGGAAGACTCCTTTAGATATGGCTTCCCGTTCCCAAGTGGCAAGCATTGCACCTTGAAAATCTTTTATACGAGATAGGGAGACAGATGTGGCTTTGATATTTTGACTTTTTATTTGCTGCTTGGTAGTTACATTAGTAGTATCCCTGTTGATGGGCAGCATAAATCCGAGCGCGAAACTACCACATAAGGCGGTAAGGGCGATTAATATTCCTTGAGGTAAAGCTAACGACTTCTTATTTTCCACCAGACACGGCTCCTTCACGACCAAACCGCCATCACGGATATGACGGTAAGTTATAACACAATTTCTCTATTTCATTGTTACCTGGTTAATCTCTAGTAATCCTGAAAAATTAAACACAGGTTAACAGAAATTCGCCTTTGGAGGCGGATAGATACAGACTAATTTGACTCTAAATGGTAAATTTGATTAACTAAATATTTTTACAGCTAGCAATAAGCAGATACACGACACATCAAGTATAAGTTTAACTATTACTCAGGTTTATTTTACCTTTTGAGAATAATATTCCCATTTAAAAAAAGGTTAAAATTTTTCCTGACAATGCTTACTTCGTAACTCGAACATTTCCACAAGACGCGACTCGGGATAATTTGGTTTCACCTAGTCAGAAGATAGGCTTACGTCAAATCTAGATATTCGCAAAGCAATTTACATTTAAAGATTCTATTATTTACACTACTATCTCAAATACATGAGTACTATATATTTCAGCTTTTTACTAATTAAATATCTACTGAGTTTTTTATTTGAAAAAAAATTTTTATACATTTATTTTAAATAGAAACAAGTCAAAGTAATAACATCTTAATAATGACAAATACACAAATATATGCAGACAGTATAAACACTGAAGTTGCTAGTGTATAGTAATATTTTTCTAGATTTGCATGAAAATATAAATTTATTTAAGCATTTTCAGGCTATTGTTCTTGTAATACAAAATACATATATATATTTCTTTACTAGAAGAATAAAAGCTAGTTTTCTATAGTATGGTTATTGCTAGATATATAGCTTTCTTTTTTTGGATAAAATTTATTATTTGAAGCTAGCGAAATTATTCTAGGTAAGTAAAGTAGGCTCAATTCAATACAAAAACGACTTACTAAATATACAAACAAACCCGGTTTCTTCTAGTGAAAGTATTAATCTGGTTGTGAAATCAATAAGACACCGGGTTTGCGGAGGCTAATTAAACTTTTAAGCCACCCATTGATTGTGAGCGAATTGCACGGCTAAACTTGCTAATAAAACTGCGAAAAATGCTGTAATGGCATAGCCCCAAGCACGATAACGATTACAACAAAGCCCCAATGCAAAAGACAGGGAGACAATTCCATAAGCATAGCGCTCTACAGAAGCTGTAAGTCCGGTATTTAGAATTAAACCGTAGGAAAAGAAACCGTAAACCAAAGCAACCAAAGGAATTTTACCTCGCGATCGCCACAATAAATAAAGTCCGCCGAAGACAATCACTATCTTAACTAAAGGAATTTTTCCAAATGGATTTCCTTGTGTTAACCATAAAGGTTCACCTATACCCAACCATAACAGTAGCCACAAAAAATAAAATAAACTACGTAGCTTAATATCAATTAACTGTTGACGAAAGCGCCATAATAAAAAACCGCTAACAATAATTAATCCAAATAATAGTGGAGAACTTTGGACAATTTGCATCAACATATTCCACCAACCTTCACGAGCAAATCCGGTTGATTCTCGCCAACCTTTTTGCACGTGAACAAATGCTAAAGCATCACCAAATTTTATCAGGCAATACAGACTAAAAAGAAAAGCACCGGTACCGACAGCTAAGGCAGATACATAAGCTTGTAAACTTCTACCTTGTTTCCAAGCAACATATAAAAAAGCTGGAATCAACATGACTCCAGTAATTCTGGTTGCTGTAGATAAAATTCCCCAAACCGCTGCTGATAAATGCTGTTTTTTATCGAAAGCTTGCAAGGCAGCAATACTAAATAATAAAAACAATCCTTCAGTATAAATTACAGTTCCATAAAGAGAATAAGGACACCATGCTAAAACAGCAGTACTCCAACGGGCTGCATTTTTACCGTGGCTTTCGTTTACCCAAGAATAAAAAACAATTAATGCACCTAAAAAGGCGGCATTATTTATTAGGGTGGCAGCCACCTGAAAAGGCAAGCCAGAGTACATAATTACACGAGTCAATAAAGGTAATAATGGAAAAAAAGCTACAGAATATTGTTTGCCATCATTAACAAATTCGTAGCCAACAACTACAATTCGATGATACCAAATGCTATCCCATGCGTAGAAAACATCCCATCCATAAATAGGAGCTTGGGCATTTTCGGCTACTGGAAGTAAAGGTGCAATTAACAACATTGCAACAACGATCGCTATTCGGCTAAAAAACCACATTGCTGTAGCAAAAATTAGGCCATTATTTAGGGCATTATTTAAAATCTTTTTCGATTGACTCATTGAAATAACACTGATTCATGTTTTATTTATGCTTTATAAATAAGTAATCATAATTGTGTAGAGAGCGCAAATTATAAAATCAGATAAATATCAGTCTTGGAATTTTGTTTAGCAAGAAGCTTTGTTCATATCTTGCACTTCGACGAGAAACCGGGTTTCTTGCAAATCACTCAACGAAATAATTATGCTTTAAGTTTGGAGAAACCCGGTTTCTTTGTGCTTGTTGAGAATCAAAATATGTGTTTAGCTGCTATTTAATTAATTAAATTTAAATAATTCTATCTACGAGATAAGAAATATCAAAGAAGGAATAAATAACAAATAATTTTAAAGTTTACTTTTGCCAGACTACTAATATAACTCCACAAACAATTAAACTTAAACCACCAAAACGCATCAAAGGAATCGATTCTTTAAAAATAAAATAGCCTATTAATACAGAAAAAACGTAAACTAGAGAAGCCGATGGACCTGCAACACTTAAATTAACTCTAGTTAGCAAAAGAATATAAACAACAGCGCCGATGCCATAACAAGCTAAACCTATTAATAATTCCGGGGTTGCGATAATACCCAAAATCTGCTTTAAAGCATTAACTGCATCAACTCTTCCTAATTTTCCCGCACCTATTTTCAAAAATAACTGTCCCGTTACACTTGCAGAAACTGACAAAAGCAGCAAACAAAATTCTTGCCAAGACATATGAATTTTAGTTGTTAGTTGTTAGTTGTTAGTTGTTATTTGTTAGTTGTTAGTTGTTAGTTGTTAGTTGTTAGTTGTTATTTGTTAGTTGTTAGTTGTTAACTACTTGTCATTCGCTCCTAACTTCTAATTATTTATTCTTCTTATTAGCAATTCTTAACTGCGAACTCTTTCCCTATTTAGAACCCCGCGCATTTCTTTTACAGTATAAATAGGACGACCTTTTACTTCTTCGTAAATACGACCAATATATTCGCCTAAAATACCAATACAAAATAATTGTACCGAGCCTAAGAAAAACAGTGCAATTGTAATCAAAGTGTAGCCAATTAAAGGAGAAGCGGGGTCAAATAAACGCCAATATAAAACCAACAATATCATTAATAAAGCAGCCACTGCTGAAAGCATTCCTAAATAAGTAGCAAGTTTCAAAGGAACTCTTGAAAAAGAAATAATTCCATTAATAGCTAAAGCCCAAGACTTAGCAAATGAATACTTTACTTTACCAGCAAAACGGGGGTCTCTTTCAAATGGTATCGCTGTTTGTCGAAAACCTACCCAAGCCCGCAAACCGCGTATGTAACGATTGCGTTCTGGCATGGCATTGAGAATATCAACAACCTCCCTATCCATTAGGCAGAAATCACCTGTATCGGCAGGTATATTTACATCAGCTAAACGTCTTAAAATACGATAAAAAGCATAGGCTGTAAACCGTTTTAAGATACTTTCTTTCTTACGAGATATACGTTGAGCGTAAACAACTTGATAGCCTTGTTGCCATTTATTTACCATTGGCAAAATTAGTTCTGGGGGGTCTTGTAAATCGGCATCCATTACGACTATAACTTTACCACGAACATGATTTAAACCTGCCGTTACAGCTATTTGATGACCAAAGTTACGGGCTAAACTGATGTAATTAACCCGATAATCGCGATTGTAAATTTCACGTATTAAATTTAAAGAATTATCCCGACTACCATCATCAACAAAGATTAATTCTGTCTCACTTTGTCTCTCAGCATCTAGCTGTTTGATAACGACTTCCAAACGACGGTAAAGTTCGGAAATATTTTCCTGTTCGTTATAAATTGGGATAATTATCGACACTATTGGTTGAGTCATCTTTAGTCAGTTAGCAGTTAACAGTGAACAGTACCATGACAGTTAAAAGTACCATGAAAGTTAACAGGCGCGCAGTTAGCAGTTACTAGTTACTAATGCCCAATTCCCAATTCCCTTACATTAATAGGAATGGGTTTTCTTGCTAATAACAAAATAGATACGCCAAAAGGTAGAGAAAATTTATCGATTAAATAGCGTTCGCTGGCGAATAACCATTTTAAAAATTTATTTACTGTTTTTGATGGTACAACTAAATCGCTGCTAAGTTCATGTTTGTTTTGTTTTGGTAACAGCTTTGCTAAACTACGTACTATTGCAATTAGGGGAAATAGTAAAGTATTAAAGTAACTACTGTAACTTACTTGATATTTTGCTTTTTTGACTAAATTTTTTAAATTTTTTAATCGATATCGGCGTTTATGATGGTTAATTTCATCATGCTCGCTCCATAAAAATTGGTAGGCTGGTACCGTAACTAACAAATAACCTCCTGGTTTGAGTTTATAATACAAAGCTTCGAGGGCCGATAAATCATCATCAAGATGTTCTATGACATCTAGTATCAAAATCAAGTCATAAGACGAATTGAAAGGAATTTTATCTGGTAAATGACCTCGCTTTACCTGAATTATTTGCCGTTGATTTGCTAGGTGACAAGCAACTTCATCTAATTCCATTGCTGAAACGGCACCGTAGCGGGATAACATTTGTAAGTTACCACCGGTACCGCAACCTGCTTCTAAAATTTGAGCATTTTTTGGTAAACTCAATCCACAAATTACTTGCTGTATAATTTGACGACGCGCCACAAACCACCAATGTTTATCTTCTACAGATGCATACTGTAGATAAAAATCTTTTTCCATCAGCGCAATTTTTTTTTATTTACCTTGGCTCAAATTTACCCTATTCTGACTAATTAAACTAGATAATATATAGTGTTCGTGTTGTTTTAACTCTTTTTTGTTACTGTATGTTTTTGTATAATACTTATTGACATAATTCCTAATCTCTGGGTCATTTAGTATGTGAAAATCCATTCTTGCAAGTACGATTTGTTCGGGACGATATTGCTTGAGAATTGCTAGCATTTCTTGATGAGTCAATTTTCCAAAATTAATTCTTTTTGATGATATAACCGCCATTTCTGGGGGAACGGGTAAATTAGCATAAAATGCATAAATAGGACGGTCTGTAAATACCCAGTTTGTAGATTTTTTGTATTTGATTACTAATTTTAAAAGTTGCAAATCTTTTGGTGGACCTCCTTTTGTAATTGGAGGTGTTGCAAATATTAAGGATACGAAAATGATGCTAATTAAACTAATAATTATTAGGTTGAATAAATTGATTGATTTAAAAAATGATTTCAGATTACCTTGCCAATTTTGAGATAATAAATCAAGTAATGATGCAATGGCATAAGCACCTAGCCAACATATAGGAATAGAGATTAAATGATAATGATGGTACCAAATTGGTTTATGAAATAATAAAATTAAGAGAGAAGTCGCAAGCCAGGTGATGGGCAATAATCCATTTTTATTTTTTTTATATATAATCGTCAATATGCCAATGACTGCTAAAAATATATAGTCACGGTCTTGAGCAGTCATATAATTTAGATAATATAAATTATTATAATTTTGTATTTCAGTGTTGATAGGTTGATTTAAGTGAGTTTGAACTAATTGCTCTTGATGGGAAAACTGTCCAAATATTAATGCAATTGTGATATAAGTAAAGCAGAGAATACCCATCCACTGCAATAGAGAATAAAATAAATTTAGAGATTTTTTAGTTTGAGATAAATTAATTTCAAAATCCCATAGATACATAATTATTAAGGGAGTCAGGAATATGGTAAATGCTTTTGTTTGTAAGGATAATGCAAAAGCAATGCCGGAAAAAATTAGATACCTTTTAAAATTATTTTGTTTATAGAGTGATATAAGATAAATAGAAAGCATTGCCAAAGATAATGATGGAAGACCTATCATTACGGAAATACTAAGACGAATATAAAGCCAAGATGTGAATAATAAAACTGTAGCTAATAAAGCAGGTATATTGCCTAAGTCTTGACGTATTATTTGATAAAAACACCATATTAATAGTGATGAAAAAAGTAGGGTTAACAGGCGTGCTGCGAATACAGACTGTCCGAATAAATTTAACCAGGATGACAAAATAACTGTGAAAATAGGTGGTTGATCGTTCCATATTTGGCTATAAAAAGAAAAACCTCGCGAATAAAGCAATGCTTTGATTAAATTGAGTCCCTCATCGTAATCTAATTCAAAGCTTTGGGTGATTGGTTCAAATCTAATCGCAACAATAAATATAGCAAAAAGAATGATGCTGAAAAGAGTGAAAAAAAAGTTTTTAGTTTTGAACATTTGGTAAATACAAAGAAAAAAATAGGAAAAGCAAGGGATTCATTGAATTAATCATGAATTATAATTAATTAGTTTTTTTTGACAAATAAATAAACCTCATCCCGTTCTTGCACTAATTCAAATAATTGATTGTCTTTCAGTTGATTGACTAAATTAGCGGCAAATTCTGGATTGCGAGTACCATCAGGATGACGCACATTTAGCAGAATATATTTAAATTGATTAATATCTGGAACTCCACCACTCAAATCATCTACAAATTGAATATTTGAACGATGAGTTAAATGAGGAACAATACTATGAGTAGTTAAAACAGCTTCTTTAGTTTCAATTTTGACTATAGCTTGCCGCGTTGCTTGCCAAGTATCGATACTTCTAAGATAGCGAGACCAAAAAAAAGCATATTTTCCTAATGCCAAAAATCCCACTAATGCCCATATCAAAATATTTTTTGGATTCCGCAGCCAAGATTTTTTGGCTGCTAAGCTAGAAATTACAGCCAAAATTAAAAATGGCAAGATAGGTAAAGAATATTGGTGAATTAGATCCCGTTGCGTCGTTTTTTCGGAAAGAATATTTATGACTAATGTCGGAATAATGCCGATAAAAGGCGCAAGATATTTTGGTCTTAAACCCCAAATTACTGGTGCAATTACTAAAGCTAAATACTCTAAAGTCTTTAAAGAAAATATTTTACCTAATATCAATTCCGGTTTTAAAAATAAATTAGCAATAATATCTAAAACTGAATCACCCAGATAGCTATAACGAACAACAGCCGCTGCTTCACTATTACTAAAGTTGGGGATAATAACTTGAGTAGCAATTAAAAACCACCCACATCCAGCAATTAAGGCAAATACACCACATAAGCGGCGTTTTTCAAAAATTAACAACCATAAACCCATCGCGGCTACCGTTAGAGATAACACCGCTTTACAACCCAAAATAAAAATAGTTCCCGTACAAAACCAAAAAATCTTGTTAAGCCGCGCTGCTAAAACTACTCCTAAAAATACCGGAATAGCCATCACTTCCGGGTGAAATTCAAACAAATTAACGTTAAAAATCAGCGGGTACAGCAAATAAACTGCCGACATAGTTAAGGCTTGATTTTCTTTCAGTCCAGCTTGTTTACTTAGATAATAAGTAGGAATGGCACCCAAAGCTAAAGAAACAGCTTGTACTCCTAACAGCCAATAGGCACTAGGATAAATTTTGTAAAGCAAAGCTAAGGGATAAACAGCCCACGCTGCATGATTACCCATATGATGAAAACCCAAAGTTGAAGGAACAGGGGGTTTTCCTTGACTCATTAGGTAAACAACTTGATCGTAAATACCTAAATCAAAAGCACCCGACTGGAACAGCGAGTGCCGCAAACTGCTACATAAAAACAGTAATGTTGCTGCAACAGCACTCAGATGAATAATTTTTGTTTTCACTAGAATTCATGAAAAAGGTTAAAGGTTAAAGGTTAAAGGTTAAAGGTTAAAGGTTAAAGGTTAAAATTTAAGAGGTTGTTTAAAAAGTGTTTAGTTGTATCTTGCACTTATTAATCCCTCCTAGCCCCCTTCTAAAGGGGGGAATCGCAATCAAACTCCCCCTTCTAAAGGGGGGAAATCGCAATCAAACTCCCCCTTATAAAGGGAGAAAATTGCAATCAAAGTCCCCCTTCTAAAGGGGGATTTAGGGGGATATAAAATGTTTTATTACCGACAAGAAGACTTTTAAAACATCCTCTAATTCCTAATTCCTAACTCCTAACTTTACAGACGTAGCACTGCTACGTCTCTACACTCCTAACTGTATAGATGTAGCATTATTACGTCTGTACACTCCTAATTTCCCCTTGTCTTTCTTAACCCACCCACAAATGCTGAGCGAATCTAATGGAAAAAGTTGTGAGTAAAATCGCAAAGAAACCCATAGTCAAATATCCCCAACGTGGATGACGGGATAAGAAAATGCCGAAGGCGATGCTAACTGAAACAATACCGTAAACGATGCGACTTAGTGACCAAGTACCTCCAGAAGCTAGAATCAACGCTAAACCACATAAACCGTAGGTTGCGGCTACAGGACTCATTTCATGGCGTAGTTTCCATATTAAATAAGCACTGCCAATAACTGATACAGTATTAATTAAAGGGTCGCCAGCTACCAGCCACCAAATTAAAATTAAAGCCGCAAAACCATAGTCAACTTTTGCTTCACCGAACTTGCTACTTATGTTTTCACGGAAGCGCCATAATAAATAAGCAAGGATGACAATTAAAGCAAATAATAAAGGTGTTACCAGATCTTTTATTCCTCCGTACTTCCAATTTTCAGTACCAATGGTTATTTGCATCAACATTTTCCACCAGCTTTGCCAATCAAACCCCAAAGATTCACGCCATCCTTTCTGGGCTTCAATAAAAGCTAATGGCTCGCTGAATTTAACTGCACAGTAAAGACTAAATAAAAGTACTCCCCCTGCCGTAGCTAAACTGGAAATATAAGCAATCCGGGGTTTGCGTTGTTTCCAACATGAAATTATCAAAGCCGGTATTAATGCTAACCCTGTAGGTCTAGTTGCGGTTGCTAAGGCACCAAAAAGAGCAGTCAAGCCATATCGACTTTTGTCAAAAGCCTGCATCGCAGCAACACTTAAAAATAAATACAAACCTTCGGTATAAATTACCCCTGCAAACATTGATGTAGGACACCAAGCTAATACAGCAGTAGCCCATCGCGCTTCATTCTCGCCAAGAAATGACTTTACCCAAAAATATACGCAGTAAATAGCCCCTAAAAACGCCAAATTATTGACTAATAATCCCGCAATCTCAAAAGAAAAGCCTAAACTCATTAAAAGCTTGACGATTAGAGGGAATAATGGAAAAAATGCCACATTATGCATTTTCCCATCATTAATAAACTCATATCCGTTGCTAATTATATTTTGATACTGTCCGCTATCCCAAGCATTAAATACTTCCAACCCAAATGTAGCTTTAATACCTCCTGGGGGTGCTTGTAATAAAGGCGCAATCCCTAACAATACAAACCAAATAAACAAGCGACTGCCGAACCAGATTACAGCAGGAAATAATAATTCGTTTGTCTTTGAATCTTTCTTCTTCTTATTCTGTAACTCAACTTTCGTCATAAATTAGAGTATAAAATGCGACTATATTCTATTGTTTTATTAATACTTTCACCAACAAATCCCATCGCTGCCTAATTTGAGATGAAGATAAATTAACACAATTTTCCGAGATTACAAAAGCCGTGATAGTTTAACTTTTTTTATTAGTACAAGAATATTATCAATTCCCAGATAGAGTATAGGAGAAGACATTTTGATGTTGTAAAATGACGACTGCACTTCAGCTTATTCTAAACATAAAGGAATTGTTCCTTGAAAAACTGAAGATTGGTAATTAGCAATCAATTATAAAAACTCCGTTCCTGTTAACTCCTAACTTTTTATGCCTACTTTTCTAGCACCAGACAATCTATAGTAGGGTTGTCTGTTAATGATTAATAAAAATTGTGAAAGCTATTACTCTTATTGGTTCTACTGGTTCTATAGGAACTCAAACTTTAGATATTGTTGCTCAATGTCCCGAACAGTTTAGGATTGTGGGATTAGCAGCAGGGCGCAACGTAGAATTGTTAGCATCTCAGATTCGACAGTTTCAACCGAGTATAGTCGCAATTTCCGATGAAAGTAAATTATCACAACTTAAAGAGGCAATCAAAGACCTACAGCATCAACCAACTTTACTGACGGGAGAAGATGGTGTTATTGAAGTTGCTCGTTATGCAGAAGCTGAAACTGTAGTTACCGGTATTGTTGGTTGTGCTGGGTTATTGCCTACTATTGCCGCTATCAAAGCAGGTAAAGATATTGCTTTAGCCAATAAAGAAACTTTAATTGCTGGGGCACCAGTAGTTTTACCTTTAATAGAAAAACATCAAGTTAAACTGCTACCCGCAGATTCAGAACATTCTGCAATTTTTCAATGTCTGCAAGGTATTCCTGAAGGAGCTTTACGCAAGATTATACTTACAGCCTCTGGTGGTGCTTTCCGCGATTGGGATGTAGCAAAATTAGCTGATGTGACGGTAGCCGATGCTCTTAAACATCCTAATTGGTCAATGGGACGTAAAATTACAGTAGATTCGGCAACTTTAATGAATAAAGGTTTGGAAGTAATTGAAGCGCACTTCCTGTTTGGATTAGATTATGACGATATTGAAATTGTTATTCATCCCCAAAGCATCATTCATTCATTAATTGAATTGCAAGACACTTCAGTTTTAGCTCAGTTGGGTTGGGCTGATATGCGGCTACCTCTGCTGTATGCTTTATCTTATCCAGAGCGTATTTATACCGACTGGGAACGATTAGATTTAGTCAAAGCTGGCTCATTAACATTCCGAGAACCCAATCATCAAAAGTATCCTTGTATGAAACTGGCTTATGCTGTCGGAAAAGCCGGTGGCTCAATGCCAGCAGTTTTAAACGCAGCCAACGAGCAAGCTGTAGCCTTATTTTTATCAGAAAAAATTCACTTTTTAGATATTCCTCGCTGCATCGAAACAGTCTGCGAGAGTCATAAAGCACAAAATAATTCAAATCCCAACTTAGATGACATTTTAACAGCCGATAAATGGGCAAGAGAAGAAGTAATAAAGGTTGCCAATAATTTGCAAAATGCACCAACAGTAGTTTCGATGCGGTAAGGAGATGGGGAATGGGAGACAAGGGGATGAAGGAACAATCCGAATTTTCTAACTTCCCATGCCCAATGCCCCATGCCCAATTCCTAATTCCCAATTATTTAGTTTTTCGATGCGGTAAGTCTTGCAAAAACCTCTTTCACTCTAGGAGGTAACTGCCGCATGATTTTACCTTTCTCCATATCCTTGGCTACTAAAGTAACTTTGGCGCTGACGTATAAATCTTCCCCATTAGGGGATTGAATCGCATAATCCCAATTAATGCGAACACCCGTGACTTCTTCCATGCGAGTCTTAATAACAGCTGCCATACCCAACTGAAGCGATTTATGATAGCGTATTGACATTTCTACCACGGGTAAATCGCAGCCTAAAGCGACTAAATCGACAAATTCAATCCCAATCGAACGCAAGCACTCTACTCTTGCTTCCTCCATCCAAGCTATATATCTACCATGCCAAACAACACCAGCATAATCTGTATGATGCGGTTGAACCCTCACGGGATATTTAAACCAACTTTCAGATGCGTGTAAATATTGATTATCTATAGCACCAGTCGGTGGTAATTGCGGTTGCTGTGATTTTTCTTCGGACATCTTAAACTTTCTTCGCAGATGCGGGTATAAACTAATAAATTTTGCTTGGGATAATTTTGAACAATATTGAGTTTAGCTTATGGCTGCTTTTAGCGATCGCAGTATTTGACAATTATTGTAATATGTCGGATTTATTTACTACTTTTTACAGAATTTAAATTAAAGCATGGTGGCTTATCTCGCTTCAAGCTTTTCGCAAAGTCTGAAAATGAAATATGTCTTAACATATTTGATGTTTTGCCGCGCAAATATTATTGATACGAGTCTTAGACAATTTTACAAAAGACGAAGGAAAGATAAAAATCAAAATATTCCCTGATAACGTTTGATTTAAATAGTATTTTAGAATACAATGTTTTTGGGTAAATCCAGTGACACAACCCAGCCATCTTTAACACGGCTTTCTTTATATGACCAGTTTTTTCTGTAATTATTCGGATAAAAACATGCGGCGCTACATTGTTAATAATGTGCTGTTAGCATTTAAGGTGAGAGGCTCGCGAACGCTCCTAGGCTTTATCAATCTTACCGTTTTAATAATTGCAGACCAAAATAAGCAACTATTTATATAGTAGGCAACTATTTACATAGGTAGAACTAAACTATACATCTTACTATCTGCAATTAATAAATAAGCCACTTTTCTTACAGTTATACACAAGCACAGATTTACATACTTTATGCTTTGGTTATTTTCATTTGTTGCCTCAATTACATTACCTACATCAAAAGCGTTAACTTTACTTTAGTCAAAAACAAGATGGTATTGCATGGTTTTACAAAGTCGCTAACTAATCGATGTCAGTCTATGCCGTGGGATTTCTCCTTATACTCGGGCAAAATTTCCCAGAATTTGATGGAGAAGCAGGTAAAAATTTCGCAGCCTTCTTAATCTAAGCGACAAAAGATTATCTAGATTATCTAATGTCCGATGCGGGTTTAGAGCAATGTCTAATTAGTAGTTCGTCTAATTTACTATGAACTTGAAACATTACTAAGTTCCTTTGGGAAGAAGGCAAGTCAATCACAGCATTACCGAAAATGTAAGCTACCTTGATTTTGGCTTACTTAACATCGCTTAGCGAGAGCTTTAGCATTAGTACAAGCTTCAATTGGTGGATGCTTAACTATATTCGCAAGTTCCTGTAGCTGGTTGACTGCTTCAGCGCCTTCCAACTTCATTAATTCGCGATCGTCGCGCATTTCAGTCCAAGTAATACCGTAATCAGATACTAAAAATCTAATCAAGTGATTTTCACCCAAACTAACCATAAACGAAGCACTATTCATTTGGTCGCCGCAGGTATAGCAAGACGCAGGATACCCACGTTTTTCTAGAACTATCGCCAAGGCTTGTAAGTTCATTACTAAGTCTTGAACGAACTGTCGGTGTTGTTGCGCTAATCTCAGAAACACTTTTATCCTCCAAACACCACAATCATTTTAATCTCTTTTATATTTTTTTTAGATTTTCTCATCAAATGGTATTGTAAACTGAACATTACAAATATCCACAAACGATAAAACCGAAAAAATGGCTACCTTGGAAATGGTAGTTTAACTAGACAATTCGTGTCGTATCATAATATTCACTTTACGATATAAAAATTTCCGACACGATTTGTTAAATTTTACTTCTTAATCTATATTGTCGAGGTCAGGGTAGATACTGACAATATAAATCCGCTCTCACATTAACTCATATTTGCTAGAAGTCAACCATCAAAAATCAGCAAATAATATGGTTATCGTCTTTTAACTGCTATAAATACAGAGATTTATTGTTAAATCGACTTTTTACTTCATTTTTTGCTACCAGTAATCAAGAAATTCTTGTTACTTTGACTTTAGTAGATTGATTTAAGTTGCCCCTTTAGAGAAAACTTAAGTTACTAAATTCTTTGAAGTTGTATAGCTAAACCTCTTCAATATTTTGCTATGTCCGATAATTTTGACCTAGGAAATACCGAACAGGCTTAGCCTTGAAGAACAACCGACGAATACTTCTCATTGATTATGGTGCAAGTTATTAGCTGTTACCGATTCAAGTTTTAGATTTAATTCAAAGTTACGTTGTAATTAAAACTTAAGGATAACTAGATAATCCAAGTCTAGTGTGCCAATTCGGCAAAATCATATTTAAATCTTTATAAAAATGTATATTGAGTTACGATTTTCCCGAAAAAATAATATCCATATAGGTGATTTACTTCATATTTACTGAGAAATAATTCCGATGAGTAAAAGTAATTTATCACTATTCATTAGATAAATAAATAGTTGGATTAGTAATATCTATTTTTATAAGTAAGTAGGCACAAATAAACTCAACAATGTAACAAAAGGTAAATAAGTTTGAAACTCCTGCGATTGCCTAAGTTACTACGTTTCACTCGCTGCGGACATATCTTGGTTTTTTAACGCCGAGCTACTTAGAAAAAATATAAATATTAAAAAAACCGTATTGCCGATATTTGCAATACGATTTTCATCGGCATTGACAACAACAACTCTGTTTTACAGGGTTTAGGCTACTTGCCACCAACCAAAAGCTGGACCGATAAAACGAACTGTTACCCAAAGAGCAATCATGAGATATATGCCAATCCAGGCACCCCGAGTAGTCCAACTAACAAACTGTTCTGCTTGCTTTTTAGTTATCGGAACCCAAGGTAAAATCCGAGGGGATTGACCGTAATCATTTCCTAGTGAAGCTTTACGCCGCTTTGCTTCGCCCATAACTAAGATTAAAGATTAAAATAGATCGTCCAAAAATACTTTCTATGCTACACCGAAGACCTTTAACACTGCGTCGGTCTAGGAGTAAATTCAAATTTATTTACAATAGTTCACAATAATCTACATTTCTTGTTTAAAATAATTAATATAATTTATCGTCTAATTATTTAAACTAATTTTCAAAGTTGAAAGTCTTTAAGTAATATTTCTGAAATATATTAGTCAATTTTGCATCATTGAGGCTAGCTAGGAAGCATTTGATGAAAAACTCAAAATCTTTAGATTTAAGAGCTACAGATATAAAACAAGAAGAAAAGCCATTGCAACAATTTTTGCAATTGATTTCTGATTTGTGGTGCATGGTTACAGAAGATGGTTGCTATCAACAGTTGAATAGCAATCGCTGGAAAAGTTTGTTGGGGTGGGATGAATCAGATTTGATATCGAAACCGATGTTGGCAATTGTTCACCCAGAAGATAGAGAAGCAATTTCCAAAGCTTTGTCTGAATTGGTTCAAAATCAAGTTATAGAATTGAAAGCGCGCTATCTTCACAACGACGGCAGCTTTCGCTGGATTTCCTGGAGAATAAATAAAAGTGAAGATAAAATTATTTGCGGTATAGGTAAAGAAATTACTCTTAGTGAATCGCGAAGTTTAGCAGATAATCAAGAGACAGGTAACATTATCAAAGATAATAGTCAAAAAATTGATTTTGTCAAACGAAAATTGGAGAATATTCAGTATAAAATTGAGTTATTACAAGGCAAATATCGACAAAAATCAACAAGTTGCCTGGAAGCAAATAATACTAATATTTTAAATTTTCACGAATTCACAAAGCAAATTAATTATAGTTTTTATTCCGATAATTTTTATTCGCTACTTTTAACAAAACAAGCCTACGAACCCAATACTCTAGAAAAAATAGTTAGTAGTATAAACCAAGGTATATTATTGCTTGATAGCAAATATGAAATTATATTAGCTAATCACAATGCTAAAAAATATTTAAATCTTATTGCAGAAGTAGATTGTAACAATAGATTAATCAAAATTGCCGAAAACTGTATAGAAGATTTGATTGATAACGCTGAAGAAAAGAAAATTCACAAGCTTATTATTCAGTATTATCCCGATAACATTTTAGAAGTAGTCGTGCAATTAATTGAACGACAACAAGAGCATAATCAATGGTTAGTGACAATTCATAATATTAGTACTGTTGGGCAACTTGATTTAGAGGTTCGTAAAGCATTAGAAAAAGAGAAAAAAATTAATCTGCTCAAATCAAACGTTGTAAATACAGTATCTCACGAATATAGAACACCTTTAACAAATATCATTTTGGGTGTGCAATTACTCAAAAAATATCATGGCAACCTAGATAGTAACCGTCAAATGCGCTGCTTGGAACATATTGAAACTTCTGGTAAATACCTGATGCATTTAGTAGACAATATGTTGCTTGTCAATAAAGCTCAATCAGGAAAGCTGGAAGTGCATCCTAGCCAGTTAGACTTAATATCATTTATAGAGGAATTAGTAGAAAATTATAAACTTGTTATCGATACCAATCATACTATTAATTTTATTCATGAATGCTCTTATTTAGAAGCGACTTTAGACTCGAATATATTACGACAAATTCTGACCAACCTACTCTCTAATGCAATCAAGTATTCTCCAAATGGCGGAGAAGTCAATTTAAATTTAGCCTATAGCGATGGCGTTGTATTATTCCAGGTAACAGATAAAGGAATTGGCATTCACAAACAAGATAATCAAAAGCTATTTGAAAGTTTTCAACGAGGTAGTAATGCAGGCACGATTAGGGGAACTGGTTTAGGATTAGCTATTGTCAAAAAATGTGTAGAGTTACATGGTGGCCAAATCTGGTTTGATTCAGTTGTTGGGAAAGGCACAAATTTTTATGTTCAATTGCCTTGTTGAGTTGATACAAAGGTAACTTATGTTACTAAATTAATCTTATAATTATTATCCTTAAGCTTTTAACCAAAAAGTAAACAAAGCTTAATAACATTCAGATAATTTATATTGATTTTCTTAATATTAAGTAACAAATAAAAGCTTGATAAAAACCAAAACGTAAACAATACTAGTTGCAAAAGTATTGAAAAGTATTTTTACTTAAAATTTGAATCCGATACCGAGAAAAATAATTTCATTGAGTATTGGAACTATGCTGATTATATGCTGTTCATCAGGTATAGTTTTGCATGGGTTTAAAGCCACTCGGCTAACCTCCTTGGCACTTACATCATACGCGCAAATTAAAGATGAAATATAAGGGCTTTCCCATTCCTTGTAGACATAATTTCTCTACTAAATTAAAATTACCTTTCTCCATTGCGACTTTACTGGTAGTTACTAGCAGCTCGATGTTGCTACAAACCGAAGAGTCAAAAGCGAACATTAACAAGTACAGTCGCGCTCCAATTCAATTAGCGCAAACTCCCGTAGCTAGCAGCATAATTTACGTAAACCCACAAACTGGTACAGATACGAATGGTGGTGGTACCACCGAAGCTGCTGCATTTAAAACCATTGATTTCGCTCTTCAACAAGCCCAATCCGGTACCGTTATTCAGCTTGCACCCGGTAGCTACAGCCAAGAAACAGGAGAAAAATTCCCACTTAGAGTTAAAGAAGGAGTAACTTTACGTGGAGATGAAGCAGGAAAAGGACAAGCAACCTTAATTACAGGAAGCGGTAGATATGCAAGCCGTACATTTGCAGGTCAAAATATTACTATTCTTGGTGGAAAAGACTCTGTAATTTCTGGTGTGACGGTAACAAATCCAGAATCTCGAGGTACGGGAATATGGGTAGAATCAACAAATCCCAAAATTATAAATAGTACTTTTACCAACAGCAAACGAGAAGGGGTTTTTGTTACTGGTACTGGTAATCCGATGATTGCCGGTAATATCTTTATTAAAAATACCGGTAATGGCGTTTCTGTGGCTAAATCAGCTAAAGGAGAGATTCGCGGTAACTTATTTCAAGATACTGGATTTGGTTTAGCTATTGGTGGCACATCCACACCTTTAATAGTTGAAAACCAAATTTTACAAAATGTAGACGGGCTTTTTATCTCCAATTCAGCACAACCTATATTGCGTAAAAACGTCATCCAAAACAATACACGCGATGGTATCGTCGCAATTTCTCAGGCTCAACCAAATTTAGGTACCTCATCAGAAGCAGGTGGTAATTTAATTCGTAACAACAAACGTTACGACGTACATAATGCCACTACATCTCAGCTTCTAGCAATTGGTAACGATATTGACGAAAATAAGATTCAAGGGCAAGTTGAATTTGTTGCAGCAACAGTTGAGCCAATACCAGGGGGTGCAACAGCTTTTAGTGATGTAGCACCAAATTATTGGGCAAAAACCTATATCGAAGCTTTAGCTTCTAAAGGTGTAATTGCTGGCTTCCCCGATGGAACTTTTAAACCAGACGAAGCAGTTACCCGCGCTCAATTCGCTGCCATCATCAACAAAGCTTTTGCTCCTCAACCTCAAAAGCAAGCAACTAATTTCAGCGATGTCAGCAGAAATTTTTGGGCTTACAGTGCCATTCAAACAGCAACCAAAAGTCCTTTCCTTGCTGGATATCCTAACAATACTTTCAGACCACAATTAGAAATTCCTAGAGTACAGGTTTTAGTTGCTTTGGCTAACGGTTTGGGTTTAACTACAAATAACCCAAATATTCTTTCAGTTTACACAGATGCTGGGCAAATTCCTAATTGGGCACAACCATCAGTTGCAGCAGCCACCGCAAGACAACTTGTAGTTAACTATCCTACTGCTGCACAATTAAATCCTACCCGCCAAGCAACTAGAGCAGAAGTTGCTGCTTTTGTTTATCAAGCATTGGTTAATGCAGGGCAAGCCCAAGCAATTCCTTCTCCTTACATAGTAAGAGTTTCGCAGTAATTTATTCTATGGAATATTTCTGTTTCTAAGAAATAATTAATCCGAAAATAGAATTACTTATTGCTATTATCATCTACCTACACCTGTTTAAAGATAGGTGTAGGTTAGCAGCTTTGCTTACCGACGTACTCCTCAAAAAATGTTTTGGAAGCTATTAGCCTTGCTTATATTTCAAAATTAGGGATTCTACAGAAATATCTATTGCAGCGAACATCTGAATACTTAATAATACAGATTTTTAATATGAGCTTAACCCTTGCTATATAAGTATTTCTGCGAGCAATCTAGCTTCCTGTTACATTTAAATATAAGATTACTCATAAATTGCTGTGGTAGGATTCTAAGCGAATAAGTTAAATAAGTTCGTCTGCTTGTGAAGTATAAAAATTCAGGTTTATCGAAAGCTTGAAATTTAGACTTCAAACGAGAGCGGATATATAATTCATATTTAGTTAAAAATACGTCCTACATTTGGCGTGTAATTGATGATGGCTCAAGAATACCGTCGTGCAAAACTTAGAGGGAAATCATTTAAAGGGCAAGATTTGACTGGTGTAGATTTTTCCAATTCTGACATTCGCGGTACCGACTTCACTAATGCTATTCTTAGAGATGCAAATTTCAGCCATACGAAATCAGGTTTGCAACGCCGTTGGGCAATTATTCTAATTTTCTTTTCCCTACTGCTGTGTGGGATATCGGGTTTGATGTCGGCTATTGGTGGCTCTTTAGTCGGATTTATTTTAGTTGATAGTGCGCGCTCCAATGTTTATGTCGGCGCTTCTTGTTTAATTATTCTTTTCATATACTTTCTCCTAAGCATTCGCAAAGGGGTATTATCTGCTTGCGTTTTTTTAGCGGTAACTATTGCCTTAGCCATAGTCGCAGCAGTCTCATGGGCTGGTTTTGTAGCCGTCTTCTGGAGTGGATTAGCGACAACTTCAGAAGCTACGGAAATTGCACCGATAGTCGCAGTTGTGACTATGGGAACTGTAGCTGTAATTGTGACTGCGGTAGGAGCGGTATGTGTAACAATTTCAGCAGCTATTACCGGAGCCATCGCGGGAGTTTTCGCTGTAATGATAGCAGTGATGGTAGCCGGAATAGTGGCTGGTGCTGTATCGGTTTATGCGATGATGGTAAACCCGGTGGCGGGAATCGTTGCCGGTATTGTTTCGCTAATGTTAGTAATCTTGTCTGCTTTTATTGGCATTAGCGCTATTTCTGAAGATAAAAAGCAGAATTTCGTTCGTAAAATTGCGATTTCTTTAACTACTAGATACGGTACTAGTTTTCGCAATGCCGATTTAACAGATGCTGACTTTACCCAAGCCAAACTTAAGAGCGCTAATTTTACCAAAGCCAAAGTCAAACGTACCAACTGGTTTGAAATCAAAGAGGTTCATTTAGCAGCAGTAAATACAACTTATTTAGAAAATGCCCAAATGCGCGAGCTAGTTGTCAATAAAAATTTACAAAATAAAATATTTGATGGTTGGAACTTGCGGGGAATCAATTTACAAGGGGCAAACCTCAAAGATGCCAGTTTTGTTGGAGCCAATTTAAATCAAACCAACTTGCGAAATGCCGATTTATCCAGAGCAAAACTAGTGCGATCGCAATTAGACAAAGCGGATTTAAGGAACGCTAATCTCACCGGAGCATATGTAGAAGATTGGAACATAACTCCACAAACTCTGCTATATCCCATCAATTGCGATTATATATTTTTACGGGTACCAACTCCAGAAGACCCAAACCCCCATCGTCTACCAGCAAATTGGGAAGCAACTTTCAAAGATGATGAATTTAAGCAATCGATGAATCCTCTACTAAAAGTTTCAAATTTTGGTTAAAAGGTAATTTCACATCTTGCACCAGTTGCAGAAACCCGGTTTCTTTCTGATTTAAGACGCGGATAATAATACTTTCACGACTAGAAACCGGGTTTATTTGAGATGTAATTGGTAATTGATAATTGGTAATTGGTAACAGGAAGTCTTAACCTTGACTTTATAAATAAGTTCTAATATGTATAGCTGTAGCCATAATTGGAAAGCTTAACCAATAAATTGAGCTAAAGAGCTAATTTGCGTGACTCCTAACTTTTAATTAGAATATACGGCTATGAGAGATTTATTGGTTTATCTTTTAGTCGCTTTATTGATTTGTTTATTCATTGAGCTAAATAATAAAAATGCTCAAATTGAGAATCTAGAATCAATTTTAAATTTTGCATTAAAAATTGCCGTTGAAAAGCCAAGTTTATACCTACAAACTTATCAACACATAGGAGATATTATGTCTGAAGAGAACGAAATCAAGATTACTCCCCAGGGAGATGCTGTAGGAATTTCCATCGGTGATGATAATTATCAAGAAGGAGTTTTCGCAAAAACTAGCGGTGATGTAGCAAACTTTGTTAATGAATTAGAAGGTTCGCGAGAAGAAACTTCACCCAGAGTAAAAGCACTTTTTGCTCAAATTCAAAAAACTATTGAAAATAATGATGATTTATCACCGGAAGAGAAAAGTTACGCATTACAGCAACTAAAATCCCTAGAATCTTCCTCTCAAGCTAATAAAAGAAAACTAATGAAAGCCGAATCCGGTGAATTTATGACTGATGCATCAATCGTGTAAAGTTATTCAATTAGTAAAACAATTGATACCAAAGAACTAACGGCAATCAAAACTTCCTCTCTTCCTACCTCCCCCATGCACCTGGTTGCTAAGATAAATAAAGCGGAATTATTTCACCTATATATTTGTGAGTTATAAGACTATGCCCTCTGCGATCGCTGTTGAAAAGAAAAAGTTAAAAAATCCGCCCTTGCAACTTCATTACTTGGGGGATAAGGTTCTAAGACAACCTGCCAAACGTATATCAAAAGTAGACGAAGAAATTCGTCAATTGGCACGGGAAATGCTACAAACCATGTACAGCAGCGACGGTATTGGTTTAGCAGCACCCCAAGTGGGAATTCACAAGCAACTTATCGTTATAGATATTGAACCAGATAATCCAGCCAATCCGCCGTTAATTTTAATTAATCCCACCATAAAAAAATCCTTTGGTGACACCTGCGTAGAACAAGAAGGGTGTTTGAGCATTCCCGGTGTTTACCTCGATGTTAAACGTCCCGAAATAGTAGAAGTTGCTTATAAAGATGAAAATGGTCGTCCTCAAACCTTGAAAGCAGGAGGTTTACTCGGACGTTGCATCCAACACGAGATGGATCATCTTAACGGTGTTGTATTCGTAGATAGAGTCGAAAACGCTTTAGCACTAACCCAAGAACTATCAAAGAATGGTTTTTCCCATCAAGCTGTAAAATCAATAGTATAGGGGGAAATACTTATGAACACGATGACACCGCTTAGCGGTTTGTTTTTACTTGGTTCTTGTGTAGCTGCAATCGCAGCAGTTGGTTGTGTTTTTGAAATTTCGTCGGGACAACCAGATTTAGGAATGCAGAACACCTCAATTATTTTAGGAATTAGTATTCCACTCACAGCCTTATTTTTCTTTGCCGCAGTCCGAGATGCGCGAGCTAATATGAAATAAGCATCAGGTACGAAACGTACTTTTAAAGGAAAAAGGAAAAAGAGTAGAGGGAAACTTTATTCTTTTACCTTTTGCCTTTTTATTTTTTATAGAATTCGGAATTGGGCATAGGGCATTGAGCATTGGGCATTGGGGATTGGGCATTGATTATAAAATAGGTAATTATTAATTCTTAACTCCTAACTCTAAGACGTAGCAGTGCTACGTCTCTACACTCCTAAACCCCTGATGATATCCATACCAAATTTTCCGCAAAGTCAATTAATAAGACTTTCTCAAGGACAGCTTAACTTATTAGAAAGTTGTCCCCGTAAATTTCAACATACTTATTTAGAACAACTTCGTCCTCCTCTGGATCCAAAGCATGAGGAAAAGCAGTTGCTAGGAAGTCGCTTTCACTTACTGATGCAGCAGCAAGAAATGGGTTTGAAAATTAGTAGCTTTTTGCAAACCGATAGTCAATTGCAAAGCTGGATGAATACTTTTGCCAGCATCGCACCAGATATTTTAACCCCCGCTGACAATAGCGAAACTTTCCGAGAAAGCGAACATTACCGCACTCTACAAATACAAGACTATTTACTTACAGCTATTTACGATTTATTAATTGCAGATAAAGAAAAAGCGCAGATTCTTGACTGGAAAACTTATCGCCAACCACCTTCAAAACGTAAGCTGCAATATAATTGGCAGACACGTCTTTATATGTACGTACTAGCCGAATCTAGCAACTACCAGCCAGAAAATATTTCCATGACTTATTGGTTTGTGCAATCGGAAAGCAAACCACACAATATAAAATTCAGCTATAGTTCTTCCCAGCATCAACAAACCAAAAAAAAACTAGATCGTCATTTAAAGAAATTAACTAAATGGCTGCAAGCCTATCAACGAGGAGAGCAATTACCTCAAGTCCCCGAAGGTAATAAAACCTGTATTGATTGTCAGTATGCTTCTCGCTGTCAAAGAGTTTCTGCTAATCTCGAAGAAAAATCATCGTCTCAGGATTTACTCGGAGTTAATAACACTTTACTCAACTTAGCTAACATTGAAGAAGTTCCTCTTTAAGTTGCTAACTTATTAATTATTTTATGCCGCCAGAGAATCACAATGCAGTATGTAAGGCTTTGAGAAATATAGTCAAAATTTTTATAGCATCACCCAACTTTCGATAATTTGTGATAATCTTGCAAGTTTTAAATGAGATATTTTAATTTGATATAAGTTAAAAGTACGGTAAATCAAAACGTATAAAATTTCATAATTAACAATCTAAAATCTAAAATCTAAAATCCCAAATTGTATGTCCGAGCAACAGTGGATTATTAAACCAACAGAAGAGCCTCCAAAATGGTTCTTAGAACTTGTAAAAAAATATCTGACTGCATCAAAAGGAAACTTTGCAGCCCAATTATTATGGCAGCGAGAAATTAGAGATAAAGCTCAATTAGAAAATTATATTAATCCCCAAAATTATCAACCAGCAAGTCCCTTTGAATTTGGGCAAGAAATGCAATTAGCAGTAGAAAGATTGCAGCAAGCGCGAAACAACAACGAAAAAGTAGCGATTTGGGGAGACTTCGACGCTGACGGCATTACTTCTACAGCAGTATTGTGGGATGGATTGGGACAATTTTTTGCTAAGAATACGCAATTAACTTATTACATACCCAATCGTTTAACAGAATCCCACGGATTAAATATTCTCGGTATCGAAAAACTTAAGCAGCAAGGATATCAGCTAATCGTTACTTGCGATACTGGCAGCACAAACATAGATGAAATTATTTATGCAAAGAATCTAGACATAGATATTATTATTACCGACCACCATACATTACTACCCGAACGTCCCCCCGTCACAGCACTTATTAACCCCCGAAGCTTACCCGATTCCCATCAGCTATTTCATCTTTCCGGCGTAGCTGTAGCTTACAAACTCATCGAAGCCCTTTATCTAAGTTTTCCACAGATACCGCAACAGCCATTAGAAGACTTAGTAGATTTAGTCGCAGTGGGATTAATAGCCGACTTAGTACAGCTGAGTGGAGATTGTCGATATTTAGCACAAGTAGGAATTCAACAACTGCAACAAGATTTCAAAAAACCGCCAGCAGCAAGAAGAAGACCTGGAGTTGGAAGGCTGTTAGAATTGTGCCAGAAAAACGGCGATCGCCCTACAGATATTTCTTTTGGTTTGGGACCTCGAATTAATGCTGTCAGCCGCATTCAAGGAGACGCAAGCTTTTGTGTAGAACTACTAACCAGCAGCAACCAAAAGCGCGTTTGCGAACTAGCAGAAGTCACCGAACTCGCAAACACCCGTCGTAAATCCCTGCAAAAAGACGTAGCCCGTCACGTCACTCAGAAGCTTTCACAAATGGACTTGTCAACTACCAGCGTTATAGTCCTTGCAGACCCTCAATGGGCAGTAGGCGTTCTGGGATTAGTGGCAGGACAAGTAGCCCAAGATACGGGAAGACCGACGATTTTGTTAAGTACCGAAATAAAAGAGGAAAAGGAGACAAGGGAACAAGGAGCATTTACCCATCCCCTAGCAAGAGGTTCGGCACGTTCGGTTAACTCAGTTGATTTATATAAATTAGTCAAGGCTCAAGAGCATTTACTACATCGTTTCGGAGGACATCCTTTTGCCGCAGGTTTAAGTATGCCTGTGGAAAATATTCCTTTATTTACAGAAGCAATAAACCAAAGGTTACGACAAATTACTGGAGGTAGCATACCAAAACCTGTAGTTGAAGCAGACTTAATCGTAACTGTTGCCGACCTCGGTAAAGAATTATTTCTAGAATTAAAATTACTTGAACCCTGCGGTATGGGTAATCCAGTACCTAAACTGTTGATAAAAAATTGTTGGTTTGAAAATACTTGGCATCGCAATCAGCAAGATGCGCGAGGGAAAAAAATTCAGTATATCAAAACCGAATTTGGTATCCGTGACGATTCTAGTAGAAATAGTTTTCCTGGTATCTGGTGGGGACATTATAAAGACGAATTACCACCACAAAAATGCGATTGTATAGTCGAATTAGATTACAACACTTTTAAAAGACGTTACGAAATTAGACTTATAGCAGTAAGGGTTGCCGAAAACGCCATTAATGCAGTTTCTCAAGGTTTGTCATCAATTTTAGATTGGCGGAATACACCTCCAAATAATTATCCATTATTATCGGACTCTCCCCTTATCCTTAAAGAATGTCCGACTCGCTGGGATGATTTGCGAATATGGTTGAGGCGTTCATTTTACAAACAGCAGCCGCTAGCATTAGCATGGACAAAACCAAATCCTAAACCACCAGAAAAAACATGGTTAGAACTTGTGGGAATAGCCAAATATTTGTGTCGCACAAATCAAACTGCAACTCGAATACAACTTTTAGAAAAACTATCTATTACTAGCCAAACATTACATATAGGTTTTCAAGCTTTAAAAACATTAGGATTTACAATCCACTCACAAGACAATCATTTAGTATTCGGTCAGAAAGATAATACAAATACCACCTTTGAGTTAGAACCTGCAATAAATAAATTTACAGCAGCAGTACGCGAAGAACAATTTCAAAAAAACTATTTTTATAAAGTACCTATTTCAATTATCAGTTATCAATTATCAGTTATCAGTTAACAGTAAATAATTTAATTTATAAATTCCAACCATTAACTCACTACTTACTACTCTCTATTTTCAAATTTCCTTGATTTTCGCACTTAAAGCCGCGCTTCTTCCATTCTTGTAAATTAACTTGATTAAGTTTTATAACTTCAGAACATGTTGGTTTCATGACTTGACTAACACCTGCCCAAAATATGCTGCGAGTCACATCTAAACCAGTTTTCCACCAATATTCACGATTTCCAGGAATTCCTTTTTCTTCAATTATGTCAGGTTCTACCCACATTCGATGAGAACCAAAAAGTATTTGTGCCATTAATTTTGCTCTTGGTAAATGTGTTGTAGAGGTAATTAACTTTACTTTACGCACACCCCATTGCTGTAAAATTGGAATACTATAGTAAAAATTATCAAAAGTAGAATTAGCACATTTTTCTAACCAAACCTTTTCTGTAGGTGCGGTTTCTCGTTGAAAGATTAGCCAAATACAAGGGTCTTCCGAACCACTGGAAATTAAAATCGGAGTCTGAGGGTATTTTTGTGCTAATTCGGCAACGTACATCTCTCGTTTGATACTTCCACCTAGAACAAAAAAAGCATCTACAGGCTTGGAAGATGCAAAAAAGACAGTTATAGTAGTAAAAAATAACCAGATAGCAGTGAATATGCTAACACCAATCGTAAATCTTCGTAAAAAACGGCACCATTTTTGATGCTGCCTTTTTACTCTCAAAAATTGCTTATTCTTTACTTTACGATTCATGGGAAATCTGAATAAAATGGTTAATAGTAGCTTGGGTTAAGTTCAAAATTAATGTAACTAATATAGCTAAGCCATCGGCTCTGTTAAATAAAGTAAAATTGGCTGCCAGTATGACACTGATTAAAGTGGCATAATAATCAATTAAGCTTGCAGAGGCAATTGACTAACTTAAGAAGCCATTAATCATAGCTTTATAAGCGTGTTTTAAGAAAAATTTGATTCATTAAGCAATAAATTAAGATTTCCAGCAAGCAAAACTTATCAGTTTCTGGATAATCTAATTGCTAAACTGTCAAAAACACCATTCCAAAGTGCAAATATACATGAAACAATCAGCGAAACGTCACTCGCGGCTGCGATCGGCTTTTATTGGTGGAGCGATAACCACAACAGCAGCAATATCTGTATTTGGTCCAGTTTGGTGTCGTGAAGTACAAGCTGCTCTACAGGATAGTCCTAAAGCGATTGTTGACCAAGTATGGCAATTAGTAAATCGCGAATATGTAGACGGATCTTTTAACAACCAGAACTGGCAAACTGCAAGAAAAACTTTATTAAGCAAAAATTATACTTCTCGGGAGCAAGCTTATACTGCGGTTCGTCAAGCTTTGAAAAGATTGGGGGATCCATACACTCGTTTTATGAACCCCAGAGAATATCAAGCTCTTACTTCCCAAACTTCTGGAGAAGTTTCGGGAATTGGTATTCGTATGGAAATAAATCAAAGAACGCAGCTTTTAACGGTTGTTGAAGCATTAGAAAATTCTCCTGCACTGAAAGCAGGAATAAAAGAAGGCGATGTGATTTTAGCTATTGACGGTAAATCCACTAAAAATATGAAAATAGAGGATGCCTCAAAGCTAATTCGAGGAAAAGTGGGTACCTCCATTAATTTGCGGTTGGGGAGATTAACCCAAAGAGCATTTGATGTCAAGCTGACACGGGCGACTATTGAAGTCCCAACCGTGCGTTACACCCTGAAAACAGAAGGTAATCGCAAAGTTGGCTATATACGCTTGCGAGAATTTAGCGCTCATGCAGCAGAACAAATGCAACGAGCTATTAGTAAATTGAATGCAAGTAATGTTGACGGTTTCGTCTTAGACTTGCGAGGAAATCCCGGTGGTTTGTTAAATGCAAGCATTGAAATAGCTCGGATGTGGCTTGATGAAGGCGCAATAGTTCGCACGGAAGATCGTAAAGGTGGAAGTGAATTAACAAAAGCCAATAGCACGGCGTTGACAAATCGTCCGTTGGTAGTATTAGTAGATGGAAACTCTGCTAGTGCCAGTGAAATCCTTACAGGCGCGCTCAAAGATAACAAGCGAGCAACCGTAATTGGCTCCAAAACCTTCGGAAAAGCATTAGTACAATCAGTTCATGAACTAGCAGATGGCTCTGGTGTTGCCATTACTATTGCTCATTACTATACTCCGAAGGGAACTGATATCAATAAAAAGGGAATTACACCTGATATAGAAATGGATTTGACAGCATCTCAACAACGTCAACTTGCTTCCAATCCAAGATTATTAGGAACAAATAAAGATCCCCACTATTCCCGTGCATTGTCAATTTTATCAAATAACTACTTTGCATCTCCTGGGCAAAATCAATTTTCTCGCCAACCTCTACAGTTTCCCAGACGTTAAATAGTTGTTCTAGCAAGGCGCGGTTAATCGGTGGTAGTGGCGTAGGATATGTATTTCAACCGGCTTACCAACGCCCATTACTTTTTTCCATGGTAAAGATTTTAATTAGTGGTTGTATCCTCAATCGCTATTTTATGAGAATTTTGAGTTTTCATTGTTTCTTATTTTTTAGAAATTATTGATAATGATTTTGGATTGGGAATACTGAAATCAGAGTAGTTAGTAGTTTTTCACTAATAACTATCAATTCCTAGTCAATAATCTCGAATTCATGAATCACGATTCATCTCAGACAACCGCTACCAATACCTTTAAACCACAGGTATCGGTAGTGGTTCCTATTTATAACGGTACGGCAGATTTACCAGAATTAATTAACTGTCTATTGGCTCAAACCTACCCAAAAGATAGGGTAGAGTATTTGTTAGTAGACAATAACAGTAGCGATGGTACTTCTGAATTATTAAAGCTAGCTTTAGAAAATTGCCCAATTAAAATTCGCGCTTTGAGCGAAAACGAAATTCAAAGTTCTTATGCTGCACGCAATACTGGTATTCGCGAAGCTGTGGGCGAAATAATTGTTTTTACCGATGCTGATTGTCGTCCCTTGCCCGAGTGGTTGGAAGAATTAGTTAAACCTTTTATCAATACAAATATAGTTATAGTTGCCGGTGAGATAAAAGCTTTGCCAAGTAGTAATTTTTTAGAAAAGTATGCTGATAGGCAAGAAACATTATCGCAAAAACATACATTAGCTAATAAATTTTGTGCTTACGGACAAACTGCCAACTTAGCAATTCGTCGTTTGACGCTAGAAAAAGCAGGATTATTTCGTCCATATTTAACAACCGGAGGCGATGCCGACATATGTTGGCGAATTTTGCAACTGGAAATTGGCAGTTTGGAATTTGCTCCCGAAGCGATTGTTGAGCATCGCCACAGAAGCACATTAAAAGAATTAAAAAGTCAGTGGCAACGTTATGGACGTTCTAATAGCTATCTCCACGAACTGCACAATATAGAATTGATGCGCGAAATTGGCCAGTATGAGTGTTATTATCGCCTCTTACGTTGGTTGGTTAAAGAAGTGCCTAAAACAACTTTAAAAGCATTACTAGGTAAAGCGAGCTTCTTAGACTTAGCGAACACACCAATTGGCTTGTTTACAGCTAGAGCGCGTTATTTAGGACAGCAGAAAGCAAAATTACCTCCTCAAGCTAAGAAGATTGAGTGGCTCTGAGACAGCAAATATTTAGGGAGTTTGGAGTGGAGAAATTGGAAAGGGCACTTAGCAGTTAAAACCAGATCCTCCCTAGCCCTCCTTATAAAGGAGGGAAATAAGCCACGCCACTTACTACAAGGGAGGAAACCTCAAAAAGCCAGCAAGGGCATTTAAGGCTCCATCTCGGGGGATCTGAAAACGAGTTTAAGAAGGCTTAACCGAGGAGTATTGCTTCCACTCCTTTCTTCAAACTGTCACCATATTTAGCTAAATTGGAAAATGTACAATACAGGAAGATTGATATGACAGCACAACTGTTACTGGTAGATGATGAACCCGGATTGCGCGAAGCCGTAAAAGATTACTTAGAAGCTAGTAATTTTAACGTTCAAGTTGCCAGTAACGCCAATGATGCTTGGGAATGGATGCAGCAAAATATACCCGATCTCGTTATATCCGATATTATGATGCCTCAAGTGGATGGGTATGAATTTCTCAAGCGGCTCCGGGATGATACTCGTTTTAAAACATTACCAGTCATATTTTTAACTGCAAAAGGAATGACTGGCGATCGCATCCAAGGTTACCAAGCCGGAGTTGATGCCTATCTACCTAAACCTTTCGATCCTGATGAGTTAGTGGCGATTGTAGAAAACTTGCTTGCTCGTCGGGCTGCCAAGACTAGTTCGACTGTTGAGGAAGGAGAAACACCAGATTTAGCTGAATTAGCATCCCAAATGGCTCGAATCGAAGCGTTGCTAACTCAAAAAAATGCTATTACTCAAACAAGCGCACCCTTCAATATTGACTTGACTCCCAGAGAACAAAGCGTTTTAAATCTGGTTGCCGAAGGATTAATGAACAAAGAAATTGCTCGTCGCTTAGATACAAGCGTTCGTAACGTGGAAAAATACGTCAGTCGCTTGTTTAGCAAAACCGGAACCAATAGCCGTACTGAACTAGTTCGATTTGCTTTGGAGCACGGTTTAGCTAACTGAACGAACTCCCAAGAAAATTATTGACTGGGATTGAGATTATTTAGGGTTTGCTATCTATTTATACTCCCGTAAAATATAATACCAAGAAGGTTTAGCAACGCCGCTTTAATTTCTCAACACCTTTTTCTCGTATTTGCGAATCCTTGTATTAAAAAAGTGCTGCCGGATATTTTTCCCAAAAAGTATTCGGAATAAATCCCTATGTTTGTTAAATCGGACAACTTTCTTACTCGATCAAATACATATAATTAAGTAATATTTCGTATTTACAGGTATGAAAAGATAGGTGATTATTAAGTATCTAATTATCAGGGAAAGAATCCGATTGAGATGGCAAAAACATTAGTAGTAGTTATTTAAAACTCTTAAAGTCTATAAGCATAAACTCAAGTTATTCAATCGAATTATTCTTTACTCAGTATAGTTTGTTCATAGGCATAGTATCCAAAACATGAATTCGTGAAAATATTCATAGAATTATGCATGGGAAGAGTACTTAGTCTTCCAGACTCATCCCACACAAGTTCATAATTCTTACTGCAAGCACACATAATAGGGGAACACATAAAAATAGCTGCGGATATCTGAAGTCATGAACAAATTAAAAAGGATTGCGATGGTGAGATGCTTTTTGAGGTAATTTAGGTAGTGAAAAGCCCTTCAGTCTTTGTTTGCCTTTGTAAAGGAGGGTACAAATACTACTGCAATAGTCGTGCAATTATAAATATTTTCTTCCCTGGTATGTCCAAATTTTTCGTAGACTGCAACCGGCTCGTTTGTACAAGAGCAATTGCTAGTTAGTAGGCACCCAAATTCTTTCATTTAATAATTTCACCAACGTTTGGTTACTGTAGACGCAACCCCGTCATAAAATGCGTAGATGCTGGGTAGACGCACTATGAATGTGACGTTTCGATAACATAAGGCAAAACCCAGCTTTGAGAACAGGTTCGCGCTTAGTAACACCATTTAACTTGTTGTGGAAAAAAAATTAAGTTTTGGATTTAAACTTAATAATTTACCAGGCAGATCTCTTTAAAAGCTACACAATCAACCATTACTCGATCGAGCAGTGTTAGTTATTGGTTCATTTCGTTAGAGTTACGCAACCGCATTAGCTGACGACGCATTTGCGGTGAGGCTTTTAGCTCTGTTGTCTGGTGAACCTTTACAACCTGCTGCAACATCTCTAGAAAGTCGTCAGAACCTTCTGCCAAAGCATCTAAGAGAACGTGTAGTAATTGTTCGCGATCGCGCAATAAACTTTTTTCCTCAATCAGTCGGAATTTGAGATTGATTTCGCACTCATAAACGCCTACTTCTGGATTGTTTACCTGACGTGGTAATGCTTTCGAGTTCATAGTTATTACGGTTCCTTTACTCGGTGGTCATGGGGGTGAGGAGTTTTATCTCAAGCAAAAGTTCTTTATATTTTGTTTGAAATCGAAAGTAGTGTCTGACTTTGCAAGAAGAAAAATCATCCATTTCTATCGGTATTGCATTTCACTCTCCCTCATATTGGTTTATCGGTAGACTAACTGAATCTATAATTTTATATTCATGCACTCCTTACAGTTCTAGCAAACCATAAACTATTATTCAGTTTTTAAACTTCTATACAATGAAGTTTCTGTAAGAACTTGCTAGAGCTTTTTAAAGGTTTTTACATCAAACTTATCTCCACGTCAATAACAGTTTTGCTTTTAACTAAAACCGAAGTAATACTACGTAGGTAAAAACGCTGAATTGATTTTATTAGACTATAGCCTAAGCTTGCTGTTTAGCAATTCCGTAAAATTACTAGATGTAGGTTTTATTCATTAAAAAAACATAATTAGGTATTGAGACCAAAATTTTTAAGTATGAAGTTAGCTTTAATGTATAAAGACAGCACATTACCTAAATTATTTCTTCTGAATATGACAAGTAAGGGTTATTTCAATTTCCTTACAAGCATTATGGTACAGTACCGATTCAAGCTTACCAGACTGACCGCAATGGTAAATTAGTGGTTCCCCAATTGATAAAAAGACTGCTGCATTCAGCTATTAAATGAAAAATTAGGGGAAAGGTTTGTCCATCATTTATGAAAAATCTTTGATGATAGCTCGCTTGCAAGACTCCGAGCTAAATCATTTCATATTAAGGTTTCAACAGGAGCGAATTTAGAGTCTACAATAATTGGAGTGTTAATTAACGTTTGGAGAACAAAAGCCTCCTATGGATAACCAGATGCTGCTCAAATCAACAACCCGCCATATCCGTATTTTTGCGGCAGAAGTTGAGGATGGCGAATTGGTTCCTAGCAATCAGGTGTTGACCTTAGATATCGATCCAGATAATGAATTTATTTGGAGCGAAGATACTCTACAGCTTGTGTATCGTAAATTTGACGAGTTAGTGGAAGCTAACAGTGGTGAAGACCTTACAGACTATAATTTGCGTCGTATCGGCTCGGATTTAGAGCATTTCGTGCGTTCGCTTTTACAACTTGGCTCCATTAGCTACAACATATCCGCACGAGTCAACAACTATAGTATGGGACTTCCCCAAGTTGTAGAGTCCGAAAGCAATTAAATAGCTGTTCTTTATAAGTACAAATAGTTAAAAATTTATAAAGATAGCTAAGACCCTCATAAGAGGTGAGTAATTTATTCACCTCTTATGATTTATCGGTCTTAACAATAACTTTACATTCACCATTAGGAAATTAGTTCGCAACTACTAAAAGACAATTTGCTGTTGGCTTTTTTATTTATGGATTTATTTATATCAGGCTGGTTGGAGGTTATTCTTTCTCTAGACAATCAAGTCAACATCCGACTGCAATTGAAACAAGAAAACTGCTGAATGATTCTACTGGTTTATCGTCTTAATCTGGCTATATATATTTTAATCTAGTGGAATAGTAGGACATATGAAGTAAAGCTAACTTCTTTGCTTGAAAATTACGGTTTAATTACTTACAATGCACAGTAAATTAAATGACTCCAAAAATATAAATACTTAAATTGTCGTCGTCTAATGATTTACAAATTAGATATATATAAAAAACAGATAAAGAAATAATATTCAATCTTTGTATATGGCAAGACTCTTTCCAAGATTGTATTTGCCCTAAAAAATACCATAACAAGTAGTATGAACATCATCCCGAAGATGGTAATTTTTTATATACTTTCTCTAAAAGACGTATTATGACTAATTGACAGGCTAGATTTTGCTTTCAAAATACTAGCGACTAAAAATGTCTGTTGTAAAATCCCGAGTCAAAATGGAATATATCGTTTTATATGAACGCGAACGGTTGTATAACCGTTCTCTATGAATACACAAAAATGAACATGAATCGCCTTCTCGGTGTGAACCTATGGAAAATGACGCGGCAACGCTCTACTGTCCAAACGAACTTTGTCAAGCTGCTAACCCCCTTACCCACAAGTTTTGCCAGCGATGCTCCACACCCCTACCCAAACGTTATCTTTGGGCTGTGGCGGATAATTCGATTGTGGGTAATTCAGGGGAATTGTTACAAGAGCGTTATTTAATTGTCGAGCATAATGTTTTATTAGACACAAAACCAGGTATTTTGCCACAAATACCAGAACAACAAAAGTTAGATGACATAAAATCTTATCTAAGATTAATTCCCTATAGATTACACATTCCTCAAGTTTATGGAATACTCTCTCTCAACACCGGGAATACTTCTGAAGAAATACTACTTTTAGAAAAGCCGCCGCTTGTTCTCAATGAATCACCAACAAAGGTGCAGCTATGTGGAGAATTAACAGGTGCTTGGGAAGACACAAACTCTTTGCGACAACTTCATTGGCTATGGCAAATAGCTCAATTATGGCAGCCTTTTGCCAGTGTTGGTGTTGCTTCTAGTTTACTGGCAAAAAATTTAATTCGAGCTGAAGGTTCAATAGTACGTTTATTAGAATTGAGTTCTGATCGCGAAACAAAACCAAGTTTATTGGCTCTCGGAAAATTTTGGCAGCAAGAGTTACTTCCAAAAACGCAATCGACGATTCGCAATTTCATGGGCGAAGTTTGTCGTTTATTAGTAGAAGAGGAAATACATTCAAGCGAACAGTTGATTGCCGTTTTAGATAACGGATTAACTAGTTTGAGCAAATCTAGCAAAATTGACATTAAGGTATTTGCAATTACAGATACTGGTCCATCCCGTCAACGTAATGAAGATTCTTGTTATCCCCAAAGCGGTACTACTATTTCTAAACCACCATCAAAGTCAGCGTTGACTATTGTTTGTGACGGTATTGGTGGACATGAAGGGGGAGATGTCGCTTCTAAAACGGCAATTGAGACGATTCAACAGTCTCTAACCCAATTAGCCTCTTTGCCAGAGGATCGTATTCATCCTGCTGTATTGCTCGCTGATTTAGAACGAGCTGCTGCTATTGCTAACGATAAAATTAGCCAGCTTAACGATAGTGAAAATCGTCAAGGACGGCAACGCATGGGAACAACTGTGGCAATGGCATTACCTCTAGGACATGAAATGTATATTTCTCATGTCGGGGATAGCAGAGCTTACCTAATTACGCCAAACAATTGCCATCAAGTCACTCTTGACGATGATGTTGCTTCGCGAGAAGTACGGCTAGGCTATGCAGTTTATCGAGATGCAGTAGCACAACCTGCTTCTGGTTCTTTAGTACAAGCATTGGGAATGAATGCGAGTAGTGCTTTACACCCTACAGCACAGCGATTCATCCTTGATGAAGACTGCGTTTTTCTACTATGTTCGGATGGCCTAAGTGATTTTGACCGTGTCGAACAATACTGGGAAACCGAAATATTACCGCTACTTAAAAATAATAGTGATGTAGTAAGCGTTACTAAGCAATTGTTAGAAATTGCTAACAATCAAAACGGTCATGACAATGTGACAATCGCTTCCATACATTGCCAGACTAAATATTCTGAGCCAAAATCAGCATTAGAAACAAGTCTTGCTGATATTTCCTCAATTTCTGTGACAGATTCTTCACATTTAGCTCCGTTAACACAAAATCTCCCCAATCAAAAAACTCAAGTAATTACTAAAAAAGCTAATATTCAAGGCTTTAATTTGCCCTTAATATTGGGAATTGTTGGTTTACTTGGTATCGCTGGAGGTGCTTTAGGATACTGGTGGAGACAAGGTATAATCCGCAGCAATTCCGAACCAAAAGAAGTCGCGCAAACGCAAAATAGACCCCCAAAAATACCAGAACCGACTTTTGAGACTAATTCTCAGAGACTTGCTCAAATTGACAAAGGCTGGTTAATTAGTGCTAAAGCAAAATTAAATCTTAGTAAAAGTACTTTGCCCCCTGCGGATAATGATTCATCTGCTCAACAACCATTACCAATTTTTGCACCACCTGCTAGTTTGTTACAAGTTGTGCAAAAACAGCAGATTTCATCATCACAAGATTACTGGTTACAGATTAAGGTATGCTCAGTTGGAGATGTTGAGGCGGCGATAAATTCTGCGACTGCCACTACCAGCAGCAGAACACTGCTCAAACCAGGGGAACAAGTATGGCTTAATAGCTCCCAACTTACACCGTCTAATGTCTCAATTTCCAATCCAGCAAATAAAACAAATCAATGTCAAAAGGCAGATACCTTAGCTCCAGAGATTGAAGATTCCTCAACTTCAGTACCGGTAGAAGATTATAAAACCCCTAGCCAGCAGTTAATTCCATCAAAACCTGAGAATCTAAGAGACTCTACTATATTACCCCCAAGGGGTAACAGCACTGATTCCAAAACTCGATAAACTATAAGAAACTGAAATAATCCAGGTCATCGCCTGAAAAAAAATTCTAGGCAAACATTTTGCCTGAAAAAATTTAGCTATGTAGTTATTTCATTTTACCTTTAAGTTTACAGAATCCATGCCATCCCTTAACCTGGCGATCGCCCGTCTCGTTCACACTGGCACTGACAATTTCGCCATTTGGGTGGTGAATGCCCCCTATCCCAGTGGTTATGTTCTACATGATTGCTTGTGGTCAGAAGAACTAAATCAAGCTTGGCAAGAATGGCAACAAATGTTTGCCGGACATTCTCGCTTAGACATATCGCCACAAAATAAGTCCGAAAACTCTATACCCCTCCAATTAAATTCTCTATCACCCACTTCTGGCAAAAAAACCAGTTACAGCAGTCGTTTGATGCAATATATGGGAGTTAGTTTATGGCGTTGGGTATTTCAAGGAGAAATTCTCGGCAGTTTGGAACGAAGTCGTGGAATCGCTATGGGCCAGCATACACGCTTACGTTTTCGACTGGAAATCCGCGAACCAGATTTAATTGCCCTTCCTTGGGAAATTATGCAGCGCGAACCCGGACAACCGGCAATGTCGCTTTCCCAACATTTATTATTTAGCCGTACTACTTCTCAAGTTGAACCCTTGTCTTCTTCACAAAGTGATCGGGCTCTAAATATCTTATTGGTTTTAGGAGAAGATGAAAATCTCCAGCTAGAAGCAGAAGCAAGCATTCTTCAACAAACTCTATCTGGAGGAAATTCTGTAGGTAATAATTCTGCCGGATACGCTCCTTGCTTAGTAAAGACACTGGTAAAACCAACTCCACAAAAGCTAATTTCAGAGCTAGAAACCAAAGCTTATAATGTTTTCTTCTATGCCGGTCATGGCTTGCCAGGACCTGATGGGGGGTTTCTATTTTTACAAAAGGATATGACCTTTAACGGCATGGAATTAGCTCAAGCTTTAACGCGCAGTAATGTAAAACTAGCAGTTTTTAATGCTTGTTGGGGAGCACAACCTTTCTCGGATAAAAATAAAGCTATTGCCCATAGCAGCTTGGCTGAAGTTCTTATACGCCAAGGTGTTCCAGCGGTTCTGGGAATGCGCGACGAAATTACTGATGAAGAAAGTCACAGCTTTATTCAAACTTTTGCTTTGGCTTTACGCAGCCGCAAACCCATTGATGAAGCCGTCGCCGAAGGTAGAAAAAGATTACTAACTATTTATCATTTCAACCAACCAGCTTGGACTTTACCTGTTCTTTACCTACACCCTCACTTTGATGGGGAATTACTTAAAAGCTTTGAGGAAGGTGCTACAGAAATACCAACAACTTTTATTCCTGGTAGTGCAAATGTTTCTCTACGTTCGCTACAAGTAGGAGGTAGAAGTTATTTACTCAAACCGGGGGTGACTCGCATTGGTCGCATAAAAGAAAATGATATTGTAATCAGAGAACCTTCGGTTTCAAAGCGTCACGCTGAAATTCTACGTCGTAATAATCTCAATGGCGATATTCAAGTACAAACTTATTATTTACAAGATTTATCTACCTACGGTACAACTTGGGTTTTACGCTCTGGCGGTTGGGAGCAAATTTACCGACGGGAAGTACCTTTAGAATCGGGAATGCATCTAAAGTTTGGCAGCACTAAAAGTCAAACCTGGGAATTTCGTATAGAAAATTAGCAGATTAGAAATTTATGTTTTTTGGTGTTATTACTGCTTTGAGTATTAACATAGAGCCTACACAGTTACTCAAAATCAAAAGCTTTTTACTGGATAAAATAAAGTTTCAGTTTGCGGAAATCAAAGACTAGGTTCTGTAGCTGTCAATATCCTAAACCCAAACACAAAAGGAGACAACACATGGCTGACAAAATCAAAGGTTCAACAAATTTTAACAATTCACTTTCTCAAGTCGAATTGGATTTACTTGCAACTTTATTGGAGCCGGAAGACAATAGCTACCCTTGGAATCCTGGAGATGAGGATACACAAGCTTACTTTAATCAAACTGAAGAACAATTTCTTATGCAAGATTTGCTAGAGGAAGAAATAAGCACCCGTAGTGAAAGCTTCTACAATCAGTTAGATGCACTTTGGTCTAAAGTTGAAACTTTACCGCACGACAATTGTAATACAAATTTAGCAGTTGAGGTTAAACTTCAAAAGAATTTACAGAAAGAATTTTCTAATAGTATGCCGTCATCTTGGATAAACTTGATTGCTCAAAAAGCAGCAGAAATTTTCAATGAAAAACAGTCGATGACTGAGCAACTGATTGAATGTGTCAAAGCTGTATTACCGAGTTTAGAAGTTGACGACATTATGGTTTTAGCTCGTCCGTTAGCTTACGCAACCAGAAGTGGGGAATCTAAAAGGGTTGAATCAACTTTGGCTAATTTAGATCGCAACAACAACCATGAGTGGGGAGCTTTATCAGAAATTGAGCAAGCAAAAGCAGGTTTAGCGGTTGCTTATCATGCACTAAACCAGTTAGATAGTTTTCAGTCAGAAGAGTAATTATTTTTTCGCCATTATCTACTCTAATAGCAGTGGAAATATCACCGTCGTTGTGTTCTCTATGACTGGGGCTATACTATTTTCAGGATTTTTCTTTCTTTGGGTTAGATTTTCCCATTATATATAAAGGATAAAATAGTTAATTCTCCAGTCTCATCTATCAAAAGACATATTAAAACAATATGCTTTTTGATAAAGCTATAAAGACAAATTTTGTCTAATACAGTATCAGTAAAGATATTGTTTAATCGCTGCAAATCGCTGGTATATATAAATTATTGTTTTTTAAGTATTGCTTAATATTGCTTAATGAATAACTAGTTTGTATTGCAGGTTTTGAAGGAAAAGGTTCCTTAAAGGCTATTACTAACTATGAAAAAAGAACTGATTCTATATCCGAGTAAAGAATAAGATTGATTTAAAATGGATTGACCATAATTTACAGGTGGGTGATAAAACTAATATTCAAAAAGTTCGAGGGGAGCCAGTTAATAAATCGATAGGTAAAAACTATAAATAGCAAATTTTATTGAAGAGCAGCAACTAAAAAATTACGAACAACAGAAGCAAAATATGACAAATAACTAGTAGCTACTTTTATCGGATAAACAAATAATTGTAAATAAAATTGACGAATAACTAACAACTAATTACTAATAACTAACAACTAACAACTAACAACTAACAACTAACAACTAATTACTTGTTACCGAAAAAGCGTGTGGCAAAATTCTGCTCGCGATTGGGTGAAAGAGCTCGTGCTTTAAGAATTGCAGCCATTAAAAAAGCATAAGATAATACACCTACAAGAACTAAGAGTAGAGCGTTATTAGCACCAGTTGTATTCCATAAGGCATGAAGTGCTGAAGCGCTAAGATAGCCAACTAATAAAATTTGTCTCCCTAATTTTGGTTTAAGTACGGCTAAACCGATGAAATATCCGAGGTATCCACTGTAAGCCATATGCCCTGCCACAGAACCTAATATTCGAGGAATTAGTAGCTGTAAACCGACTAATTGTCCTGTTTCCGTTCCCGATTGAATAGCAGCACTTTGAGTAGCTTCTGGCACATACTGACCTAGAGTTTCCAATAATGTAAAACCTACAGCAGAAGCCGCACCAAGTAGGATGCCGTCTAGTGGTTCCCAAACTCCAACCCGCTCTTTCCAAGGTGAAGATAGTTTTAAACCGATAAGATATATACCTATAACTGGCAATATTTTAAGTAGTTCTTCCATTAAGCCAGCACCGAAAAACATCCGTACTAGCAATTCTGTAAAAGTTATTGGTTCTTGTGCCGTAGGCAATCTACCGGGTAGAATTTCACGAAATACAAAAATAAATAAATCCAGAATGGGGCTAACTAAAATTAAAGCTGTAGATAAAGCTACAGTCATTAAAACCCACCAAGGTTTATGCTTTCCACATAGCTGATAAATAAAATAGTAAGCAGCAAAAGCAATATAAACAGCGACTATAACTTGATTTGCTTGCGGTTTTCCTACCGTAGCAAACATTAGTACTACAAATATAACTGTTAAAATTCCAGGTATTAAATAGGCTTTACTAGTTAAGTCTTTGCCTGTGGAAACTATAGGAAATAATTGAGTAAAGCTAACTGAATCTGCTGACTTGGAATATTTGTGGGAATTCGTTGTGCCAGCAAGGGGTGTATCGCCAGAAAATGTGGTTCTTTGTTCGACTGTTTCGCAGCTAAAGATTAATTGAGGTCCATCGTAACCTAAAGTGATGCGATCGCCACGAAAAACTTGCTGACATTCCTGCAAGCGTTTCCCATTAAGATAAGTACCGTTAGCACTATTTAAATCGCAAAGTACCCAACTGATTTCACCATCGGGAGATAAGGTTAAAGGGCGAATTACCGCATGACGGCGAGATACCATGCGATACTTTAATGCATCCAATACAACTTGACAGTGAGGATCCCGTCCAATTACTGCCTCTGAGGTTGGAATTAGCGAGTAGCGTTGACGAACCGATGGTGTTTCTGATTCTTTACCAGACACTAGCCGCAGAAATGCATTCTGTCTCGCGTTTTTGCCTGTCATCAAGTCAGTATTATTTCTCAACTATAATAAATGGGTTTTGTTGTCACTAAGATTCAACGGGAGCAACTTTATTTATATTTTTTACGACGGCTTATTAATACACTATAGTTGACCATAGTTTGCGCTTTAGAAGAAGTGAAACTTTAGAAGGAAAAGTCCTGTCGGCTGTCGTAAAAAGCATTCGGTAAATCACCCATCATCTTAGTCTACGCCACATTGAGTATTTTGGCTTTGTAGAATTATAAATTTTAAGCATGGTAATAGTCATCAAAAAAAGTTAGTTTTATGTAGTTTAGTTCAACTGTATATTTACAGTCTTGACTTAAAGGATAATCTGTATTTATAAAATAAAAAATATCAATATAGGGTTGTTAAAATTTTTTATTAGTAAACTTTTTTTACTTTCCCTTGAGAAGATATTGGCTTAGGGAATTTTATAAGTGAGTGAGTCAATTTGCCAGTATGCTCCCGTATTAAATACTGGCAAATTAACAATATCTAATCGAATCCATTGATTGATTTATTTATAGGGTTGGAATCATTATGGGATGCTCTATTTTAGTACCAAGTACTTTCAGAAATTCCGCTAACCAATAAGGATGGGCTGGCCAAGCAGGAGCAGTTACTAAGTTACCATCAACTACTACTTCCGATGCACTTACTTCTACGTATTTGCCGCCAGCGCTAATTACATCCGGGCTACAGGCAGGGTATGCAGTACAGGTTTTACCATGCAAGACATTAGCAGCGGCTAAAACTTGTAAACCATGACAGATTGCAGCAATAGGTTTATTTGTTCGAGCAAAATACCCAGTTATTTCTAATACTCTTTGATTTAAACGGATATATTCCGGTGCCCTACCTCCAGGAATAACTAGGGCATGATAGTTTTTTTCGTTTACTGTGGCAAAATCAGCATTTAAAGTAAAATTATGACCGGGTTTTTCGCTGTAAGTTTGATCTCCTTCAAAATCATGGATAGCTGTTTTGACTTTGTCACCAGTGTTTTTGTCGGGACATACAGCATCAACGGTATGTCCAACCATTTGTAAAGCTTGGAAGGGAACCATCACTTCATAATCTTCTACATAGTCTCCAACAATCATCAAAATTTTCTGTGCTGTCATAGTAGATTTTCTCCCTGATTGATGAAAATAGTTTATAGGTTACAGATTCAATAATATTGGCTCTTAAGTGACAAGTATACTAATTAAATATTTTTAAGAGAAGGAACGAACGCCAGATTTGGGAATAGGGAGCAAAGTATAAAACCATATTGATAAGCAATTTGAGTTCCGAAGCTTACTAATAATTATTTTTTTTGTATTATCAAGAACATTTACCCGAACATTATTTGTATCTATCATCTTTGGCTTGTAATTAAAAAGTATTTATTGCATATATTCTCTTGATAGATGGTAATATTTATATCTAAATTAGGCAGGAATATAATTTGATTACGCAAGAGTAAAATGAAACAATCGCACAATGCTGGTACATCCCAGACCTCAGCAAGTACAGGGGTGAGTAATCCACAAATTCTTCAGCCAAAGACAAAAGTGGCTAGAGGAATAGAGAAGTTTTTAGACCAGGTACTAGAACCTATAGATGTATTGGGTCAACGTCTATTGGGTGAGTGGTGGAGAATTTTTTATCTGACAATACAAGATGCGATCGCACTTGCACTTTTATGTAAGATTCCTGGTTTGCTTGGAAAGTTAATTATAGGAAAGAATTTTTCGAGTTTTGATACTTGTCTTCAAGAAAATGCACTAGGTGTATTGCGTTATGCATGTTTTATTATTGTCATATCTGACTTTTTACTTTGGATAGTGATTGCAGGTAGACTATTAATTCGTTTCTGGCAAGAATTACCAAACTTAATAAATAATAATTGAGGTATTGGAAATGGCTCGGGTCAACCGTAACGAAATTAGTTTATATGAGGAAGCTAGAGACGGGTTGATTTCTCTATTCCAGCAAACTGTTCAAGTTTTTATTGGTTTGCTGTTGTTGCTGATATTAACTAAGGGTAATCCTCCAGGTTTTTTAGTGGGTTTTAGCTTTATTGCTGGGATTATTTTTGTTGCTTTTAGAGAAAATAAGCGATTCACAAAGTTTATTGCGAGAAAGTCATCTGATTTAAGTCAAGAAATAATTTTTTCTGAAACCACAACTGCTATTGAGTCAGATGTACCCGAGGAAAGTTTAGTCAATTTAAATAATTGGTTGCAAGGGACAATTAACGCTTCTGCTTGGAAGACTGTGGATGTATTAGAAAGGGCTTTTGGAGCGAAGTTAGTTGTAGTTAGAAGTGATATTAAGCGTGGTAAAGTAATTAATTTTGAAACTGATGTTGGAAAGCAAACTGTAATCTTATTGATTGCTTTAAGTAGAGAAGCAAATCAAACAATTAAGGTGCTTATACAAGTCTATCCATCTGGGGGTGAAGTATTTTTACCAGAAGGTTTAAAGTTTACTGTTTTAGAAGCATCTGGGGAACCTGTAATTGATGTAGAAGGAAAAGTTATAGAAGCAGAAGCTAAGACTAATAGTTATTACATTCAACGTAGAATAACCGCGACTTCTGGAAAAAAATTTAGTATCAAAATAAGTCTAGAAAATATAAACGTAATCCAAGAATTTATTGTTTAACTGAAGTAACTTGAATAGGATTGATAAATGGGTAAGCGAGTAGTTTTAAAAATAGGTGATGGTGATTTTAATCAAGGATTTCCTGTCACTCTTCAAATTGGTGAAGAAGGTTTAATATCTAATATTCAAAAAGATGCTAAATTACCTGGTGTTCCAATTAATGTTAAGTACAAACAATGGCAAGATATCTATTGCGATTTAGGTGGAAGACGACGTAGTTCAAGTTCAGAGAGAGAACATTATGAAATCACTCCTGAAACAGTTGTGAAATGTGAGAAAAATGCAGATGATTTGAGGATTAATTTGCAAAAATGGTTTTATTCTGAAGAATTTCGTCCAATCCGAGATAAATTAATTAAAAATCTCAATCAAAATGAAGATATTAGGGTAGTTATTCAAACACAAAATAAGGAATTACAGCGACTACCTTGGCATCTATGGGATTTTTTTAAGGATTATCGTCAAGCCGAAGTAGTAATAAGTTCTCCAGAATATGAGTTTAAAGCAATTCCCAATCGTCCAAAATCTAAAATCAAAATTTTAGTCATTCTCGGTAATAGTGAAGGAATAAATGTCAAAGAAGATGAGGAAAACCTCAGAAAAATTCCCAAGGCTGATATATGTTTTTTGGTAGAACCAACACGCAAACAGTTAAATGATAAGCTTTATGAAGAGCGATGGGATATTTTATTTTTTGCAGGACATAGTGATAGTCAAGGAGATAATGAAACAGGTAGAATTTATTTAAATAAAAAGGATAGATTGACAATTTCAGAGTTAAAGAATTCCCTCAAAAAATCTATAGCTAATGGTTTAAAAATAGCAATTTTTAATTCTTGTAATGGTTTAGGTTTAGCAAGAGATTTGGGAGGTTTACAAATACCGCAAATTATCTTTATGCGAGAACCGGTACCCGATAAAGTTGCTCAAGAATTTTTGAACTATTTTATTTATGAATTTGTGGCTGGTAAGTCAGTACATTTAGCTGTTAGAGAAGCAAGGGAAAAATTACAAGGGATTGAAGATGAATTTCTCTATGCAACTTGGTTACCTGTAATATTTCAAAATTCAGAACAAGCACCTCAAAATTTAAGAGATATTTTAAATCAGCCTTCAATCTGGCAATGGAGAACTGGAATTAGTGCTGCTGCTGTGATTGTAATTAGTTTTATCTTTTTATTTTTGAATCCAAATTTCAATATTGAAATCACGAGATTTTTACTTGCAATTGTTGCAGGAATATCGGGTTATTTATTATTAGGTAATTTTGGTTTAGAAGCAGTATTTCCGGTTTTAAGTAAGCGTCTAATTAGATGGCTTGGTGCATTTATTACGGTTATTTCTGTATTCTTTTTATCTTTACGACTGCCTACTTTAGATGCTGATACTATTCTTCAGGATCCAATTACATATAGGAATTTAACAGCTTTAAATAATTGGTCTACTTTAACACTTTCAATTCTGAATCCAAGTCTTAAAGATGATTTTACACTGAAAGTTTTATCGGAAGCGCTGAATGTAGATAGTTTCCCACTTGTTTACCAAAACAATCCAGTGTTTGAAAATATTGAAAGATTTAAATTAGAAAGTGGAAACGAGCAAACACTTAATAAACTTAAAAATCAATTTCCAACAATTCTATATCAAAGAAATCTAGGTAATCAGACTTTGACAGGTAGTGTCACACCTGAATTGAATGATGATTTATTTGCAAAAGAAATAATTAAGCAAAACAAAAATAATTATGTCAAAAACACATTATCTACTACTGGAGAAGATGAATATTCTAGCTTTTATTATGCACCGATTATGGCTTCATTTCAATCTTCTGAAGAAAATGCCAAATACAGTTCTATATCTACTTATGGACAAAATAAGTATACTATTACCCAGTTTCCCAAAATGTCAGATATCAAGAAAACATTTACAATTGATGGTTGGACTGTAGATGGAAATTCAAATTTGAACAGTATTTGGATAAATAGGATTATTGAAAATAATCCAGAGTTACGTGGTTTTATTGGTTTCAATTATCAGTTCACAAATAATTTAAATCAAGCTTTATTTTTAGACTGTGGAGATCAAGTTACTAAGGCTCCTATTAATAGAGATACATCTTCCCCATATATTAAATTTGTAGATGTCGAAAACATTAGATTATCTCCGATTGAAATTCAATCTATTAAATTTGATTTGCTGGATAAAAAACCTTATGAATTGACGATTTCGGATAGTAGAAGTAAATTATTCCAAAGCGAAGAAAAGAAAGCCAAAGAAGACACTTTTAAGAATATATTTATAGAACCAGGGCATCATTTATTTATTCCTATAGAATTTGGATTTGACACAAAACCAATAAGGAAAGCTTTACAAATCAAGCCTGAAGTAAGACAGGAAAATATTTCTCGATTATCTAAGAGTACTATGTATGTTGCAAAACCAGTCTTAAAATCAGAATTTGAACAAGTAGAATCTAAGATTTCTAAAGGTTTTGAAATCAATAATTTTTTAACAACGTCAACTAATTTATCTGACGAATTTGTATCTAATATTAGTTCTCCAACACAGTTAATAGATTTATTACCAAAACGGTTTGCTGTCGGTTCAATATTAAATGTCAAATCACTAAAAGTAAACGGAAAATATATATCTATTGATTCACCTAGCGATAATCCTCCTTTTGCTATATCTAGATATGCTGCTGAAGGAAGTTGTCCTTACTTAATTGTTTACGATTCTGAACAAGGTTCCTGGAAGGAATTAGGAACTGTTTTATATGGTAGAAAATATAAATCATTACAGGCTGAAGAAATTCATCAACTTGGGGATAGTAGCTCAAAAATAAAACTGGAAGAAAGAGAACCAGAGATTACTTATATTGATTCTCTTGCAATTGTATACACCGACCCAATTACTAAAATCCAAGCAGAAAAATCGCTTTCAATTCCTCAACTGCTGAAAAATGATGAAGATTACTTTGTTCTCCACCAAGGAGAATCCCTTGATATTGATTTGAGAAAGTTAGTTCCTAATAATTCTACTGATTTAAAGCTGAAGGTAAATGGTTATTACGAAATAATAGGAGACAATTTACCGCAAAACAAAATCGGTAAATCTGATTTATCTATTTAAAATTCATAGATTGAAGACAAATTAACAGAAATATAAAATTGAAAGTAGAGATAATTATGACCAACAATAAAAAAGAATCAATTTCAGATTTACGAATAGAAACTATTAAATTACGTCAAGATATTGATAGTGCTAGGGAAAGTCAAAAATTACTTGAGTCTCAATATACAGAAGCTCAATCTTTAGCAGATAAATGGAAAGGATGTTTAGAAAAAGCATTCGAGGAAGGAAATGAAACAGCAGCGAGTGAAGCTTTAACTAATCAAAATCGCTATACTAACCGAGTTTCTGAATGTAAAATTAAGCTGGATGAGCTAAATGACCTTATATCATCTTTAGAAAATGATTTAATTTTGAAATTAGAGCGAATGTCAAAGATTACGCTTGAAAGAGATATTGAATACTTGGAAGAGTTAAAGAATAATAAAAATTCAGAATCAGATTTAATAACTTTTCGCCAAAAAGTTGCTACAAGTATAGCTATTCAAAAGCGTATTCAAATGCAATATGATAACGCTCAAGCTGAAGCGAATCAATGGTATAGGAACGCAATGTTAGCTCTTCAAAGGGAAGATGAATCACTAGCAAGAAAAGCTTTAGAAAGAAAACAAAAATTTTCCACAAAAGCAATGAAATTCAAACCTATACTTGATGAAGTAACAACTTTAGTAGAAGAACTTAAGGTCGAATTAATGGAAATAGAAAGGAATAATAGTCTCAACAAACAAAGATAATATATTGAGAATTGAATAACCTGAAAATTAATTATTGAATTCTGATAATCTACCTCTATTTTTCACAATATCTGATACTTAATATAGATGAAGAATAACCAACACTTTTTCCAAAAGTTATCTGGTTCTTATCCTGTATCAATAATTCCCTATATTCTAGGATTTTTGATAGCTGGATTCCTTAATACAGTTCAAGTAATTTCTATTCCAGCTACTCCATCAGGTAATGAACCCTTTATGGTCGCTCTGCTTATATCAATTGGAGTATGCTCATTTATAGGTATTCCAGTTACTTTAATTATGCTATTTACCCAAGCAATAGTAAAACGTTGCTGGAAAAATTCTGCTGGAGAGAAAATATTTAAATTTATTAGACAAACTAATAAGATATTTACTTCTATTATTTTATCTACATTTATATCCAGCTTAATATTTCTTTCCATGAGATTTATATTCATGTTGCCAAATAGTTTTTGGCAAGAAATAAATCCCTTATCTGTTCCTCACAATCAATGGAGAGATATACACTACTTTTTTATATTTTTTGGAGGAATAATCACTATATTATTAGCTTTTTTATTGATAATTTTATTTTTGCAAATAGTAGAAAAAACTCAAAAATATTTAATATCCCTGATTCCTAAAATGGGAAGTAATCAAAAAATATTAAAATTGACTATTTCTATTTTAGAGTTTCTGTCTAATTTCTCGATTATTTTATTAATTATTGTACTTTTTGTATTTGGTATTGGTGGTATTGGCTGGTTATTTATCAATATACTTCCAAAAACATTTCTGTTTGAAATTCCTGCTTTATTTTGGGTTTTGTTAACTATTTTAATTTCACCAATATTTTTCTTAATTCCGAAAATATATCGCATAAAATCTTTACATCATCAGCATCAAAGCCAACAAAATATCCAAGAAAATATTATTAGAGAAATTCAGAACAATATCAATGATATTAATCAGAATCGTGATAAATATATTGGTCAGAAAGTTAATTTAACACAACAGCATAAAGAAAATCTAGAAGCATCAAAAATATGGCAACAGCGATTTGAAAAAGCCCAACGAAAAGAAAATGAATTATTAGCAAGTGAAGCTCTCACTAATTATCAGCATTATAATGATACTGCAATTCAACTTAAAACTAAACTTGATGATTTGAACATTCAAATAAATTCTATAGAACGAGAGTTAATAATCTACGAACGCAAGCTGAGTAAAGCAGAATTTGAATTATCTCAGATTCAAGCAATTGAAACTCACAACAAACAGAATCAACTAATTTCACGCAATAAACGCAATCAAAGTATCAGCGGAATTCTTAGGTTTATTCTTAACTTCCTAGCTGGTAGAACAAAAGATATTGTATTGCAAAAAGAACAATATGTGATAGATATAAATGAAGAATTAGCTGCATTAAATTTTGAACTAAGAAAAGAAACAGAGAATCTTATAAATCTTCAACGGGAATACCAAAAAGCCAAATATAAACTTGATAAATGGCAACAAAGATATCAATTTTTTATTCAAATTGCTAACGAACAAGAAGCTAGTAATGCTCTCAGTCAACAACAGTATTATAACGATATAGTCCTTGATTGGAAGACTCAAATTGATGAACAAACTATAAAAATTGAAACTCTTAACCATAATTTAAGTGAAAAACGACATATGTTTGCTTTGGCAAAAGCCGAGAAAGATATAATTAATTTAAACAAAAAATATCGTAATTAATAGAAAAATTTTCTATTAAGATTTTTCTTCCTTCAGGACATAAACTCAATAGCTTGCTTTAATTCTCGAAGTTTATTTAACACTGCTCCACTGCTAAAAAGTTCTTTAGCTTTAGCCAAACCTTCAGACATATTCGCACAAATTCCGCAGCGAAATAGATAAAATCCGCCATTCCATAATGCTGTTTGCATCAATTCAGATGGTGAACCTGCTAAAACAGATTTCATGTCTGAAGTTAACTTTTCGCTACTATTAAAAGATATATTTTTCCCATTAAAACCATATTTACGAGGAACTAAAAGCAATCTTTCAATAGTGTTAGTACCATTTCCTAAACCAATAATCGCAGTACGATCTTGTGGTAAATCGCAACTACCTTCCAAGCCCTTAACTGTGGTGAACTTCGTTATTCCCATATGAGACAACGTTGCTTGAAACCTTTCTTCTGTTGGTGGGTGAACAAACCCAGTAACTATATGAGCATCTCCTGCATAAGGACACCAAATTAATTCCATTGAAGCAAAAGGCGGACGTTTGCCGATTTGATCGCGGTATTCCCAAATACTTTTTATTAAAGGAAAATGCAGTGGTGGGTACACAAAGCCAATTCCAGTTTTCTCTAAAATTTGCTGGGTTTTGGATAATTCTAACTTTGTCCAATCAACACCCAAACCTTGCCAAATTTCGACCAAAGGAAGTCCGTACTTTGTTGGAAGGCGATCGCCGCCGTGCATGATTACATTTTGACCGCAACATGCTAATAACAAAGCTGTTAACGGACTAACTGGTGCAGTGCGGGTTCTGCCATCATAAGGAATACCAAAAACTATAGTGGGTTGTCCGGTAGGAATTCCTTGTAGTTTTGGTCCAAGTTCTTCGTAAGCATCCAACATCCCTGCTAATTCTTCGCTTGTAGGTCTTTTAATCCGGTGTGCAATCAAAAAACCACCAATTTGTGCTGGTGTTGCTTCCCCCAACAACATCATTTTAGTTGCTAATGCTGCTTCAGTACGAGTTAAATTATGTGAAGTATGTTGACCGCTACCTATTTTCTTAAGTAAATCTCGAAATAAAATGCTCATATTTGTTTGTAGTTAACACCCTTGGGGAAGATAGGGGGACATTCTCAAAGTAACAAGTAATAACCCATGAGAATCTATGCTTGAGGAGTAGATAATAATAACGAATTAGTATTAAAAACTACTAACCCGTTCCTTGTAAATGGTAACTGGTAACTGTTCACTTTTTCCCGTTGACTTGTTTGGGGATTTGTTCTTTCACAAGATGCCAAAAATCTTGTATGGGAGGAATTTGTAACCGGTCTTGAGTTGTTACTATTACTACTTGGCGAGTTAAAGATGTATCTTGGGAAGAACCATTGTTGTTAATACTGAAAGGTCGAATTGCAAGAGCAGGATCGATGCGTGCTTCAATTAATGCAGAACTCGGTAATAAAGCGATTAATTCTCCTTGACGTACTATTCCTCGGAAAGCATCTAAAGTATTTACTTCTAAAGCGGATCTAAGTAAAGTTTCAGTTTGGTCAAATTGATTTTGCACTAAACGCTGCATTCCATAACCTTCTTTAAAAATTACTTGTCGATAGCGAATTAATTCTGACCAGGGAATACATTCATATTTTGCTAATGGATGATTGGCTGATATTAAAACCTCTATTTTATCTTCATAAAGGGTTTCAACAACCATTTCTTTACTGGTGGTAAGAAAACGATTATTCATTACAATAGCTAAATCCACCAGGCCATCTTTCAGAACCTTTAGTGCCCTATCGCTACCCAATGATGTTACTCGTAATTTTACATCAGGGTATTGGTTGTAAAATAATTGCAATAAAGGTGGAAAATAGTAAGCACTTACTGAAGGAATAGAAGCAATACAAAGTTCTGGTTGTTTTCCTGCAATTAAATCTGTTATTTCTTGCTTTACGGTTTGCCATTCTAAACAAATTTTACGGGCACGAGGCAGTAAAGTTTCTCCCGCCAATGTCAATTTTGACTGACTGGTTCTGTGAAACAGTTCAAAGCCTAAATCTGCTTCCAATGCTTGAATTTGGCGACTGATTGTAGATTGAGTCACACTACATTTACGCGCTGCTTTCTGAAAACTACCACACTCGGCAATCGCCAAGAAGGCTTGCAACTGTTCTAGCCGCATTTTTAAGTAGCCAATCGTTATTTTTATAACAAATTTAACTTAACTTACTTTTTGCTTTTTATTTAGTAAATTATGTTACATATATGTCTTTACTCTAATCAGTTTTTTGAGTAAGACATGTTTATAATTCTACCTTAGTACAAGTTATTCCCGGAATTCCAGTCAGTTTTTTTGTTGGTATTTTTTACCGGAAAATGCTAATTATTTTTAATTCAAACTATAAATAAACCTGGATATTATTTATGATATTTGTGCAACTAAGAGCTATTTTTCAGAAAATATGAGTCAGAAGATTATATTCGAGGATAATAAAATATAGTGAGTTTTAATGTATTTAATAATACTTATATTTTGAAGTTAAATAACTATTCATTACTTATCGGATTAAAACTTTTTCACCTTCAACTTTGACTGCATATGTTTTTAAAGGTTTTGTTGCTGGTGCTTTTTCAACTTTACCAGCAACACCAAATTCATAATCATGACAAGGACAAACAAATTTATTCATATCGGCTTTCCATTCTACCGTACAACCAGAATGAGTACAGCTAGGATTGACGGCAACTAAATCGCTAGGAACCGAAGTTTTCACTAATAATACTTCTCTAACAGATGTATTTTTTGTCAGCAACTTTCCATTAGTATTTAATTCGGAAGATGTCCCAATTTCTTCCCATTATTGAGATTCTGAGATGTTTTGCTTTGTTTGCTTTGAATAATAAGCTGCAATAGCTACGGGTAAACAACTTGCTATCCAAGCGATTCCAAGCCAGTTCAAGAAGCTACGACGGTTCGGTTTATGGTTCCTCTTCAAATTCAAAATACGCTAGATAATAGTTTACACTGTATATTTATTCGTGATTCAAGGCAATAAATATTTACTGTCTTTTATCAAAGCTTGTTACTCAACATAAGTAAGTCGGCACAAATAAACCGAACCATGTCACGGAATGTAAACAGCCCTCAAGTCCTTGTGAATGCTTAGTTTTACGTAGTGATCCTCGCTGCGGACATACCTTTATTTTTTAACGCCGACTTACTTATTTATTAATTTACCAATAATTGTTTATAGTAATAATTATGGGGTCTGAATTTAAACAAATGATTTCGTTTGATTGATGAATTATTAATTAATTTTATCTACTTTCAAATTACCCAACCACCCTCAGTTATATTAAACTTTTAATTGTAAGGTATGAAGCATGAGGAATCTATTCAGACAGATTCGTAAATACAGCCAAAATGAGAATTTCTTACATATAGTTGAAAATATTCAGGTATTAGTTTCCAAGTTGCTTTCTATTTCTATGATAGTTTTAATTTTAATTGCTATCGTAGATTTAGTCATATTTATATTCAATAAACTGTTGACTTGGGATTTCAACGAAGCAAGTTTCAATAAAAACTTATTTACAGCTTTCGGACTATTCTTAAATATTTTAATTGCTTTAGAAATTTTAGAAAATATTACTGCTTATCTGAGAAAAAGCGTGATTCATGTTGAGCTAGTAATCGCGACTTCTTTAATCGCCGTAGCAAGAAAAATTATTATTTTAGATTTAAAAAATACAGAAGGACTCAAAGTAATTGGATTAGGATTAGCAGTTTTTGCTTTATCAATAAGTTACTGGATTATCCGGCGCAGTCATCACAGAAATTCATTTTAATATTTACATCACTTCAGTTCACAGATATTACCATACTTCCCTTATATAAAAATTAGTCTCTTCAACTGGGGTTTGACAAAAAATTTGTCCGCTTGCTTTTCGGAATTCTTTAAAGGCGATTGGCTCGCGTCTTGAGGATGCATCGACGGTTCTATCTGTGACATATGCAGCTAAATAATAGTCTTAGCGAGCAGTTCATCGTAGTGACGTACTTCTAACAATTTGTTTTTCTCGTCTACGATGACAACTCTTGGAGAGAAACGATTGTAGTTTCTTCCAAGGTAAACTGCCCGTAAGACATTATAATCAAACGGTCTCCTTTGATGCCCAAACGCGCCGCAGCCCCGTTTAGCTCAATGGCTGCCAAATTCGCATCTGTCGGTATTGTATAAGTCACGAAACGCTCGCCATTATTCACTTTCACCACTTGCACCTGCTCGTAAGGCAAAATGCCAGCTTTTTCTAAAAGCATTTTATCTATGGTGATACTTCCCACGTAGTTAGGATTTACTTCAGTGAGAGTACAGTTGTGAATTTTTGCAAAAATAAGCGTGCATTGCATTGGGCAGTTAGGTTTTAGGAGAGAAGATTTAAAAAAGCAAGTTGCTATTGCTGAGCGGAATTTTTATGTTAGAAAAAATTTCAAGTATTTTCTACTTGACAGCTTTGATGCATTGTTCCACTAAAGGTGCTACTTCCTCAAAATCTTTCCAACCAAGAATCTCAGTCACCTTTTTCTCTAAGTTTTTGTAAGTGCGGAAAAATTCTGCGATTTCCTCAAGTTTATGAGGTGACACATCCTTAAGAGATTTAACATTGACGTAACGTGGATCTTTATCGGGAACGCAAAGAATTTTTTCATCGCGATCGCCACCATCAATCATTTCCAACATACCTATAGGTCGTGCTGCAATTACACAACCCGGAAAAGTTGGCTCGTCCATTATTACCATACCATCAAGGGGGTCACCATCATCAGCCAAAGTATTAGGAACGAAACCATAGTCGTAGGGATATTGTACCGATGAATAAAGTACCCGATCTAAAGCAAAAGCTTGTAAATCCTTGTCATACTCGTATTTATTTTTACTTCCACCAACAATTTCAATTAAAACGTTTATCAAACCGGGTTTCGGCTGGGGTGGGATAATCGATAAGTCCACAGATTTACTCCTAAAGCAAAATTAATTATCGGTGAGAGGTTGAAGGCTCCCGTGTAGAATTTTAGGTCAATATGGACTTATCCCAAAGTGATTTGTTGGGGAGGTAAGGTTATTTCATCAAATTAGTAGTTGAGACATAACCAGATAATCTTCTCGACATGTTTGGGTTACAATTTCCGTAAAAAAATGGGCTTTGAATACTCCGTAAAAAAATGGGCTTTGAATACTCCGTAAAAAAATGGGCAGGCTTTAAAACAAGTTAACTCGTGTTGAAGAGCGGCATCTCTCTATAATAAGCCTGCCCCTGCATTTAAGGCTTCATCTCGGGCAAAAAATAAAGATGCCGAGTTAGAACATGGGCATCTTTTATATGCGAATTGGAACTTATAAATCTAGATCGCTGCTAAAAACTTCTGTGGAGTGATATCTCCAGCAAAGCTTTCTATGCTAGAACTCTCAAACTTTATTTATCCCACACCTTTGTTCGAGTATGATGTGGGACTTCTTACGATTGAAAGTTAGAGCGTTCACAAAGTTGCGCTTTAGTCGATTAGTCGAAACAACGCTTTTGTACGCGCCACAAAAAAATTTCTATCTTACGAATGCGAATTCACATTAATTTTTTCTCATACTCTAATTATAAGTAGAGGCGTGCTTATATTAATGCCTGCCTTTAAATTATTTTTTCAAGGAGTTGACTGAAGCATCTTTATTCATTTTATAAATGGATGAAATTTCACTGTTAATTAGTTCTGTATCATTGTCAGTTTTTTGCAAGTTATAGGTTAATGGTTGCCGGTTATCTGAAACGCTGCTTGAAGAGTAATGACCAATTACAAACATAGGTAGCGTTAGAGTTAACATAGCAATCGCTGTTCCTACAACGTCTGCCACACGTTGCGAAGGTAATTCCTCAGTATTGGCAGACTGACTGTTAGAATCCATATAAATTATTTAGCTCTTTACATCACTAGTTGCTACAACTCTCTCTTGAATGAGAGTGTTGCTATTATTTTAGCTTTTTTTCTGACCGTAAACTCGGAACGAAATAAGAATTTAAATCAGCTTTGGAAGTTGCTTTATATATTTCTTTATACGTGAAACTCTTGATACCAAGTAATTCTTAAATATCTTGTTTAATTACTTGTAACTAATCTCGCTTCATTCTTCCGTATTCACTGTATTGATTACACCTTATATGAATTAAATATCATGCAATAAAAAATACATATTATCTATCTATTAATATTAACTTTAAATCAAAAACGGGTCAATATCATCTTCCAATAGATAGATAATTTGTTATATAGCAAGGGTTTTAAGCTTTATAGGAAGATTCTTCTTTATAGTTTGATACCTAAAAGTACTTGAGTATACTTTAAAGTTTTTATATCATCATCAGTGATTACACTCAAAAGTTTTTTATTAGCTATATGCATTAAGTAAAAGATTTAGTTCATAATTCTATACCGCATAACGATAGAATATTTAAATTGTTTTTAAGTAGCAGTCAGTGACTATTGCTAGCTAAAAATCTTTATATTTAAATCGGTGAAAATAATTATAAATACAGTTGATATTACGGTTGAGTATGTCTCAAGATAGGGTTATAAATATCCGGATGATTTCTGAAAAATTATCAAATGGTTATATGATATTAAATATTCTTTTAGTAGAGGTTATAGGAAGTATGTTGACACAGAAAATACAAATATCTGATATTCAAAAAATGTAACAATTTATGATAATTTTCCGGACTAAAAAAACCGCCACTAAAATAGGGCGGTCTGGTTAAGCAATCGGAGGGTATTTATAGATTACTCTGCTAGTACATAAAATTGCTGTAGCCAAGCTTGCACTATAAAGGCAATTTTTGCTGCTTTCAAAAAATACCTCAATTTCCGGTATAAGCGGTCATTTTTTCTTTGATAAATCTAATATAAAGATGCTTAAAAGTAGATTTAATCACTCGTGGCATTCCAAAATCAATAGGCATTAAGTTTGAGGGTAATTGCCAATCGTCTATTTGTAATAAGTCGGGATGTAATTGGACGAATTGAATCTCATCTAGTTCCGGGCAAATTCCCAATCGCATTGATGCGGCAATGGTAGGTACTTCCTCGGGGGGAACATTTAGTATTTCGACCATCGCTCTATCTAAAGCAAATACATTTGGTGAACAACCCAAAATCCCTAAAGGACGGGGTTCTCCGCCGCTAGGCCCGTTACCTTCATGACCGATAATACCGTCTATAATCGTTAAGTTAGGGTTAATAGCCTTGGCAGTTTCTACTAACATTTCTCCAAAACGGCTAGCATCTTTTCCTGCTTCCATGTGCCACCAAGCTTTCATTTTCCCCGGTACACAACCAAACAAGTTTTTGACTCCCAAAGTTAATACCAATTGAGCATGAGACTTAACTTTGGGTAAATTTATAACCACATCAGCTTCCATGGCTTCGTTAGAAAGCAACAAATGATTAAATTTATCGTTGATAATTTCGTAGCGCTTACCACGAAATTCGATAATAGGAAGATTAAGTTCTGCCAAAATTTTTTCGTACCCATTTGCTAAAGCCACTCCTTTGGCGCTACCAAATGCAGGGCTGTCTCCCAAGAAAGGTTTGCCACCAGCATCAATTACCATAGTTGCCAAAGCGTAAACCAGTTCCGGGCGAGTAGTACACTCTCCTGTAGGGCGCGAACCCGTGAGTAAATTCGGTTTGAGTAAGACGCGATCGCCACTTTTAACAAATGCTGTGATTCCACCCAAAGGTTCGAGCAATATTTCTAAAGATTCCTTTAGTACTTCAATTTCATAAGAAGTAGCTCTAATTAAACTGACAGATGGTTTATAGGTCTGCATTGATGTAGTTTTTGCAACTTGATGGTTTTATCACAGCTTAGCTTAATAGTTGTTAGTTGTTAGTTGTTAGTTGTTAGTTGTTAGTGGTTAGTTGTTAGTGGTTAGTTGTTAGTGGTTAGTTGTTAGAAGTAATATGATTTTGGATTGAAAGTTAGGAGTTAGGAATCACTGCTAACTGTTAACTGTTCACTGCTAACTGTTAACTGCTAACTGTTCACTCCTCGCTGACGATGGTACTCATTTGTTCGAGATTCAATACTTTGGCTAATTCTTCTTCATTCATTAACTGTTTTTCTAATACAATTTGTCTGAGGGACTTTCCTGTCTCCATAGATTCTTTCGCAATTGCTGCTGCATTAAGGTATCCTATATGGGGGTTTAATGCTGTCACTAATGCTAAACTGCCTTCGGCATAATCTAAACAACGTTCTGGCAGGGCACTAATTCCTTTGATGCAGCGAGAAGTTAGTGCGCCAACGGTATTACCTAGTATTTCGATGCTGTGAATAAAATCATAGGCAATCAAAGGCATCATGACATTTAGTTCTAACTGCCCCGCTTGTCCCGCATAATTAATAGCAGTGTCGTAACCCATTACCTGAAAGCACACCATTGATGTCATTTCAGCCATAACGGGATTATATTTTCCAGGCATAATCGAGGAACCCGGTTGCACTGGTGGTAGTTGAATTTCTTTGAAACCAGTTTTCGGTCCCGAATCCATCAGGCGCAAATCATGAGATATTTTGACTAAATCTTGAGCCAGATTTCGTAAAGCACCAGATACATTAACGAATGGTGCCATACTTTGCATTGCAGCCATGAGATGGGTTGCCTCCTTCAAAGGAGAATTAACTAGTTCTGAAATCATTTTAATCACACTTACCCGATATTGGGGATGGGTGTTTAACCCCGTACCTGCTGCACTACCACCCAAACCCAACATGGTTAAATCCGCAGCAGCAGTATTAATTCTATTTCGATGCTCTTTAAGAATCTGCGTCCACGCGGCAAAAGTATCTCCTAAACGCACGGGTACCGCGTCTTGCAAATGAGTCCGACCCGACTTTACAATATCTTTAAATTCCGTGGCTTTTTCTTCCATTGCATTAATTGCATTATCTAAGGCAGGATACAATGTCTTCGATAAAGCCAAAATACCGCCAATTCTAATTGCTGTGGGAATTACATCATTGGTAGACTGCCCGTAGTTAACGTGATCGTTAGGGCTGACTCGCTTATAGTTACCTTTCTCATCTCCTAAAATTTCCAAAGCGCGATTTGCTAGCACTTCATTAACATTCATATGGTGGGAAGTACCGGCACCCGCTTGATACACATCCACTACAAACTGCTCGCGAAACTTACCTCCTAATACCTCATCAGCAGCTTGTACGATGGCTTGACTGACATCTTGGGGTATACATTCCAATTTCCCATTCACGATTGCTGTAGCTTTTTTGATGATGACGCATGCATCTACGTAAGTAGGCAAGGGTTTAATCCCACTGATAGCAAAATTTTCGGTAGCCCGTAATGTTTGAATACCGTAATAAGCGCTACTAGGAATTTGGCGATCGCCCATTGAATCGCTTTCGATACGAAATTGTGAATTAGTCATCATACACAGTTAACCACTCATCAGTTAACTGTTACCAGTTAGTGGGAATAATAGACGTTTTTTATTATTAATTCTTAATTACATCCGATATTATTGCCTGTAACCTTTAACCTATAACCTTTGACTTTCAAGCTAAATGATGACTCTCCCAAACTGGATTACTTTTTCTCGCTTGTTAGGTATACCGTTTATTATTTACGGTTTACAAAATCCCACACCTCAAGCAAGATGGATATGTTTTGCTATTTTTGCGATTGCTGCTGGTACGGATTGGTTGGATGGTTATTTGGCCAGGAAACTGAATCAGGTAAGCGATTTAGGAAAGTTTCTCGATCCTTTAGTAGATAAATTACTAGTGCTGGCTCCCTTACTATCTTTGATTGAATTAGGACAAATTCCAGCCTGGGGAGTATTTCTGATATTAGGAAGGGAATTAGCTATTGCTGGTTGGAGAGTTAATCAACCTAAAATTAGCGGTGCGAATATTTGGGGAAAGCTCAAAACTGTAACTCAAATTGTTGCGATCGCGCTTTTGATTGCTCCTTTATCTCCAGCATGGGATTTACCTTCTGTGATTGCTTTTTGGGTATCTGTTGCTTTGACTTTGATTAGTGGTGCTATTTACCTTTTACCGGAAAAGACAGAAGAAGAAATAGTTTAATAGCTGTAAAAGAATTATAAAAAAAGCTATTCGTAGCGATTGAAAAATATAATTCAGATACGAAAATTGATTTAACGCTTTCTTATTTTCCTTGTTGCTTAACAATATCTAAGTTTTGATTTTACCCTGCGCCAAAATAAAATACTTAATCATTTAACATACAATCGCTATCAATACTACTCGGTTAAAGAATTAAACCCCATCTTTAGATCCCCCAAGCCCCCTTAAAAATGTGGCTTTTATTTCCTCCAAATTAGCAGAGGCTTAGAGAGGATTTCCTCTTAAAAGAGTAGTATTGCAGCCGATATATATAAAGTCAGTCATACATTAAGTCAAAGCAATCCTCTTAATTCTTCCTAAATAGGCTGAAAATAATTTTTAAATGTGATTTTTAGAACATGATATTACTGATGTAGGGTGTAATATGCAGTTATGGTTGTAAATCAGTCCTGAAAAAAAAGATGATTACAATCAACTGACCGATGAAGTTTTGTCGAAAAAAGTAATTATCTATACTGATTATTAAAATAATGAAACTTACTAAGGTAATAGTACTACCGATTTTGTTATGCATGCAGTTTATAACTGTATCAGAAGTTGTACGAGCCCGAGAAATTGATGATGCCGAAAGCTTCTGTTCAAAATTTCCTTTTAACTCCGAATGTGAAGGTTATGAAGCTAAAACTACAGATGCTATTGCCCTTGATAATCGTTCCGGGGAAAAAGCTAAATGTCTTTTCAGTGGTGAAGAAAAAGGAAAAAAGTGCAAAATTTATGTTACCAACGATCAAGTCAAGCTTTATGTTGAAATTGGCAAGGGACTGGATGTTTTAGAAGGAGACAAGAATACAAAAGAAGTTACTATTCCAATGAAGGCAATTAAGTCTTTGTCATATTCTGAAAAAAGTAAAGTTGATGTTGGTGCCGTTCTCGCTTTGGGAGTATGGGGATTATTCGCAAAGAAAAAGAGATCTACAATGGCAATACGTTACCAGGAGGAAGCAGAAACTTCTCAGAAGCAGGTTTTGTTTGTCATTGGTAGAAAGAAAGGCAGAAAAATTCGTCAGAAGCTAGAAATTCAAACAGATCTAGCTGCTGATATTTTAGGCGTTGATTGATAAGCGATCTTCGAGAGTCTTAAGTATCTGATTTTTATTGGAGACTCCAACTGGGAATACCTTCCGTTGGAGGCTCTAAATAAGGTATTGAAATAAATTTTCCTCGTTTTTTGTTTATACAACTTTTGTAAAACCGCTGTGTTCGCCGTTGCCGCTCCCTATATTTCTTAAAAATTAAACTTCCAATTTAACCTGAGTCACACCTTGACGCATTTTCTTCTGTCTCTGTATCCAAGATAAACGAATTGCTTTATTTGCTAAACGAGCTAATGTAAAAACAATTTTTCGTAAAAATAGATTTTTGGGCAATATTTCGTGTTGTCTAGCTTCTTGTTTTTGTAGCTGTTGGATGCGGATAATTTCGGGTTCTCTTTCTTTCTGGATTTGCGAAAAGACTTCATCAATATGTTTATGTTCAGCTTCTTTAGTTAATACAGGCACAAGATGATTTACTGCGACAATTACATCGCGTAATGCAACGTTAATTCCTTGAGCGCGAATGGGAGACATGGGGTGAGCAGCGTCACCTAAAAGTAATACTCCTGGAGCATGCCAAATAGGGCAAAGACCTACTATAACCGATAGTTTAATCGGATTTTCTATAGATTCTGCATGATTTTCAAAATGTTCTGCTAACCATGAAGGTGATATTGATGCAAACATTTTTGCCCAATCTGCTTTGGTGAATTTACTAATATTGATATTTTTTTGATCCTCGGATACAGTCCAACCAAGATGTAATTTTCCAGGGGAAGCTCCATGAAATACAGCAAATGCATTTTCACCGTCTCCGATGGCAGTAAAGATATTTTCAGCAACAAAACGAGGATTTGCAGCTAGTTTAAACCAGAGGATATCCATGTTTTTTGGCTGTCGCTGTATTTTTATTCCAGCACTTTTCCTAACAATAGAATTACGACCATCTGCACCGATTACTATGTCGGCTGTAATTTCTCTTCCATCCGCTAATCTAATACCTGTTACACGATTATCAATTCGTAGCAAGTCTTTAACAGCTACACCTTGTATAAATTCAAAGTGATTGTATTTCCGAGCTTCTAAAATTAAGGTTTCAAGTAAAGGTGGTTGAGAAAATAAGGTACAGGGTTGAGTGTCAGTTTCTATCGGTTCATCAACTTTAAATAACGGTTTTTTGTCTAAAATAAATTCCCATGCATTGAGTTGTCGATGAGGAATTTCTTCAAGTATTTTTGATAATCCCATGTCATCAAGAGCATTTAAACCACTTGGCATTAAAGCCTCTCCACGAAACACTCGATTAAAGTCAGAAGCTGCTTCAACTAATGTGACTGCAATCCCTCTTTGGACAAGCATTAAAGCAAGAGTTACACCTGTTGGACCACCTCCTGCGATTGCGACTTTTTTCATGGTTTATTAAAAATGGGTAATTGGTAATTGGTAATTGGGCATGGGACATGAGAAATTGACGATCCACGCCTTCGAGGTGAACAACTGCTCACTGCTCAGTGTTTTAGGAATGGCCGCAACTGGCACATTTTGTTGTAGGGTGCTGTGACACTTAATTAAATTTTTAAGGCAACAATCAGGGTTGTAGTGTCACGCACCACCCGAGCATTGTGACAATTGCGGCCATTCCTGTGTTTATTGGTAATTGGTAATAGTTCAGATACTTCAAGTAATTATTATGTTGGGTTACGACACGATTAATGTAGATTTTCGTTACATTTTTATTTCGTTTATGTCCTCCGGACACGCTAACGCTAACGTGTCTAACCCAACCTACAAAGTTTATAAATTATCTAACCCACAGCTTTTAAAATCTCGTCATCAATTGAAAAATCAATTTCTTTTTTATCTCGTTCGGATACTAAATAATCGTTTTTAAATGAATCTTTTAGTCCAGATGTTAAATCGTAATCTGGATGCCAATCTAATTCTGTGATGGCTTTGTTAACCGACGCGAAAAAGTGTTGCATTCTCATGGGGAAAGCTTTACGCTTGCCAAAATCAAATTTTTTGGGGTCATAATGCACGATTTGAATGTCGTCGGCTGATTTACCTACAGCTACAGCACAAGCACGGGCTAAACCATCAAAAGTGACGTAACGATTTCCCGAAACGTTATAAATCTGTTTAATTGCATTAGAATTACCTATAATTTGAGTCATTGCTTTGGCTAAATCCTTAACGTGACCTAGCTGAGTTATATGCAATCCGTTACCGGGAATGGGAAGCGGACGATTTCTAGTGATTCTGTCAAAAAACCAAGCTTCTAAATCGTTGTAATTTTGAGGTCCGTAAATATAAGTGGGACGAATTGAAGTAAAAGGAAAGTCCCGAGCTGCCAGGAAGCTTTCGGTATGATGTTTTCCCTTATGACGGCTTTTTTCGTCTACTGCATCTCCCTCTATATGAGGTAAACTGTCGGATTTGAGATAAACTCCAGCAGAACTCATGTACACGAAATGCTGTAACCGGTTTTGAAAAATTTCTGCTAGTGGTTGAGTATCCGTGAGTTCCCGTCCGTTATTGTCGAAAATGACATCAAAATTTTCGTTTTTTAACTTTTCTTTTAACTGGTTTGAGTCAGTGCGATCGCCTATTATCTGCGTGACGTTATCGACTGGTAACGGACGATTGCCGCGATTGAACAATACCACATCATGACCTTGTTCAACGAGTAATTGAGTGAGATACACACCGATAAACCGAGTACCCCCCATGATTAAAATTCGCATAGAACCCCTGCTATATCTGCTACTTGTTCGCACTTTCAAAAAGAATGAAGAACAGAGAACATAAGTCGATCCTCCGAACAATGTCGTAAATGTCAAAACTTCATCCTTACTTGAGATTATCAGGAAAGCGGCAACAGGAGAGTGAAGGAACTTCTATTGTGAAAATTACGTCACCACAAGGGTTACAATTTCCGTTTCAGAAAAAAGCGGGAAGCTTTACGTTTGATTAATCCGACGGCAAATACCATTTTTGGCTTCAGTGAAAACACACGCTTATATGATGATTTCATATGCAATACATCTCTTGCTGCTTCTGTACCGCAATTATTTGACGATGGGAAGCCATATTTCAAAGAGCAAAAATTTCACGATTGTGAAGAGAAAAAGAGGAACCCTGGGGATGTGAAAATTTTGGATCAATAATTTAAGCTATCTTCATTATATATACGTATATATACCCCTTTAAAACAAACTTAAAATTCTGCCGTGTTGAAATGTTTTACTTATCGCAGTGGCCAACTATTTCCGCAAAAAAAATGGGGACCTCGTGAAAAGAATCTACATGTTAGTACAAAAGTTCTTTATCTATAAATGGTAGCTGTGCCTTTAAAGTATGCTTTGGTGCATGAGTGGCTGACACCGGAGGCAACTGGTGGTTCGGAACTCGTAGTACGAGAAATTTTGAATCATATTGATGCCCAATTGTATGCTCTCATCGATTTTGAATCTAGAAATCCGGAAAGTTATTTATATAAACGTCATATTGGCACTACAGCTTTACAGTATTTACCCGCATCTAAAAAGGGTGTACAAAAGTACTTACCATTGTTGCCGTTGGCTATTGAGCAGCTGGATTTACGTCAACATGATGTGATTCTTTCTTCCTCCCATGCCGTTGCAAAGGGCATTTTAACAACTCCAGAGCAACTGCATATTTGTTACTGCCATAGTCCTATGCGTTACGCATGGGATCTAACTTTTGACTATCTTCGAGAAAGCAAACTTGGAAAAGGTATGGTGGGATGGCTAACCCGTTATGTACTTCATCGTTTAAGGCAGTGGGATGTTCTAAGCGCCAATCGAGTCGATTATTTCATAGCCAATAGCGCACATACCGCACGTAGAATATGGAGATGTTACAGAAGAGATGCTGAGGTGATATATCCACCAGTAAATACCGATAGCTTTCCTTTTCTATCTCAGAAAGAAGATTTTTATCTTACTGTTTCCCGGTTAGTAAGTTACAAGCAAGTAACTTTAATTGTCAAAGCTTTTAATCAATTACAAAAACCCTTAGTAGTAATTGGTACCGGAGGCGAGATGGATAAAATCCTTAAGATAGCAAAACCTAACATACAAATACTAGGATGGCAGCCAGACGATATGGTAAAAAAATATATGGCGAATGCCCGAGGTTTTGTGTATGCTGCTTGTGAAGATTTTGGTATTGCCTTAGTTGAAGCACAAGCCTGCGGTACTCCAGTCATAGCCTATGGACACGGGGGCGCTTTAGAAACGGTGCGAGACATTCGCTCCCACGGCAATACGGGAACTGGTGTATTTTTTGAAAAACAAACAGAAGCCTCTTTAATCGAAGCAGTGGAAACTTTTGAAGCAAAAACTGACAAATTCAGTCCTGAATATGCTAAAAAGCACGCTGCTCAATTCTCGAAGCAGATGTTTGCTTCTCGTTATCTCAACTTTGTCCATATGTGTGAGGAAAAAACCAACAAAAGGAAAATAGAAATTTGATTAGTAAGATTGTTTGAGAGGATAAAGTAAATTTGCTTCCCAAGCACTTTGAAGAGCTTCTATAAGCTTTAAGATTGGGACTATGTGTGGTGTGGATTGAAAGGAGTATGATGACGGCACAGACCTCACTCCTCTCCGGTAAAATTGCGCGTACTTTCTTTAAACGCGGTTACCAGAAAAAGAAATCAAAATTTAAGCCCCTAGGTTTTTCTTTTGAAACTTTAAACGGAGAGAAAGCTAAACGACTGTTCGATATAATATTTTCCCTGTTAGTACTAATTCTGTTTTCTCCTGTTTATTTAATTCTGGCTTTGCTGATTGCTATAAGCTCGCGTGGTCCTATTTTTTACATTCAGGAAAGAGTCGGAAAAAATTACAAGCGATTTAATTGTATAAAATTTCGCACAATGGTGAGCAATGCCGATGAAGTTTTGATACAGATGATGGAAACATCACCTCAGTTCAAACAGGAATGGAAAAGTAATTTTAAACTGAAAAAAGACCCTAGAATTACTACCATCGGTAAGTTTTTGCGAATTACTAGTTTGGATGAATTTCCTCAATTCTGGAATGTTCTTAAAGGGGATATGAGTGTTGTTGGACCTCGTCCTTTGGTAGCAGAAGAATTACCAAAATATGGATGTCATATTAATCAGATTTTAACTATCAAGCCAGGAATTACTGGGTTATGGCAAGTTTCTGGACGCAATGACATACCCTATCCTAGAAGAGTGCAAATAGATTTGTACTATGTAAAATTTGGAAATTTTTGGTTAGATTTATGGATTGTTTTAAAAACAATTGCTGTTGTTGTTATACCGACAGATAACGGAGCTTATTAAAAAGAAGGTTCGATTTTATTATGGGGCAGCTTGCTTGCCCCTATATAGTTATGAGTATTATTTTTATATCAAAATAAAGGCGTTTACTTGATGTTTATTAAGATAACTTTGGATTTTATTACTGCTATATTAACCAAATAAATCCAATTAGTCTGATACAAATAAAGCTTTTGGATCGAAATACTATGTTTTTTTGCTGAGAGAAAATAGTATTTATACTACTTAAAATATGGTATAAAAAAACGAAATTGCAAGTTGACGATTATATTTTATTCAATTGTATTTGAAGCGACAAATATTTTTTATTTACTATTTGTTTTACTCTTCAAAAAATTAGTTTTTGATTCGAGTCTTTTCGTGAAATATAGAATCACTGAATACAATTATTGTTTTTAAGCAGCATCATCGCTATAAAATGATTGATTAAAAATTAATTTAATCTTTAAAATTGATTGTAAATATAAAGTATCTGTAAAGATTAAATTTATATACTGGATACATAATAAATATCTCGTTAATGTTTAAAAGGTTTATCCGGAAAAGTATTAGTCAGCATTTTTACTTAGAAAAACGAGATATTACTTAAATAAAACTCGTAAGTTTCCCATTGGGCAAGGAAGTGTATTCCTGTTAGCTTATATCAGGCTACATGTATAAAATTCATTAACATTATAAGGAATAAAGGAGAATGACCCAACAAAAGCGAGCGTTGATTACTGGTATTACCGGACAAGATGGTTCTTATCTAAGTGAATTTTTATTAGAAAAAGGTTACGAAGTCCATGGTATTATTCGCCGTACTTCTACCTTCAATACAGACCGTATCGATCACATTTATGAAGATCCTCATAGAGAAGGGGTAAAGTTATTTCTTCATTATGGTGACTTGACCGATGGTACGACGCTACGCCGCATTCTCGAAGAAGTTCAGCCTACAGAAATCTATAATTTAGGCGCTCAATCCCACGTAAGAGTAAGTTTTGATTCACCAGAATACACCGTAGATGCTGTAGGGATGGGAACCCTACGCTTATTAGAAGCAATTCGCGACTATCAACAACGTACTGGTATTGAAGTACGCTTCTATCAAGCTGGTTCTTCGGAAATGTTTGGTTTGGTTCAAGCTGTACCGCAAAGCGAAACAACTCCTTTTTATCCCCGCAGCCCTTATGCTTGTGCTAAAGTTTACAGTCACTGGCAAACTGTAAATTACCGCGAATCTTACGATATGTTCGCTTGTAATGGTATTTTGTTTAACCACGAATCACCTCGTCGTGGTGAAACTTTTGTAACTCGCAAGATTACTAGGGCGGTTGCTCGTATTGTTGCTGAAAAGCAGAAGAAAATCTACATGGGTAATCTCGACTCTAAGAGAGACTGGGGTTATGCAAAGGATTATGTGCGGGCAATGTGGATGATGTTGCAGCAAGAAAAACCCGATGATTATGTAATTGCAACAAATGAAACTCATTCTGTACGCGAGTTTCTGGAGTTAGCATTTAGCTACGTAAATCTTGATTGGCAAGAGTATGTAGAATTTGACCAGCGTTACTTACGTCCTGCGGAAGTAGATTTGTTGATTGGAGATTCCACTAAGGCTAGAACACAGTTGGGTTGGACTCCATCGGTAACTTTTGAACAGCTCGTAGCTTTGATGGTGGAAGCAGACTTACAGGCTTTGGGTCTAACTTCTCCTGGTGATAAAGTAGCTTCAGCAATCAAAGATAATGCCATGATTCGTCAGGAATTAGGCGCACTACATATGTAAATTTATACAGTCAGCGATTATCTTTTATTAAAGAGAAGCTGGCTTAATTATTTTGACAGCGAAAGGCGATCGTCGCAGGCACCGCCGTTTCACGGCGGTATACCGATGACTGCTTAATACTTTTAATAACAAGGACGAAAAGAAAATATGAGCGCATTAGACTTAAAGAATAAAAGAATTCTGGTTACTGGTGGTGCGGGTTTTTTAGGTCGTCAAGTAGTAAGCCAGCTTATTAAAGCTGGAGCAGAACAGGATAAAATTACTGTACCTCGTTCCCGAGATTACGATTTGACGGTGATGGAAAACTGCAAGCGTGCGGTTGAGCAGCAGGATATCGTAATTCACTTAGCCGCTCACGTTGGTGGTATCGGTCTTAATCGTGAAAAACCTGCTGAGTTGTTTTATGATAATTTGATGATGGGAACCCAGTTAATTCATGCTGCTTATGAAGCTGGGGTAGAAAAGTTTACTTGTGTAGGCACAATTTGCGCTTATCCCAAGTTTACTCCCGTACCATTTAAGGAAGATGACATCTGGGATGGCTATCCAGAAGAAACCAATGCTCCTTACGGTATTGCCAAAAAAGCTTTATTAGTACAGTTACAGGCTTATCGCCAGCAGTACGGTTTTAACGGTATATATTTGCTACCAGTTAATTTATATGGTCCGGAAGATAACTTCGATCCTAGAAGTTCTCATGTTATTCCGGCATTAATTCGTAAAGTTCAAGAAGCCCAGGATAAGGGAGAAAAACAGATTCCTGTCTGGGGTGATGGCAGCCCTACCCGCGAGTTTTTGTATTCTGAAGATGCAGCGCGGGGTATTGTGATGGGTACTCAATCTTACAATGGTTCGGAGCCAGTTAATTTAGGAACTGGTTCTGAAATTGCTATTCGGGATTTGATTACTACAATTTGCGAAGTAATGGAATTTGACGGTGAGATTGTTTGGCAAACTGATAAACCAAACGGACAACCCCGCCGCTGTTTGGATACCGAAAGAGCTAAGCAAGAATTTGCTTTCACCGCTCAAGTCAGTTTCAAAGAAGGTTTGAAAAATACTGTTAAATGGTGGCGCGAAAATGCACCTCAGCTTGTAGCGTAAATATTAGGATGAGTAATCCTATACAACCTTAAATGTAGAGACGCGATATATCGCGTCTCTAAAACTTTGTGGGGTGATTTAATTTTTACCATGATAAATCCACATTGCTTGTGTATCTCCTGCTTTTGTGAAACCACATTTTTGATAAAAACCGACAGTTTCAGCTTCTGCGACTAGTATCTGTTGATGAAAGTCTTGATATTTTTGAGTAATTATTTTTAATAAATTTAAGCCGATGCCTTGTTTTTGGTATTCAGGTAAAACTAATAAATGCGGATAATAAACTACTAAGTAACCATCGGTAATTGAATTTATTAAGCCTACTAATTTTTCTTTATGCCAAGCCGATAGCAGTGAATGGGAATTCATTAAAGCATTGTATAGTTCGTTCGGTTTCTTGGCTGACGACCAATTATTAGCTTGATAAAGAATTAAAATATCATCTATAGATACATTGCGCGTGTGTTTATATTCAATATTATTTTGATTCATCGATTTGGCTGATATTGAGACTTCTAAAATTATGGCTCTTGATTACATAGTATGCTAAATTTTTAGTGACAAATCCTGAAGTACTGGTTATGTAAAGACTTGAAAGTATTTATTTGCATAAAAAACGTTCTACAGTTATTTTTTACCTTCTGCCCTCTACCTGTAATGCTGCCTTTTTACAACTATTTAATTAGTACCGCATTGTGCTGAAGAAGCAAAATCATTACTACTCTGTGAGAGTAGTTTTTATATGCTTTTCTGATTATTTCCAAGTATTAAAGTGATGTTTCACCCAATCCATACCAACTTCATTATTTAATTTTAATTTTATTTTTTGTGGTGCATTAGTGTAAATCTTATTTAAAATATCTGCATCCTGTTCGACTAGGACTTTACTTAATTCCAAAAATTGTTTTTTCAATAACTTTGCGGCCATGTTATTTTTTTCGCAAACAATAAAATATAGGTTAGAGTTTTTGTGAATGATTCTGGAACAAAAAGATGACATTGAGCAATTATTCTAAAAAGGCTACTACCGTGAAATTTTATCTGGTTCTACTACTTCGTAAATAGTTTGAGCAAAAACTACAGGATCTATCGCGATCGCAACCGAATAACCTTCTTTATACGATGCTGCTTGATGAGTTGTATTTGCAGGGACAATAATTAAATCCCCTTGAACATTGTTTTCTCGTACAAAACGTTCATCAATTATTCTTTCGTTTGAATTGGTGATAGAATATCGGTCAAAATTCCAATACAATCCTGTTTTAAACAAGTTAATGGTAATTCGATTGGGGGTTTCTCCGAACTTTAAACATAATCCTGCTCGTTGAGTGATTTGCTTCAAACCCGGTTTATCGTTGAGGTGCAAGATATGAATTAAAGCTTTTATTATAAGTTCGTGGTATTTTTGATTAGCTTCCTTAAAAAAAATCATGAATACTACCGACAATAAATCAAAAAAATCCGAATTACGTCGTAATATTATTAAACAACGCCAATCCCTATCAGAGGAAGAATGGCGGCAAAAAAGTCAAGCTATTTGTACAAATATTTGCAACTCAAGTTTATTTACCAAGGCTAAAACAGTACTTGCTTATTTTAGCTTTCGTCAAGAACCCGATTTAAGTTATTTATTTTCGGATAGTACATCAAGTAACAACAAAATATGGGGATTTCCTCGCTGTATCGATAAATCCTTGATTTGGCATCGTTGGCAACCCCAGAATGAATTAGTAGCAGGTAAATACGGTATTCGCGAACCACATCCCAATTTACCGATAATTAATTCCTCTGAGGTTGATTTAATTTTGGTTCCTTGTGTTGCTTGCGATTATCAAGGTTATCGTTTGGGTTATGGTGGGGGATATTATGACCGTTTTTTAAGCTCTCCAGGATGGGATTTAATTCCAACAATAGGGATTGTGTTTGATATTACTTATTTACCTCAAGTACCTGTAGAAGTTTGGGACAAAAAGTTAAATAGCATTTGCACAGAAACCGGCTTAAAAACATGAATATCACCATAAATATGGTATTTCCTTTATGGAAGTGGGAATCATTAGAAAAGACAGTTAAACGATTTTCCCATAAGGGACTTCCAATTAAAAAAATAATCAATCGCTTTGGTGAGCAGGGGGAGCAGGGGGAGCGGAGGGAGCAGGGGGAGAAGAAATCTGATAGTCGTATTAGATGCAAGATAGCCGTAATTTAATTTTTGGATGTCCCTAAATATAATATTCAACATAATATTAAACATAATAGAGCCCCCTAATCTTCTTGATATGTAAGAAGACTAGGAGGCTAATAAGTCGGATTTCATAAGAAATTGGTAGAAGCCTAAATATTTTTTTGATACTCCGTGAAGCAGATTTAAACTTTCTCAGAAATTACAGCAACTAAAGATATTTTGAATGATAAAATACAAAACAATTATTGGTTGATAATTACTTTAACAAGCACCACTCTTATTAAATACCACCCAAATCGTCTTGAATATTAGAAATAAATCGTAAGATACAGACCATTTACGCTGATAGTCTAAATCCATTTTGACTATATCTTCAAAATCTTTAATACTAGAACGACCATTAGCTTGCCATTCTCCAGTTATTCCGGGTTTAACTCGCAATCTTTCCCAATGGTGTGGTTGGTATTTCATGACTTCATCGGGAGTAGGTGGACGAGTTCCCACCAAACTCATTTCTCCCTTGAGTACGTTCCAAAATTGAGGTAGTTCATCTAAACTTGTCCGGCGTAATAATCTACCGACACGGGTAATGCGAGGATCTTCTACACATTTAAATATATGACCGCTAGCTTCGTTTTTGACTAAATGCTTTAATTGATCGGCATTTATAACCATAGAACGAAATTTCCATATACGGAAAGTAGTTCCATCATTTCCACAGCGAATTTGACTGTAAAAAATGGGTCCAGGATTATCTAAGAAAGTAGCTATTGCTACTGGAATCGCAACTACAGCAGTTATAACTAACCCAACAATTGCCCCTAATATATCAATTAATCTTTTCGCTATACTCCTTCGCGAAGCATGAGGTAATTGGTAACTTAAGCTAAATGATTCGGGTGGACTCATTAAGACTAAGTCTTGCTTGCTAGAAGCTTTTGTTGCAGAAGTAACTTTGAAAACCATTGCTACGTATTATCACTTAATTACAATAGTTACCAGTGCTAATATAAGCAATTTATGTCCGTAAGAATCACAAAAATATGAAAATTCACGTAATCTTCTAATCCCACACCGGATATATAAACTTTATGTATTATTTTTAATTAATGTAAGCTGCAAACAGTTAACTATTTTGGTGTTTTTAGTAAGCATTTAAAAATGTTGAGCCGCAAATAAGATGTCTTTAATACAGCGGCTTTCAGTTGAGTGGGCTAGTTAACCCCTCTCCGTATATTACGAGAGGGATATCCGGAGGAGGATGTGGTTCAAGTTAACTCGCTAATGAATGAGCTTATCTCCCTATTGACTAATTCCAACAGCAAAATTAACGATGTAGGGTTCTTCTAATGATTGATGAGCGCTGGTTTTGATTGCGTCAAGATAATCGCGTAAATATTTTAATTGTCGTAAATTAGGACGGTAGGAAAGGCTTCCTTGTTTATCGAATAATGGCGATGCGCTAATAACTTTGTAGTGAGAATTCTCTGCGGAACTTTTATTAAGCCATTGCATATCTTGGTTAGTTGGTATTAAACCCGGAGGGATTTCTCCTTCTAGGAAAGCTAATAATCTTTGCTGACAGGTGCGAGTGTTGATACCTCTTGATTCAAATAGCTGGACGACTTCACCGAAGGTTATAGCTTTTTCTGGTATCAATCGCAGTAATTCGGTAAACAAGAAATAATCTGTATATTGTTGTCTGGGTATTTCTAATACTAAAGGATGCAAGGGCAGCAAGCACAATCCGGTTGCAACTCTTGAACAAGCAGGGGTACCGTTTTCGTTGAGGTATTGTTCTTGAATAATTGTGGCGCTAGGAAGTTTTTGGCGCAGCCAACGACTAATGGCAGCTATGGATGAAACACCACCACTAAGGATAACTACGTTGATGGCTTCTGTTGGTATACCTTGTGTTCTTAATAATTTATTCAATTCGCGATTAATCCGACGCACAAAGGGGACAAATACTTTACTTTCTAAGTCTCGGCGCTGTAATTCCCATTTTTGATCTGCTAGTTCAATGATGAAAGATTCTTGGTGCTGCAAGATTAATTTTAGTGCGATGGCTGCGTCTAATAGGGCTTTACCAAGGGGAGAACTTTCGAGTCTCTGTTGTAAGCTAATCCGTTGGTTGATGTCGGGCTCCCCAGCACGAGGCAATTCTAGTTGCTCTAAACCCAAACTAGAAAAACGTACTTGTTCTAAGCCAGGAATATTTGGCTTCCAATGTAAGGGATTGTCGTCGTTGCTACTATCTAAAGATTTGTGATTGCGTGATGTACGCCATTTTGCCGGTAGGAGTAATTGAGTAATAATGTCTTGTTCCATTGCTTTTCCGCCGCAGGTAAAGCCGTGGAGCATAAAATCGTTATGTGATAAATCCTGCAAATCTTCTGGTAGTTCTACTAGCGCCATTTCGGTAGCGCTGGCTCCGATATTAATCACTAAGGTATTACCCGTAAGTTCGCTATTGCTTACAACAATCGGTGAAGAGTCTTGCTGCTGCAATAGTTTAACTATTTCACCGTTAGCGCCTTCAAGTTCTCCTAGTAAGGAGGCTATGGCTTCTTCAACAAAGAATACTTGTTGGGGATGTTCTACTAATTGAGAAATAAGTAAGGCTTCTCGGATGTTAAAGCGATATTGCTCCGACCAATTGGAAGGGCAAGTACAAATTATACCGGCGATATTATTAATAATGTCGGAAAATTGCTCTTGTTCGATACCGATTGCGATGGCAGTTAATCCTAAAGTGGTGCTATTGGAATCGGATTTTAAAGTTAATAGTAGTTTTGATAGAGAGCGTATAATCCACACCAAAGGAACTGCGGAAAATTCGTTTAGTTGCAGTATTGGTTCCCATTTTTGTCGTACTTCTGTAGAACTAGTTTCTGAAATATTTTTGTAAGGAAGGGAGATTGGTAAATATGGTTTTAGATATGCTGAATAAATATTTTGTTCGGTTGGTTTCTGCCCTAGTTCTCGCTCTATAGAAGTTCTAGGAAGATAAACTTCTGCTGGTAAACGGAAATTATGATTTTGGGAATTTGCCTGGAGTTGGTTTTCCTGCGCCCAGTAAATCGGATGTACTATTTGGTTAGAACGATTTAATAATGCAGCGGAGATTCCTGTAGTACCTATATCCAGTCCCAAATACCAAACGGTATCCCTCGCATTTATGGAAGGAATTTCGGTATTACCTACCGCGATTGAATTATCTTGTGAGGGGTTTTCTTCCTCTGAGGGTGGAATTGTTTTTTCTGTTTCGGGAAGAGGAGTTTGCGTACTTACATCTAAATTTTGATTTGGCTTTTGATTTGGCTGACGAAGAGAAGTTGTAGGAAGGGTAATTTTTTGTAACTGCGGTGTTTTTTGTGTCGTTTGAATTACGGGTTCTGACTGAGTTGACTGTTTGGTTGAGGTAGCTGCTTGATTCTCGACAATTGGTTGAGCAGTTTTTTCTGCAACTGGGGTTTCGGCTTCTGGCTGCGGCTGAGAAGTTTTAGTGTTTGGTGTTACTTCTTCTGGTGGTGCAACTTCATCAAATAAAAGTTCTGTGAGTGTGGAAACTGTATCTTCACTTGCTGCTTGGGTTTTTCGTTTATAGGTTTTGACAGGGGTTTGATTTGCCTGCTGTAGATTTTGGGTTGTAGATTGACTATTTTCAATATTTTCGGCTAAACCTTTATTAGTATTAGACAAAGAATCAGAATCGGCTACTGATGATTTATTTTTACGTTCTTTAGAGGTTTCATCAGTTGGAGATGGGGGAATATATTCAAAAACTACTTCCTGAGATACGACTTCTTTTTCAGTTTCTGTTTCCGTTTCCTCTAATTGTGAGTCTAACCTGGCTGATGTTACAGAATTTTCGACATCAATTGCTTGATTTATAACTTGTTGAGGAGAAGTTTGGGGATTGGGTTTAGTTAAATTTTCGCTGTCGAATAAACTGGCATAAAGTTCATCAACTTCGTCTTCGTTATCATTTTCTGAAAAAGCATCTGCTGCTAATTCTTCTCTTTGGGAAGATGATTTTTTTAATTCGGATAATACTGCCTGCATTTTATCCGGAGAATCAAAAGCATCCGGTTCTGCGACTATTTCTTGTTCGATTACTTCTTCTTTTGTTTCTACTTCCTTTGGAAAATCTACTTCTAAATAATCATCCCTATCTAACTGTTCGTTTGTAGAATTTTCTTCTAGTTGAGAAATAGCTGTTTCTAAATCGGAACTATTAGATATATTATCTGTATCATCTACATTATCTTGGGTTTGAGAAAATTCGATATTACCAATAGTATCGTCGGGAATAACAACTAAATTATCTTTAGTCTCTGAATTCTTATTCTCTGTAGTTTCAATATTTTCAACAGTTTCAACAGTTTCAAAATCTTCTTTTAATGGATTATTTATATCTATTGATTCAATACTTTGAGCATCAATAGTCTCCACATTAGTTGCATCTATTGCTTGTTTTAATGATTCTTGTTCAACTTCAGCGGGGGAGAGATTTGCAACATTCTGAATAAAACCATTCAGTAGCTGTTCTCCTTGGACTCCTTTATAATGCATTCTTGCTAATGCCTGAGATAAAGAGTCATGATAAGCGTGAATATTACGCTGTAACGCTTCAAAAACAACATTTACAGTGCCATCTAAAGCTACTAAACGCTTGTCTAAATCATCTGTCAATTGGGTTAAATTTTCTACCCGCGCTGAATCTAGTTGATTGCCAGCACTTAAAGCTTTTCGAGGCGCAGTATTGGCAGAATTAGCACCAACAGATGTTAGAGCAACCCCGCCATAGATATCATCTTCCAAGCGATTTCTCAGCACCTGCATAAACTCGGAAATTATTTTCTCCTGGGTTGCCAACTGTTGCGCTAGAGAATAATCATGCAACCGCTTTTTTTCTAACTCGCGAATTTCCCTTACCAAATTGGCTCTTTCTTCAAACAGCGCTTTTAATTCTGCCTTCAACGGCTCGATGAACTCCGCTAATTGATTCCCAGAAGATTCAGAAGATGGCGATCGCTGCGGCTCCTCAACATTCTGGTTTCCTTCTTGCATAAATTTTGCCACTAAAGGGGGTAATTGCGCTCGTGAAGAAGTCTCCCTCGAACTTTGAGCTTCGTTAGCCAGAAAATCCCGAATACGCTCTAAAACCTGACGCGGTTCTTCCTGAGAAGATATTGCCCCCCACAAACGCTTACCTTTGTGGGTGAGTAATTTATCAATGTCTGCAATCATGCTTTGGATTTGGTTTGCACGGGAAGTCACGTTGATTTTCCTTTTTGTGAGCTTTACGGGGATAATAACGAACGCAGCACCGCCTTGGCGACGATAAATGCAATCAATTTACAACTACTAGGTGGATATTATCTATCAGGTTGGCAATATGCAATTATTTTCAACACAATAATACTAAGAACGCTAATAATAATGCTTTAGATATAATCTTGCCAGTAAGTGTTAAGTGCAAAAATAACAACGCCGGTTGTGGCGATATCACACCGAGACTGTTAAAAATTGCCATGTTAGCAAAAATTAGTTGATTTGAGTATTGTTAATTTTACATCTTGCACTTTCTTGGCTCTATTGCCAGTTTATTATCGTAACAAGGCGCATCTTTTCTTGTAGGCTTTTAGGGTGGGACACTTGAAGTTAATCTGAAAGTAGTTATGAGGTTTGTAGTTTTATACACCAATGCTCGGATTGTCACAATGTCGTAAATACCGATCAAAAAGTTATTATTCTCGTTCCGCTCTAAGATTTCCGATCAAAATTTATCTCTCACTCCCTCAATCCAAAACGTTAATCTTCCACTCTTGATGGAAAACCCAATTTACAAAATGGGGGATTTCGCCGCAGTCAAGAAAGGAACTCGGATAGAAGTACGTGGTAATTTCGTGCAAACAAATTTGATAATAAAAATCAAATATAAGAATTACTGCTGCTAATGTATAACTAATAGAATTTTGTAGAATTTTGTAGAATTTTGTGTTCCCAAGAACTTTACAAAGAGGTTTTATTCTGTTTAAAGCAATAAATCAGTTTTTTACAAAACTGGTGAAAACTGCAAAATATAGATTTTTTTTAGCTAACATAGTTTATTTTTGTTGTATTTTCGTTAGTTGGAAGGTTTTGATCGCGATTAGCCAAAAACTGGTAAAGATAGAAAGTGATTCGTATTACAGCTAAATAAAAAATGTCCCAATGGAAGATAGGAATAGCTTGCATCCCCCCGCCAAAGAATTAACCTTCTCAACTGTTTTTTTTGAAGGTTTACCGAAAAATACGATTAAATCGGCTTTAAGTAATCTTGTTAGCCGTTCTCACCCAGCAAATCAAGTTATTTTGCTCGAAAATGACTGGGGAGGTTCCGTATATTTTATTTTGGAGGGTTGGGTTAAAATTCGTACTTACAATTTAGAAGGCAAAGAATTAACGCTTAATATCTTAGGTAAAGGGGAATTATTTGGCGAAATGGCTGCGTTAGATGAAGTACCCCGCTCTACAGATGTGATTACTTTAACTTCAACTGAAATCGGTAGTTTACCATCACAAGATTTTATCAAATTACTCAATACAGAGCCTTTAATAGGGGTGCGGCTGGCACAATTAATGGCAAAACGCTTAAGGCAAGTTAATCGACGCTTACGGTTGCGCGAATCGGATTCAGCTTCCCGCGTCGCAGATACTTTATTATTTTTGGCAGAAGGACAAGGAATTGAAGGTTCCAAAGGTGTGGAAATCCCTAATTTACCCCACCGGGAAATAAGTAGTTTAAGCGGATTGGCGCGAGAAACCGTAACAAGAGTATTAACTAGGTTAGAAAAGAAAAAGCTGATTCAACGCAGTGGGGAAGTTATTTGTATCCCTGATGTCTCAGCATTAGAAAAAATGATAGTTTAACCCTTACGGAGCGCGTCTTTTACATGGATATTATTAGTTCTTCACCAGATGATAAAGGAGGTAATAGTTCGTTTAATGGCAAAACATCCAACCATACAGACAATCAAAATTTAGCCCGTCCCCAGCTTCAAACCGATGCACCATTAAAAATGGTGGAAACGGCATTTTTAGCAAGCACTGCTAGCTTAATTTGGTTTATTAATTTTTATTTTCCTTTAGGTTTGCTCAAAGTATTTTTTCCCATACCTATTGCTTTGGTTTATCTACGCTGGAATAGCCGAGCCGCATGGATGTCAGCATTAACCTCTGGCTTGCTACTATTAGTGTTAATGGGACCTACTAGGAGTATGCTATTCGTAATACCTTATGCTTTTATGGGTGTACTTCTCGGCTGTACCTGGCAGCGTGGCGTTCCCTGGATTGTCTCCATGAGTTTGGCTACTCTATTAGGCGCAATAGGTGTATTTTTTCGACTATGGTTTCTATCTTTACTCTCAGGTGAAGACTTATGGATTTATTTGATTAATCAAGTAACTAGCTTTTTAGAATGGTTATTTGTCAATTTAGGATTACTTACAGTTCCTAATCCCTTTCTAATTCAGATAGGTGCCATTTGCTTGATATTACTTAATAATTTTATATATTTATTCGTAGTACATATAGCAGCATGGTTATTATTAGATCGTTTAGGTAATTCTATACCTCGTCCGCCACAATGGGTACAGGTTTTGATGGACTATGACTAAATGGGAATTGGGGATTGGGCATAAGGTATGGGAAATTGTTTATTGATGCAGTGGAATACTACGGAGCTGTTTGGCTCCCACTACAGGTGCTTATTTCTAACTGTAGAGACGTAGCAGTGCTACGTCTCTACACTCCGGTGGTACTAACTATTACCAATTCCCAATTCCCAAATAAAATGCTCACCATACATACAAACATTACTCAAAGCGAATCTTGGATAGCTAAATATCAAGGTAAAAAATCTTTATTTGCTTGCGTTTTAGGTTTTACAGAAACAGGTTTAATTTCTGGAATTTCGGCAGCTGGTAGTACTCCCGATGACCGGAAATATACGGCATTGGCTGATGCTGAATTTTTATACTACGGAGCGGATAAAAAAGGGGAATATCCTTTACCTCCACTGATTGCGGGTGCTTCTCCAGTTTTTATTACTCGCGCTGTAGTGGAAGAGTTAAATATTCCAGTTTATTTATTCAATGCAGGTTTATTAGTTTTACCAACCGTACCAACAATTGATTTAGAAGGCGTACCTGCTAAATGCTTAAGTCAAGGTGCGGCAATGGATTTGGCTACAGTACAGCATTTATTTAATCAAGGAATGATTTGGGGTGAAAAACTTTCGCTTCAGCAAGAAAATGAATATTTGGTTATAGGTGAGTGCGTTGTTGGTGGAACTACTACTGCTTTAGCTGTTTTAATGGGCTTGGGTATTTCTGCACAAGGTATGGTTAATAGTTCCCACCCCGTTTGCAATCACGGGCAGAAATGGGAGATTGTGCAAGCAGGATTGAGAAAGATGAGATGGGGAGATAGTCAGACAAGAGTACAAGGAGAAATCGAAAATATAGATCCGCTCCATGTAGTTGCTGCTGTGGGAGATCCAATGCAGGCTGTTGTGGCTGGAATGGCTATTTCTGCAAGTCGTAATAGTGGTATTTTACTTGCTGGTGGTACGCAAATGTTAGCAGTTTTTGCTTTGGCAAGGGCAATTTGTGAATTTTATAATATTTCCTGGCAACCTGAAGAAATAGTAGTTGGTACTACTCGCTGGGTTGCCTCCGATTCTACTGGTAAAACAGTGGAATTAGCCCAGGAAATAGGTAGAGAAAGAGCGATTGCACCATCTCTAATTTCTACGAAACTTTCTTTTGAGAATTCCCGTTACTTACAGTTACAAGCTTACGAACAAGGCTTTGTTAAAGAGGGTATGGGTGCTGGAGGAGCTTGCATTGCTGCCTATTTGAGCAAAAATTGGCAGCAAAACCAACTTCTAGAGGCTATTGAAGCTCAGTTAAGCCGTTATTGGCAAATATAGGAATTTTATGCAGTGGAAGCAGTCTCGACAGCAGCCGATTGCATCTTTAATTAGGAACAGCCTTTTTTTATATGCTTGCTTAGGAATTGATTCTCTTGAGTAGTAATTGCTCTTCTAATGCAGCAATGCGATTATATGCTGCCGTTAATTGCGCTGTAAGTCTTTGAATTTGAATATCTGGAGTTAGGTGCTTATCCCCTGCTTCAAAATTTGCGTCTAAATAAACATCATCTACTAACACATCTTTGTGTTCTAAGTCGGAATTTAAAGGAATAGAATCTTTTAATTGATATTCTCCTAAATCCCCTACTGTTTCATGATTTTCTTGGTGTTGACAGGCTGCTGCTAAATTACATTCTGTTAAAGCTTGAGAAATTTTACCATCCAGCTGCTCAACCACTTGATAAAGGTCATCGAGCTTGTTACTCAAGCTCAACACTTGATGCTTTAACTGCTCCATTTCATACCCTCGTTTTATATGTTTCTCTATATTATTCTTTATATTGCTGAAGTTAACTATACTTATGATTTATTTAACGTTCAGGTCTTTGTTTTGCAATTCTATACTTAACTAATTCATTAGAAATAAATCTAAACAATATTGGTTGTATACACTCTAATTATTTTATATAAAGTTTACCTAAATACATATGAGTTGATAACATCAAAAATATCGGGCAAAAAATTAGCCAAGCTATGACTGTAAATCCTATATATCAATAGTTTAACGCAAGTATAAAGAAAATATAAAACCAAAATTACAAACAATTTTTGATCTAATCCAATAAAACTATTTTATGCTTGTAAAGCTTGTATATCAATGCTTTTAGCAATATTGTGTTTAGTTTTAATAGTTTATTTTATTGTTAATTTCGCATATATAAATTTTATGTATATTAACGAATTTAATAACTGCGCTTATTTCATAATCGAGATTGCTTAACTCTGCCTAAAGATTTAGGCTGATTAGTTTTAGGCAACAAGTATTGAACATCAGCCAATCCCGATAGTGAGTAAGTCAGTGTGTCTTTACAAAAAAATGTTACAAATACCTTGTATAGATACAAGTATAACTAGATAAATTGGATGGAAAAAGTCGCGTTTAATGCCATTTATTAAGCTATTTTTGCTTAAATTGCCAAAATTTTGTTGATAAAATGATTTGAGTATCTAAATACTGTATTGATTCTCGGAAAAATAAATCATATTTATTTTAGAATATAGCCTTTTTCTGTTGCGTAGAATACAGAAAATTGAAGGGGCTACAGAATTTGACAATAATGTATTTGGCTGAAATGAAAATTGTTATACTTAAAAATTTGAGGCTGGCATAGATTAATTAGGTGTGATAATTAGCTCCAATCTTCTCAGATTGGGAAATATATCAGTTACAATCGGCGAAAGTAGTTCATAAAATACATAAAAAGCACTAAAACTGATAGTTAGTATGCACAGACGCTCATTTTTGTTCGGAACATCTACACTTCTTATATCGCAAATGCTGGTAGGGTGTAATGCTTCCAAACAGCCTAAATTAACAGTACAGGTACTCAAAGGTTCTATTCCGGGAAGAATACTTAAAGAATTTCAAGAAAGTTTATCGCAAAAAGCACAGTTGAAGTTTTCGCCAGTAGTGCAGTTACGACAGTTATTCAAGCAATTGGGAAGCCTGAAAAAAAACCAAACAGCACAGAAGGAATCTGAAGGCTTTGATATCTCCCGATTATTTGGCAAATCTCCAGCAAATAATATTGACTTAATCACTTTGGGAGATTTTTGGTTGAAAGAGGCTATTGAAAAAGAACTTATTCAATCATTATCCCGCGAACAGTTAAAAAATTGGTCTAACTTATCCCCGAAATGGCAAGAGTTGGTAACTCGTAACAATAAAGGTTTGGTAGATAAGCAAGGAGAAATTTGGGCTGCACCTTACCGCTGGGGTAGTACGGTGATTATATATCGTCAGGATAAGTTAAAAAAATTTGATTGGAAAATCGAAGATTGGAGCGATTTGTGGAGAGAAGAGTTAAAAGGGCGAATTTCCTTACTCAACCAACCACGGGAAGTTATCGGATTAACGTTAAAAAAATTAGGGAAGTCTTACAACAGCGAAAATTTACAGTCAATTAAATCTTTAAAAGAAGAGTTACTGATTTTAAATAAACAGGTAAAATTTTATAATTCAACCAATTACATCGAACCGTTAATTCTTGGGGATACTTGGTTAGCAGTGGGTTGGTCTAATGATATTGTGTCTCTAGTTTCTCGTTATCCGCAATTAGGCGTAGTCGTTCCGAGTTCAGGAACTGCACTTTGGGCAGATTTGTGGGTACAACCCAAAGTGACAGGTAAAAAGGATGAAACTCAAGGGAGTATATCAAATCAATGGATTGATTTTTGCTGGAAGCCTGAAATAGCAAAACAAATTGCGGTGCTTACTAAAGCCAATTCCCCTATTGATACAGAAATACCAGCATCTGAAATTCCCAAACCGTTGCAAAATCTGCTGTCTGCCAATCCTGAAGTTTTCGAGAAAAGCGAATTTTTACTTCCTTTATCTTCTTCAACAGTTAAGGAGTATGATTCATTATTCAGTGAAATAAAAAGTAGCTAGTACAACACGGCGGAAGTAAGAAGTAAGAAGTAAGAAGTAAGAAGTAAGTTAAAGGAAACATATCTGGATACAAACGGCTACCAATCAGTACAGCAGGATCGATTTTTTTGGCTTCAGCATGAGCAGCACCTTTTTCCAGAATCGCTGCAAGGTTAGTTAGGGAGCGTATAAGGGGAGGTACTGAAGCTTGATACATGGAAATTGTCATGAGTTTTATCCTTGTAATTGCCAATTAGAAAATATCACGGATTAAATGGATTTCGCTGATTTCACTGATTTGGTTAATTAACAAGTAATAACTAACAACTAACAACTATCAACTATCAACTATCAACTCGCAACAGTTCCCCGAGTCACACCCAATTGACTTTGTAATTTTAATTCTCGCCACAATTGAGAACCTTTTATTTCGCCGTTAAGTAACTGTTGATATCTATATATAGTTTGCTCAACTTCTTGGGGACTTTCGTTTACAAATTCAATCCGAAAGTTTTGCAAACCCAAATCTAAAAGTTTATGGATGTATTCGGCACCAGTTTGAGCGGTACCGTTAAAGACTGTATTCCGACAACCAGCGTCAGCTTGTAAAACGTGTTCGGTTCCGACTCTATCTTTTATTTTTACCTCATATTCTTCACAAGGTCTTCCACAATTGCGGAAGTCGGTGCCTTCGGAAAGAAAAGCACAAAATACGCAATGTTCCATATGAAACATCGGCATATGTTGATGTATTGTCACTTCGTACCAATTGGCAGGAGAGGTTTTTAATAAGTCTTGCAGTTGATGAATATTTAAGTCGTAAGAAGCAGTTAAACGTTCTAAATTAAACTTGTTTTTGAAATAATCTGCCGTTAAAGGATTTGCGATATTTAAGGAAAAATCTCCAATACATTTTTCATCGGCAAAGAACTTTAAATGGTCGTAATTTCTTATTAAATAACCATCAGCATTTGAATTAATTACTTGTTGTAAAATCCAATTTTCAGAAGGTTTAGTAATTCTTGGAGGTGCTACGAAGATTTTAGGGGATTGGGCATGGGGCGTTGGGCATGGGGCATTGGAACGGACTAGTTCGACTGCTTGTTTGTATTTTCTGGGGTCTTCAAATTCGCAATATATAGTATTAATTCTGGTTTTTAATGCTACTTCTAGTTGATTTAAGTTTCTTACTACAACTATTAAATTTGGAGCATTATTAATGGGAGAAGAAACAGAAGAAGGAAGTAAATTTTTCAAAGAAGCGTTTTCGTTAATTACCCATCTCTTAGGTTGACTTCTCAAGTCTTCCAATTTAGTCACAATTTCCCGACGCATTTTATTTAATTCGCTGACGGGTAACATCAATTCACTATTGATGCAATTTGTCAAGTTCTCTAAATAAAAAGCAGTATTACCCAAACGTCCGAATTGTTCTTGTAATCTTTCTGTAGTTAAGGGTTTATTATGAGCTTCCACTAAAGTAATTCCAGATTCAATCTTTACTAAATTACCGATTTCATCACGAGCAATTGCAATCAAACTTTCTTCAACTTCCCCATATACCTCAATATCAATTGGGCGCTGAAACTTCGGTTTATCTCCTGCAAAACTTTGTCGTAACTGCTTATCAAGTTCTGGATCTGAAGTTTTCCACAACTTATCACCAACATGAATCCGTCGCCAATTTAAATTACCCTTCCCGAAGCTGAGTACAACATCCTTACCTTGATTTTCCACCCCATAAATTCTGCCACCTTCTTCCTTTGCTTCCGGATGTCCACAATCAAATACCACACCATCACCGGGTTTAATAGGGATGGAGACGTTGGAGACGTTATGTGAGGAGGAGACGTTATGTATAACGTCTCTACATGAGATTGTTACTTTTTCTTTATTAATACGTTTAACTTCCCCTAAATAAACCCCACGCTTCTTGCCAAACCGAGCGTGAACTAATTCCTGATTATTAATTCCCTCAAACCATCCCGTATAAATTCCCCGAGAAAAAGCCATTTCCAAATTATACTTTTCTAGATCCCCCCAACCCCCCTTAAGAAGGGGGGCTTTCTGCTTCTTATCCTCACCCCCCTTAAGAAGGGGGGCTTTCTGCTTTTTATCCTCACCCCCCTTAAGAAGGGGGGCTTTCTGCTTCTTATCCTCACCCCCCTTAAGAAGGGGGGCTTTCTGCTTCTTATTCCCCCCTTTGTAAGGGGGGCTAGGGGGGATCTCAACCTTTAACCTATCTAAAGCTTGCCGATAAACCTTAGTCACATTCGCGACATACTCAGGTGACTTTAAACGTCCTTCAATTTTCAAACAACTAACCCCAGATTTGACTAAATCCGGTAGAACATCAAGCCCAGCCAAATCTTGAGGACTCAATAAATATTGGCGATCGCCTAAATCAACAACTTCCCCATCTGCTATTAACTCGTAGGTCATTCTGCAAGCTTGGGCACATTCTCCACGGTTAGCCGAACGCCCTCCCAAAGCTTCGGAAGTCAAACATTGTCCCGAATAAGCAACACACAAAGCACCATGAACAAAAACTTCCAAAGGTAAGGAACTTTCTTTAGTCTGCTGCTGTATCTTATTAATTTCCTTAATCGAACATTCTCGAGCCAACACCACCAAATTACAACCAAGCTGCTTCGCGAATTCCACCCCAACCGCGCTAGTCACCGTCATTTGCGTAGAAGTATGAATGGGAAAATCCGGTGAAATGTGGCGAATCAAACGACAAATTCCCACATCTTGGACAATAACAGCATCAACCCCAACAGCAATAATTGATTTTATGTAGCGCTGTGCTTGTTTAAGCTCCTGGGGAAAAACCAAAGTATTGAGAGTAACGTAACCCTTAACTCCTCGGAGGTGAAGAAACTGCATTAACTCCGGTAAATCAGCTTCCGTAAAATTTTCCGCTCGCATTCTAGCATTGAACTTATCCAAACCAAAATAAATCGCATCAGCACCATTTTCTACAGCAGCTTTGGCACATTCCCAATTACCAGCAGGAGCGAGAAGTTGAGGTAATTTTTTTAAAGGGTTGGTTGTCATAGCGGGTTGGGGGGAGTGAGATAACACCATTTGTGATTGTAGCGTTGGTCGTGGGGGAAGAAGCTTGGATTAAGTATTAATTAAAGAATGCTTAAAACGATAGCTAATGCTTGTGAAACCAATTCCATTTGTGTATCCGAGAGTTTTCCCAACTGTCTTATTAATCTGGTTTCTGAAACGGAACGAATTTGAAATGTATCAACCGCAGATACTTTCATCAAACTATTTTCAGTATTTGGTTCAACTTTAACCATCCAAGCGCGGATTGCAAACCTTTCTTTCCAGTCAGTGATTGGTACAATCACCTTTAAAGGTAAAATACCGATGGCATTATCATTGACTATGACACAAGGACGAGTTTTGCTAATTTCTTTACCAATTGTAGGATCTAAATTAACTAACCAGATTTCGCCTCTATTCATGAGTACCCTTGTCAGTTAATTCATCATCTGGATATTCGTAAAATTCTTCTCCATCAATAGAGCTAAAAATATCTAACTCCCCTCCAGGATTGTAATCAGCAATTGCTGTCATAGCAGCTAACTCTAACTGCTGTTTTTGTTCTTCTCTTGTAAGTAAATCTTGTTCTTTACGAATGAGTAGCAAAGCAGCTTCAGCAATTTGTAAGCGTTCGCTGGTACTAAGGTTTGGCAGCACTTGGATGATTTGACTAGTTTCCATAGGTACTTAAAGAAGGTTTATTTTAATTATGATTCAGGAAGGTGGAAGAAAAGAGATTATGATTTAAGAAAATTTACGGAAAAACTCTAAATATCCTGCTGGTTCAACTTCTTCAACGTTTGCGCCAATTCGCTGATAATACTTGTTATTGTTATCATACATTACAGGAGCTTCCCCACCTTTGATAGAAAAAATAACAACATCTTTGCTGTAATAATTAACAATTTTAATATTTGTGCCAATATTATCTTTTACTGCTTGCTCAATAGGTTGAGATTTAACTTTTTGTATCAACCATTTGAAAAAATTATCAAGATTACCTTTAAGTCTCGTAACTTCAGTACATCCGAAGCGGAGGTATCTGTTCTTATTTCGCTAGATATTTTTCTCACAAGTTCAGGAAAATAAGCCGTTGCTCCAGAAGCTCTCAATTCTTGTCTAGACAAATATTTACCATTTGAATTTATTCTTCTAAATACTTCATCTATTTTATTTTTATCATTAAATGAATAAACTGAAAGCGGCATTACATAACTAGCTATTACTTCACATACACTTCGTTCTAGTATTGGTGTTTTTTGATTAACTATTCCTTGGTCAAGAATACATATTAGCTAAATAGTTTACAGAAGTTGAGTAAAATAGAAGACAATCCAAAATCCCTACTCCCACAATCTCCTCCCTCCTTTCCCCTTCAATCTCTCATGAGTATCTTTCAACAAAGCAGGAATATCTAATTCCTCGGGACACTTGGGTAAACATTCCCCACATTCAGTACACCGACTACCCTTCATCCCCGGAAACCAATGTCCGGCATTTTCAAACATTCCATACCGATATTTCCCGTAATCTGTCATATCGTATGCAACTGCTAAATTCCGCAGTCGCAATACTTCGGGAATGTTTATATTTTCGGGACAGGGTAAGCATTTATAGCATTGACTGCATTTTTCAGCTTCTAATACTGTATTTTGATGCGTTTCTAATTTTTCAAATACTGCAATTTCTTCTAAACTTAATTCCCCGTCGTTATCAGCAACTTTTAAGGGTTCGATTAATTCTTCAGGAGTTGCAGCGCCCGCACTCAATGTTGTTATCATCGAGTTACTGAGTAAAAAACGATAATTTAATTCTAAGGGAGAAAACGGATAAGCTAATTCTTCTAATTTTTCGGGTGGTGTATATAATTTTCCTCCTTTGTCCGCAGGAGAAATTATAAAAATACCCATGTCTTTTTCCGCCGCTAATTCTACCGCAGCAGCATTACGTTGAAAAAAATAGTAATAATGTAGATTGACAAATTCAAATAAATCGGTATTAATCGCCGCCAAAATTATTTCTAACGGTGCGTGGGTAGAAAAACCTACGTGGCGTACTCTACCATCCGCAACTGCTTCCCGTACCGCTTGCATACAGCCACTTTCAGCCACCACCCACTGCAAATGCTGCCATGTATTTAAACCATGAATACCCAAACAATCAAGATATTCGAGTTGCAATCTTTCTAAAGAATTATCGATGCACCGACGCATGGTATCAGCATCAACTGTGGGTGGAATTTTACTGGTGATATGCAGTTGGTTGCGAGATACAGATAATCTAGCTTTTAACGCTTCACCCAAATACTCCTCACTCTTGCCATAACCACTTGCTGTTTCTATATGATTAATCCCCTGTGCTATTGCTTCATTAATAGTTCTTCTTGCATTTACAGGTGAAGCCAAATAGCGCATCGTTCCCAAGGAAAACACTGATAAACGTAGATTTGTTTTCCCGAAGCGTCGGTATTGCATCTTTTTTTTAGTTAGGAGTTAGGAGTTAGAATTTAGGAGTTGGAAAGACTGTATGTGAAATAAGTATTTTATCTATATTACTTAAAGCTCATATACAGATTTTGTTTACTCTTCTTTGAGCTCTAGCTAATAATTTAACTCTTAACTCATAACTATTAACTATTACTTGTACTATCGCCAAAACGCTTGATTAAATCTTCTGGACGGAGATTAGAAACGAATTCCCGGAAGGCTTCTCTTTCGGCTTCATCTGCATCCCTATCCACCGGAATTGAAGCCTCTGAAACCACTTCTTCCATTACCCAAATTGGTGAATTTGTACGCAACGCAACGGCAATCGCATCACTAGGACGAGCATCAATTTCCTTATGAGCGTCACCTTGCTTTAAAATTAAAGATGCATAAAAGGTATCTTTTTGCAGGGAGTGGATAACCACTTTATCCAAAACCATATCCCACCCCTCTAAAATATTCACTATTAAATCGTGAGTTAAAGGTCTGGGAGCTTTTTGATTCTCTTGTGCTGCCATAATTGCTTTTGCCTGTTCTTGACCAATATAAATTGGCAAAGCACGGCGGTCTGTTGCATCTTTTAAAAGTACTATCGGACTGCGAGTAATTGCATCCAACGCTATACCAGCAACTTTCATTTCTATCATCGGCTATGCCTCTACATTCCTTTGAGCGCTTCGATAAATTTGGTCACAAATAATACTATTGCCTAAGCAAGTTAGAAAAACCTCAAACATAAGTCAATATGTTTCTATAATTGCTTATATTGAACTCCCCGCCATGTTAGGAAGACCGCTCGGCTATTCTAACCTGATTGGTTCTACAATAGTCTACTTACCCCCCTTTTGCCCTGTATTCGTTATAAATACGTTTATGGCTTTATACATTTAAAAGTTACTATTGATACTTATAGAACATAAATTATGGCAGAATTACTAATTAATTTAAGTTGAAAATAAGCAATATATAGAGTTAGTCGCACAAAAAAGCCGTGTTTACAGGAATAATTCAAGCATTAGGAACGATGAAACCCTTAGGGGGAGATTCTTGGCAAATTACTAGCCAGGACTCCTCATGGTCGGCAATCTATCAAGACTTAGCTTATGGTGATAGCGTAGCAGTAGATGGAGTTTGCTTGACGGTAGAAGATATCACTAAAGACGGTTTTATTGCCACTGCTTCTCCAGAAACTTTGCGCCGCACAATTTTGGGAGAAGCGGTAAACCAAGGCCGTTACGTCAATTTAGAAACTTCTTTGAGAGTTGGTAGTAAAGTCGGCGGTCATTTTGTAATGGGACACGTTGACGGTATTGGTCAATTAATTTATGCCGAACAAACAGCGACTTCTTGGGAAATGACATTTAGCGCATCTCATACCATTGACCGCTATATAGTACCTAAAGGTAGTATTGCCATCAATGGTATTAGCCTTACTGTAGCTGAATACGAGCCGGAAATATCTCAGTTTAAGGTAGCGGTAATTCCGGTAACATATGCCGAAACAAATCTTCGCGATTTGACTCCTGGTAATTCGGTAAACTTAGAAGGTGATATTCTCGGAAAATACGTAGAAAAATTTATTTATTTTGGTAAGGAAAATAATCCCGTTTCATCAGAATCCCTCCAAAAGGAAATTACACCTACATTCTTAGCCCAACATGGGTATTTGTAAGAAATAGGTAGTAGGGAGTTAGGAGCAATTAAGGTTAAAAGTTGAATTTCTTTGTCCCCCTATCTCCTACTCTCCCTTCTTCCTTAGCTACCAGAGTCTTCGGCTACTTGCGCTGTCTGCAAAGACTGTATGAACTGGTTGAGCGCATATTGTAATTGCGCTCCTGGATTTGTAGCTACCCAACCGTTAGGAGTTAGCTGCCGTGTTTCAAAGTGTAGGTGGGGACCAGTAGAATTACCAGTATTTCCTACCCGACCGATAACGGTTCCTCGTTCTACCCACTGACCGGGGCGAACCAATAGCTCGGACATGTGTCCGTAAAGTGTTTGTTGGGCGCTGTTGTGATTTAATACAACGGTTAAGCCGTAACCACTTACCCAATCAGAAATTTCGACTTGTCCTGAATAAGCTGCCAGAACTGGAGTTCCATCAGCTGCTGCAATATCTATACCCGAATGAAAACGGCGATCGCCAGTTATTGGGTGTTGCCTCCAGCCAAATACGGAACTGATTGCAGAAGGTACGGAAAGAGGAAATACTAATCCGTTGGGGTTGTAAGCAGCGCCAGTGTAAGAAACTTTTGGTAGTGCAGATGCCAGAGGAATATCGTAAGTTACAGCACTAGGACGAGGTGCTCCATTGTTAGCCATGATTGGCGCTGGTAACAATCCACCACTAGGTGCAATCGCTTCTTTGCTAACTGTAGTCCGGGGAGTAAAACTACTCGGTTGTGGAATAAAACGATTAGACCTATATGTTTGTTTGGGAGTGCTACGAGAAGCTATCCTGTTTCGAGTATTATTACGAATCGATGGAGTAACAGATTTCACTGCTTTCTTTACGACATTCGGTGTCACCGAAGCAACACGCTTAATCGTTTTAGTTGGGCGATAGGTATTAGCTGCTGATTTGGCAGGCAATATAGTTTTCTTTACTTTTGCTGAACTTACTCTTTTAGGAGATTGTGTAGTTTTCTTAGTTTTTGCAGCAACAGTTCTTGGAGAAGTAACCTTAGCAATGGAAGCGTTTTGACTCGCTTTTAGCCAGCTAGGTGTTGTTTTCTTCCCAGGATTTGTTTGCTTGGAACTAACCCGAGTTCGGCTTCTGGAAGCTCCGCAGTTACCAGAAATTCCTTGTCCGCTTGCAACTGAGCTACAACCGTTATTGCGTCCTGTAATCACTACAGAATTGGGCGCTTGATACTTTTTACCGTAATTTGTCGGATCGATTAAAGCGTTATTGTAATCTTTCTTTGGCTTTCTTACGGTAGTAGTTCTGGGAAGAATTGTCCGAGGCTTTTGAGGTGAAGCAATACGAGTTTTTGGCACGCTAGGCTTCAATCTAGTCGGATTCTTCTTAATAACTACTCTTTGACGGGTAGTTGGCGCTTTCTTTTTGAGTTTGACGATTACAGAATTAGTGCGGGAACGCTTTAGTCTAGTTCTTAAACTACTCTTCTTTTTGTTATTAGTTGTAACCTTGACTCTTGGTGCGGGCTTTTTCCCAGTCGAAGAAGCGGTCGATTTGTTAGCCGATAACCTTTGTCTAAGTCGGGCTCGACGTTGAGAAAATTCAGCATTACGTCTGGAAGCCTCCGGTGTTGGAGCGCCACTGATAATAACAGCTTTTCCTTGTGCTGCTTCTTTGATACTGCTTATCTGTGAAGATTTCACAGTCGGAACAATATTGTCTATTCCAGAGGAAGTTTGAGCAACTACAAAGCCGCTGCTTAGTAAGCTAAAGCTACCAAGCCAACAAAGGCTTTGGGCTGGTAGCGAGCGTTGCCACGGGGATTGCGAATTGTTATGGGCAGAGTTTTTGCGCTGCGTCATTGTGTTTAAATAATCAACAAGAGTGTAACTATGACAAATCAGATAATCTCAGTAAAATCCTTGTCCAAATTTAAAATTTTGGATAAGAAGTGGCAATTTAATCCTTATATTTACGGTAACCTAAACTGATTGTACCGGGCTGGAGAAAAATAGATGCAGGTGTTACGGATACAGTATTGGGTGATGACTTATGAAGATGAAGATTTCCTGCCGGAGTAACGCCGACTACGGTTCCAGAAAAATCATCATTCACGTAAACTTTCTCGCCCATATTAGAAAGCAATTTGGTATAGCGAGACAATAATATATTGATTCCTTCTCTCTCCAAACACTGTATACCGGAATGTATTCCGAGCAAAACCACAGCAGCTAATTTTTCTAAACAAGAAATTTGAATTGGATTTCCTCCATTTTTCCAGGAGTGTAAATTAATCCCAGTAGAAGGAACCGGATTTTTCCAGTTAATTCCAACTCCAATAACAGCCTGAGTAATTTTTCGGGCACTAACTTTGGTTTCAGTGAGAATTCCACCTAACTTACGACCATCTAACACTAGATCGTTAGGCCACTTGATTTCAACATCAATCCCATACTTTCTCAGTTGTTCGGCAATCCCCCATGCTGTTGCTAGAGTTAACTGATAGCCTAAATTTATATCTAATTTAGGAGCAAAACCGAAAGAAAGATACAATCCATCTTTTTGAGATACCCAACTCCGACCCCATTGTCCTCTTCCGGCAGTTTGTTCGGCTGCAATTACTACACATCCCGAACGAGGTTTTTTACCCAGCAATTCCCACAAAGTTTTGTTGGTTGAAGCGACACTTTCAAAAATATGTAAGCTAAAAGGTAAGTCAGTATTTTTACCTTCTGTCAAAAGAACTGCTTGCAGCTTTTGCTTGTCTAATACCACAGTTACGAACCAAAAATTGCTTATTCAAGCTAGCATGAATTGGCTAAATTGATTTTTATTAATAGAAAAACTAAAAGGTAAACTAGTATGCATACTTGGCACTGGCACAGTTGGCAGGAATTGCCCTACTTGAGTTCTAGTCTGCTTGAACAATTTCCTCATGGCTTCTTTACCCAACAGTTCTGGTCTCATAATCTTGAAGATATGACCAAGATACTTCACGAAGAAGCTTCATATTACCGTCTCAAGCAGGTACATGGCAATAAGGTTCTCACCCCACAAGAAATTGAACACCTAATAATTGTAGGTGGAGATGAAATAGAGCAAGTCGGTGAAAAAACCTTTGCAAAAGCAGACGGTTTAATTAGCGAACAGCCTTTACAAGCTTTGTGGACTGCAAGCGCAGACTGTACTCCTGTATTAATCGGCGATATTAAAACCAAACAAGTAGCAGCAGTTCATGCAGGATGGCGCGGTACGGTGAAAAAAATAGTTCCCCAAGCCATTTCTCGGATGCAGTCTCAAGGAAGCCAACTTCAAGATTTAAGAATTGCAATGGGACCATCGATTGCAGGTGAAGTTTATCAAGTATCTTCAGACGTTGCATCACAACTAGGTTCAACACTAATACCTCAAGAAGACGAAATAGCCATCATCAAAGGCTTACAAGAAATAGATAATTCGCCCTTATTTTCAGATACAGAACCTGGAAAAGTACGTATAGACGTGCGACAAGTAAGCGCATTACAACTTGAACAATTAGGAATTAGTCCCGAACAAATTTCCCTAGCACCATATTGTACCTATCAAAACCCAGAAAACTTTTTCTCTCACCGTCGCGCTAAAGAAGGAAAAGTTCAGTGGTCTGGAATTGTAAGTATCTAATTAGGTAATGGGTAATTGGGAGAAGGAGTTATGAGTTATAAGTTATGAGTTAGGAATTATAAATTCAATATTATTAACTGTTCACTGATTACTGCCCACTGTTCACTGATTACTGCTCACTGCTCACTGCTCACTGTTCACTGTTCACTGTTCACTGTTCACTGTTATGACTAAATTACCAGAATTAAGTACAGAAACTATCGACCGCATAATTGAAATGGCATGGGAAGATAGGACACCATTTGAAGCAATTGAAACTCAATTTGGTTTGAGTGAAAAAGAAGTTATTGCTATCATGCGCCGCTATATGAAAGAATCCAGCTTTAAAATGTGGCGTAAAAGAGTTACCGGACGCAATACCAAGCATTTACAAAAACGCGATTTTGTCGAAGGAAGGTTTAAGTCGGATAATCAGAAAACTTGAGAGGTTAAAGGTCAAATATCAGTGAACAGTGAACAGTGAACAGTTATCAGTGAACAGTTTTTCAAGCAGAGGGTGTAGACCATCACTTAATAAGATTTAAACTCTTAACTGTTAACTCCTTTTGTAATCCCCTAACCTTTACTCATCCGCGAACAAACATATACCTTTGAAGGATTTAAGTAATAAACCTTACATCGTATGTTGACTCGCCGTGATTTTTTCAAAACGGTTGCTGCTGTTACTGCTGTCTCTACAATTACTCAACCGTTTAATTCTGTACTAGCTAAAAATTTAAATTCTCAAATAATCAAACCACCTGCTTTAAAACCCGGCTCTATTGTCGGAATAGTTAGCCCCGCAAGTGCAACTTTTGTAAAAGAAGAACTCGATATTGTTCAAGATGCAGTTCGTGCTTTAGGATTAGTACCCCAACTCGCACCTCATGTTTTAGATAAATACGGCTATTTTGCTGGTAAAGATATTGACCGAGCCGCCGATATAAATCAATTATTCTCCGACTCTAAAGTTGCGGCTATTTTACCGATTCGCGGCGGTTGGGGATGCAGTCGTATTCTGCCTTACCTTGATTATCAAGTTATTAAAGAAAATCCCAAAATTATCGTCGGTTTTAGCGATATAACTGCCTTACTTATAGCTATTCACGCAAAAACTGGACTTGTTACTTTTCACGGTCCCAACGGACTTACTTCTTGGAGAACCCAGCAAACGGAATCTTTCCGTAAGGTTTTATTCGCTGGAGAAAAAGTAATATTCAAAAATCACAAAGACGCGAGCGACAATGACCGTTTAATGCAAGTAAAATACCGTATTCGCACTATCAACCCCGGAAAAGCTCGAGGCAAATTGATTGGTGGCAACCTTTCAGTGTTCTCTACTTTGGTCGGTTCGAGCTATCTTCCTAATTTAAAAGGAACAATTTTATTTCTAGAAGAAATCGGCGAAAATATTTACCGCATCGACCGCTTTCTTACTCATCTCAAATTAGCTGGTGTCTTAAATCAGATAAGCGGTTTCATTTTCGGTCAATGTCCCGGATGCACACCAGGCAGTGATTATGGTTCACTCACTTTAGAGCAAGTATTATCCGACCACATCAAACCTTTAAATATTCCAGCTTGGCATGGAGCAACAATTGGTCATATGGAAAATATTCTCACCCTTCCCATCGGCTCGCAAGTCGAAATTGACGCAAATTCCGCGACTATAACAATGCTCGAATCCGGCGTTTCAGGGAACAGTTAACAGTTAACAGTGAACAGTTAGGAGTTGTAAATAATTCCCTCTTTCCCTCTCTTCCTAAAAATATTCAGCTTAATCATAGTCATTATGACTTTGCATAGGCTATAATCAAATTCATAACGACTACGCTTAACGAGTAATGCTAAAGCAGTAATCTTGTCTGCGTATTATTAAAGAGAGGTTGCATAAGATGGATTTATCAAATTCCAACACAGCGAAGAACTTGGAAGCTGCTTTTGGTGGAGAGTCTATGGCGAATCGGAAGTATTTGTTCTTCGCCGAAGTGGCTAAACATTTAGGAATGAAAGAACTTTCCAAGCTTTTTAAGGATACAGCGAATCAAGAGACAGAACACGCTTTTGCTCACTTTCGGTTAATGCATCCGGAATTGGTAATTGATGATGTTGATTCTTTAACTGAAGAACAAAAAAAAGCTATAGCATCCCGCTGTTTGGAATTAGCAGTAGAAGGAGAAACCTACGAATACGAAACTATGTATCCGGGTTTTGCAGAAGAAGCGCGTGCGGATAGAGATGGAAAAGCAGAAGAGGAGTTTAAAACCCAGGAAGAAGAATCTCGCGAACATGCCGATATCTTCCGTAAAGCTACTCACAATTTTGGTTTGTTAACTAGCATCGAACACCATCATGCTCGTCAGTATACTATTGCCTTAGAAGGTCTAGATGGTAAAACTGCCCCAGAAAAGAAAGCTAGTGGCGACCCCGCGACACAAAAATGGATTTGCCGTCAATGTTCGATGATATACGACCCCGTAGTAGGCGATCCAGATTCAGGAATTGCACCGGGAACAGCTTTCGAGGACATCCCTGAAGATTGGCATTGTCCCATCTGTAACGCTACCAAAAAGACCTTTATGCCTTACGAAGAAGAAGCTGCTGCTGTTGCTGCATAGTCAATCAAATATATAAAAACCCGGTTTTTTCAAAAAACCGGGTTTATGTATTTTCACAAACTTTAGATAATCAAATTTTGGTTATTAAGCTGCTAATATTGCCTTTTTCTTTTGTTTCCTCTTCCTTGTTCCCCTTCATCTAAATAAAAATCTGGATCTGGTGCATAGTGAGGACATGATTTATCTTCGGGGCCATTAGGATACATTTTGCAGACAATAAAATTGCCTTGGTAAAAGCGACATTGGATGCACTTTGGCATTTTACGTTTGATTTTTGGCTTAATCATAAGAAATTTGAGCTAAAGTGCATTTTTAATGAATAATCAATCTCGGAAACTGAACCCCTAACCCCTTCCCTGGGAGGGAAACCGGACATGTAAATAAGTTTTTCAAAGCCTCTCTCATTGAAAAGAGAACATTGGAGAGAGAAGCGCCTTGCAGGGGTTCCCCCTTTGTAGTGACTTCGGAGAGAGGTCAAAAATCTGTAAACTTTACCTCTAACTTTCTACAGCGAAATCTTGTGGTTCTACACCCCAATTTATCCAAGTTATCGCTTCACGTGCGGATTCCATATTAGGAGGAACCCTTAAAACATGAGTATATCCGGTGCTGGGACAAATCATCTTCAGTATAACTATCGGTTCGACATCAGCATCAGCGTCAATTTTGATTAAGTCATATTCCCGAAAAGAATCCAGTTGAATCGCTTTTAATTCATCACAAATACGGTTGTAACCAATAGCTTGAATTAAAATTCTACGTAATTCAGTATTATTTTCTTCTAATAACCATCTTGCTTGCCATTGATTTCGATGTACTTTACCGTATTTTTCAGGTAAAGCAACACCATGATAGTAATATAAAGCGTATCCGTCAGCGAATTGAATTGCTGGCTCCCCTTCAGCATGAAGACGATTTTCTGAATCTAGGGAAAATTTTGAAGGGCGATTACCTTCGGTAGAGCTTCGCTTAACGCACACAATACAAACGTCTTCAAAGGGAATAAACCATCCGCAATTTTCAAATAGTTGGTTTAAGCAGTCGTACCATTGTTGGGTTTTTTCGTCGAGGGAGATTTTTAGTAGCGATTGGTAGACTTCGATCAGGTAGATTTGGTCGAGAATTTTTTCGGAAGTGACAATGTTATTATAGGTTCTTAAGGCTTCTGAACTTTGATTCAAAGTTGACTTACCAAATACATTAGAACCAATCTCATATTTTACTCTTTGTGATAATGCTTGTATTGTTTGCTGAATAAATATTGAACGATTTAATTCAACTTTAATAAGTTCTTGTACGATTTCATTTTTTATTTTAACATTTGCGTTATATAGAAAGTTTCTTTTGAAATTTAGTAGTAGTTTTCTAAGTTTAAGTGTTTCTTTAATTAAAAGATTTATATTGATTTAATTCCGACATATCAACGCACCACAAACAGCAAACAGTAAATAAAAACACCGCTGCTCATTCTTAACACATAGACTAAAAATTCCCTCAGCGAACCTCCGCGCAAACCTCAGCGTGCCTTTGCGTTAAAAATTTCTCCCTCTCCTTAACAAGGAGAGGGTTGGGGTGAGGTTTTATATTTCACGTCAAAGCTTTGTGCAATACTTCTCGATGTATCAAAGCCCTATCCGTAAGAAACTTAATTCTATCGTCCGAAAGCGCTTCCCCATTCGCAAAATAGTCAATCCAAGCCATACTCATCGCATTTGCATCATCAGGTAAATTATCAATATCCCATCCCGGTATTTCTAATTCTTCCATCAACCGATTAATTTTGGGATCGTAACTCAAGGCAAAACAACGACTTCCTGAACTTGCAGCCATTATCAAACTATGCAAGCGCATTCCAATCGTCATTTCCACACCGTTATATATTCCTTTTAATATAGTCGGCTCTTCTACAGTGATAATTTTACTGACATCTTTTAATGCTGGTTCAATTGCTTGAGCAATAGCCAAATCTTTGCTTTTTTGAAACGGTATCAGCAAAATAAAAGTTTCTGTAGCCTTTTGAAAATCAACCAAAGCCTTAGTTAAATTAGCCAATCGCGTTGGTGTAAGTTGGGGATGAGCGCGTAAAGTAACAGCAACTCTCGGAGCCGGGGTATTCCAAATACCTGGTGTAGAAACAGATTCCAGCGCCCAAACTGGATCTGGTGCCAGTTCGTGGTTAACTTCCCATTCCGTAAGTAAAGCAGCAGAAGCCGAATCTCGAACGCTTACCCCAGTACAGCCAGCAAAATTTTGACGAGCCAACCACTTAGTAGCATTACGTTTCAAAGGACCAATCCCTTGTGCCCAAGCCACGGTTTTCATGCCTCTTTTTTGAGCGATCGCCATCAAACCAGCATAATAAAATGGGCTAATAGCACTAGTGGCATCTTGAATTAAACTACCACCACCCCATATAAAAGCATCGCAGGAACTTAAAGACTGCATCACGGTATTAAAAGCCTTACGCTCGCAAGCCTCAACATTGTAACGCTGTTGAGTTTCTTCAGGATTACCAGAAAGAACTACAGGAGTCACCGACGACGGAAGCATTTGTAAAAGCGTAGCCAACAAAGCTTCGTCACCACCATTTCCTTGCCCATAATATCCAGATAATAAAGCACGCATAATTATTTCGGATTTTGGATTTTAACAACAGATGTTTTTGTTTTGGATTAATAAACGGAAAAATATTTATTCTCCACCATCATGTATTTCCCACGAATCGACGCACACAACAAGACACCTCCGCAACAAGTTTCGCGAAAATAAGTTAGGAATTAGGAGTTAAGAGTTAGGAATTAGGAATAATGAACAACAAAGTATGAAATCATAATTGATAACTGTTCACTGCTCACTGTTCACTGATAACTGTTCACTGTTCACTGATAACTGTTCACTGCTCACTGATATGCAAGCACTTTCAATTCCCACTTGGATAATTCATGTTTCCAGCGTTATAGAATGGATTGCCGCGATATGGTTAATCTGGACATACGGCGAAGTCATA